>NZ_APNG01000001.1:0-372431 GCF_040361255.1 Salinisphaera sp. T5B8 | reverse complement strand
TCCGGTGGGTCAGATACTGACCCTGCTGAGTTTCGGGGCTAATCAAGTTTTCTTTTGTATCGGCCGCTAACCTGTATAGAGTGCGGTTTACGCCCCAGACATCGAAACAGTTGATGCGTGCGGCGCTTGTTGCGCTCTTCGCCGAACGCGACGGTCCAGCGCTTGCGTTTCGTTGTCCGTATTTATGCGGATGGGCCCATTCGTTTGGTTTGGATTAATGCCGGGCTGTGTACGGTGTGACAGCGGGCTTCGGTAACGTGGCGGTGTAAGCGCGCCGCGGGGAAAGGATGAAATCGTCGACGACGGATATGGATAGTCCGAATGCCGGGGCCGGTCAGGGATCGGACACCGCGGACGGCGCCCCGACGCGGCGGATTCAGCGCCAGATCGACCGCGGTTTCGTACGCCTGTACTTTGCGCGGCCGCTAGAACACGATTTTCACGATTACCTTCGGCATTCCAGCCGGCTGAGCCGTGCCAGTCTGATTTTTCTATCCCTGATCGGCGTATTTAGCTGTGCGCTGATTGATGTCCCCTGGCTTGGTCTGCCCTACGAGCTGGTCGGCGTGACTCGGTTCATCCAGTTCAGCGTCATGATTCCGATGACGCTGGTGTGTCTGTACCTGTGTCTGCGCCGGCCGACCTCTACGGTAATGGAACTGGGCATGGCCCTGCTATTCGTGGTGATTTCCGCGAGTTTTCTGGGCTTGCGCGTCGTCTATGCCCGGGCCGGATTCGAGCTGCCGCTGGAGCTGATTGGCGTCGCGGCGGTGGCCATGCTGTGTCTGTCGCGAATCCGCTTCTGGTTGCAGCTGGCGTTGCTGGCGTTCGTCATGACCAAGGTGTTCATGGTCGAGGCGTGGTTCGTGCCCATCGACGGCGCCTACGATATTTACACGACGGCCCTGCTGGTGGTCGTGGCAGTGATTGCGGGTTATTCCTCGGAATACACGATCCGCGCGACCTGGCTCAATGCCAGCTTGCTGCGCTATACGTCCCGCCTGGATCGGCTGACCGGCCTGCTCAATCGCCATGCGCTGGAAACCGCGCTCAGCCATGCCCACGACTACGCGCGGCGCGAGCATAAATCCTATGCCGTGGCGATGATCGATATCGATGCCTTTGGCGCCTACAACAACTATTACGGTCACCAGCACGGAGATGTGGCGCTCCAGCAGGTGGCCGATGCCCTGGCCAACCATGCCCGTCGTCCGCTGGATTTTTGTGGCCGTTACGGCGGCGAGGAATTTCTGCTTTTATGGATGGACTGCGGCTGTGAACAGGCGCGTACCCTGGCCGAATCGGTGCGCGAAGTCGTCGAGCATGCGCAGATTCCACACGCCCATTCGCCCGCCGCAGAATGGGTGACGGTCAGCGTGGGCCTGTGTCATGTCGATGCCGAATTCGCCGAAGCGCCGACCGATGCCGTGCTGCGCGAGGCCGATCGCATGCTGTACGAAGCCAAGGCCAACGGCCGCAACCAGGTGGGCTATACCCGCTTTACGGATGACGCGCTGCCGGTCTAGTGAGCCGGTCTAGTGAATAAGCCAGCTCAGCACGATTACCCCGAACACGGTCCATAGCACCGTGGCGACCACGGCACGGCGCATGAGCGCGCGTACGGCGGCATAGAGCATGGCCAGTCCGATGACCAGGATCAGCAGGCTGAAGATCGAGGCATTGATGCCCAGCGCGCCGGTTAGCCCGCGTACGAAGCTGTCGATCGCGCCGTAGAGGTTGTCGAACAGCCAGGCCAGGGCATCAACGATGAAACGAATGGCGGCGCCGAGCTTTTCGCCGATCCAGTGAAAGATATTGTCGCTATCCATGCGCATGGCGCCGGTTGATTCAAAAGCGGTTGCAGTCGGCCAGTGTACCGGTAATACGCATCAATCACGCAGCATGGGGCCAGCGTGCACGCCGGCACACGCCGACGTGCACCTGTAGGGGCCGGGCGGCCGCGCGGTCAGTCGTCGGTTTTCTTCTGGACTTCCTGGCCGGCTTTTTCAATATCTTCGCCCGCACCGTGCAGCGTATTGGTACAGGCCGCGAGCAAGCCCATCGAGAACACGGTCAGGGCCAGCAGGCCAGCGAGTGTGGATCGAGTCATACGGTACTCCGGGTTGATAGGTCGACGCGACGATGCGCCTGTATCGCCGTACGCCGACTGAATAGCGAATATAGGCGATTGGCGGCGGTAAGAACCAGGCCCTAACGCGGCGGCAACACACGATCGTGCAAAACACGCCGCAGCACGAAGCTCGAATGCACGCCGGATACACCCTCGATACGGGTGATGTGTTCCAGCAACAGGCGCTGGTAGTCGTCCATATCGGTCACCGCGATGCGTAGCTGGTAGTCGGCTTCCTGGCCGGTGATCAACAGGCATTCCTGCACCTGCGGCAGGGCCGCGACCCGGGCCTCGAAATGTTCGAAGCGTTCCGGTGTGTGCTTGTCCATGGAAATCAGCAGCAACGCGGTCAGACCGTAGCCAAGCGCGCGGTCGTTCACGCGGGCGTGATAGCCGGTAATGATGCCGGCCTGTTCGAGCGCGCGTACCCGACGCAGACACGGCGAGGGCGACAGATTCACCGCCTCGGCCAGGTCCTGATTGCTGATCCGTCCGTCGGCCTGGAGCAGTTCGACGATCTGGCGATCGAAGCGATCCAGCTCCACGTATTCGCTGCGGTTTTTCATGGTGCGCAATTCGGTGACGTTATTGTGAGAATTATTAGCAGGAAATTGCGTATCGCGCGAGGATTAGCGGGTTTTGGCAATCGTGTGCCGTAGCGTAGGCGTTAAACTAATAGCCCGGCAGTTGCGCGAGCGCGGCTGCCCAGACATGCGATCAGCCGAGGACAGATCATGAGCCGTTTCGACCACCGCAAATATCGCGCAGCGCCCCGCGTGCCGGCCTTCAACCGCACCTGGCCTGATCGCGATCTGGAAAAAGCCCCCATCTGGGTGAGCGAAGACCTGCGTGATGGCAATCAGGCCCTGCTCGAGCCGATGACGGTCGAACAGAAACAGCGGCTCTGGAAGCTGCTGGTCGATGTCGGCATCAAGGAGATCATGGTCGGCTTTCCCTCGGCCAGCCAGCCGGACTACGACTTCGTGCGCTGGTTGATCGATGAAGACCAGATTCCGGACGATGTGACCATCGCCGCGCTCACCCAGTCGCGCGATCACCTGATCGACCGCACCTTCGAAGCGCTGGAAGGCGTGGACAAGGCGATCATCCATCTCTACAACTCCACCTCCACGGTGCAGCGCGAGCGCGTGTTCGAGATGGACGAGGACGGCATTATTGATATCGCCGTCAAGGGCACCCAGCGAGTCAAGGAAAACGCGCAGAAACGTCCCGGCGTGCACTGGCGCCTGGAATATTCGCCGGAGAGCTTTTCCTCCACCGAGGTCGAGTTCTCGGTACAGATCTGCGAAGCGGTCATGGACGTCTGGCAGCCCACGCCCGACGACAAGATCATCTTCAACCTGCCCAATACGGTGGAGCTGGCCGGTCCGCATCATCATGCCGACCAGATCGAGTATTTCTGCCAGAACATCAGGAATCGCGACAGCGTGATCGTGTCCGTGCATACGCATAACGATCGCGGCGGCGCGGTGGCTGCGGCGGAGCTGGCCATGCTGGCGGGTGCGGAGCGCGTGGAAGGCACGCTGCTGGGCAACGGCGAGCGCACCGGCAATATGGATATCGTGATCCTGGCGATGAATCTCTACGGTCAGGGCATCGACCCGGGTCTGGACCTGTCCGATCCGGACGAGATCATCCGCGTGGTGCACGAATGCACGGGGATTCCCCTGCACCCGCGCCACCCCTGGGTGGGCGAGCTGGTCTATACCGCCTTCTCCGGCAGCCATCAGGACGCCATCCGTAAATCCTTGCGTAAGCAGGGCGAGGACGAACACTGGCAGGTGGCCTATCTGCCGATCGATCCGCGCGATATCGGTCGCGATTATCAGGCCGTGATCCGGGTTAACAGCCAGTCCGGCAAGGGCGGCATGGCGTTTTTGCTGGAGCGCGATTTCGGCATCAACCTGCCACGCTGGATGATGCTGTCGCTGGCTCCGCATGTGCAGGCCGAAAGCGAGCGCGTCTCCGGCGAGCTGTCCAGCGGCCGGATTCGCGAACTGCTGTTCGAGCATTTCTCGCGCCAGGCCCCGTTGGCGCTGGTGGACTACGGTCTGCGTCGCGGCGAGGATGGCCAGACCCTGAACGTCACGCTCTCCGACGGGCACCAGCGTATCGAGCTACAGGGCCACGGCAATGGCCCGCTGTCGGCCTTTATCGATGCCTGGCATGGCCATACCGGCGAAGAGATCGCGGTGGCGGATTATTCCGAGCATGCGCTGTCGGCCGGCAGTGATGCCGATGCCATCGCCTTTGTGCAGCTGCGCAAGGATACGCTGCGTATCCCCGCGGTCGCCGAGGATAGCGATACGGTGAGTGCCGCGCTCAAGGCAATTATTGCCGCGCTCAATCTCTCGCGTGAGGAAGATGAAACCGGCCAGCGTGGTGGGCTGACGGCGCTAGCCAGCTAGGGCCAGCCAGGACCGCATCTTATGAGTGCGCGTTATAAAGCCGCCACGGGCCGATTGCCTGTGGCGGCTTTTTCGCGTCTATAGATAACGCATCCATGGCTGCGGCGAGCGCCGTTTGAGCTGGCCGAACCAGGCACAGGCCAGCCCCAGCGGCGGCGCGAGCAGCACGGCGATCAGCCACACATAGCCCATGTTTGCCACGCTGAACAGACTCCCCTGGTTGGCACCAAAGTAGGCTAGCGCGCCGAGGTTGAGCAGATGCAGCACGTACAGATGCAGCAAGTAGAAGAACAGCGGCGCGCCGCCGAATACGGCCAACATGCGTGCCGCGCCGGCGGGTACGCGTTCGAGCGTGGCCAGTAACAGCGTGCCGATGCCCAGCGTGAACAGCACGAAATCCGCCGAGGGCGGATACTTGGTGAGGTTGAAGAACGACATCGCCGTGCGCAGCCCTGCATCGCCCGCCTGCCAGGGCACGGGTTCGCCGTAGCCGTTGATAACGCGCAGCACCGCGAACGCCGCCAGCAGCGCCAGGCCCGTGCCATAGAGCAGACGCGCGCGTGTGTTCGGGTCGCGGTCCCTGGCGAACCATGGCCCCACGCTGTACCCCAGCGCGATTACACCGATCCAGGGCAGCAGCGGATAGGAGGTCTGGGCGGCGATGCCTAGCGGTAGATCGATCAGGCCGCGATCGTGCAGGATCGTCCAGGCAACGTAGCCGAAATCCTCAGGCGCGAAGGCAATAGGGTCGAGCAGGTTATGACCCAGGACGATGACGGCGCCGAGGGTGGCGAGCACGCCGCGCGGCAGGTGCACGAGCGCAGCCAGCGCAATCATGCTCAAGCCGATGGCCCAGATCACCTGCAGATAGAGTTTTTCCGGGGGCAGGGAGAACGTCCAGGCGAAGTTCACCAGGGTGAGTTCCAGCACCACCAGAAACAGCCCGCGCTTGAACAAGAACGCGCTCACGTCGGCCCGGCTGCGCTGGGCGCCGTACAGCCAGGCCGACAGGCCGGTGAGCGCCACGAACACCGGCGCGCACAGATGCGCCGCCAGGCGCGAGAAATAAAGCGCCGGCGTGACCTCGTCGACGTTCATCGGGTCCGACACCTGCGCATGCAAAAAGAAGAACTCGCGGGCGTGGTCGACCAGCATGAGCAGCATCACCAGCCCGCGCAGGGCGTCGATGGACTGAATACGCGAACGCACGGCTGTGCGTGCCGGGGTATCGAACGGCGCGGCCGCCGTCGCGCCAACCGATTGATTCATGAGCGCTTCTCAAAAAAGCGCTATGTTATATCATCTGCGGTTGGCGCGTGCGCTTGATCGCAGTCCGCCGGCCGGGGCGCGTTCAGCGCTCGAGATTGGTCGCGGTCACCGGTGCTGCGTCGTTGCCCCAGCTGCCGCGGATATAGGTCATGACCGCGGCCAGATCGCGCCCGTCCAGATCGTAGAACGGCGGCATGCCGTGCGGGCGTGGATTGCCCTCGGTAGCGGCAGCAAAACCGCCCTGGCGGATCATGTTGGCGGCGTTGATGGGGTTGTCCATCGTCACCACGCGATTGCCAGCCAGCGCTGGGGCGCCGTGGCGGCCTTCGCCGTTGTCGCCGTGACAGCCTGCACAGCGGTCGCCATAGATGGCCTTGCCCTCGGCCATGGCCTCGCGGCGGCCGTTGTCGCTCATGCGAATCAGGCGCAGCGGCGAATCCACCGAGACCGGCGGAATCGATTTCAGATAGGTCGCCATCGCGCGGGCATCGTCGTCGTGCATGTATTGCAGGCTTTCGAAGACCACATCCGCCATCGGCCCCATCATCGCGGCATGTTCGCGTTTGCCACTTTGCAGAAACGCGGCGGCCTCGGCTAGATCCAGTTGTTGCAGCCCGGCCTGTTCCGGGTCGGCCAGTGGCGGCGCGTACCAGCCATGAATCAACGCGCCGGGCGCGTCGGGGTCGTCGTCGGTCGCGCCCAGGGTCGCCCGCGCGCGATGGCAGGCATCGCAATGGCCCAGCCCGGCCACGAGTTCGCGGCCCCGGTTCCAGTCATCGCTTTGCTCCGGGTCGGCTGCGATTTCGCCGGCATCGAAATACAGCATCTGCCAGACATTGAGCAGGCTGCGATAGCGATAGGGAAAGCCCAGTTCGTGATCGGCCTGGCGCTGCTCGATTGCGGGCACGCTTTGTAGATAGGCGTAGATCGCGTCGATATCCGCGCGCGGCACGTGCGTGTAGTTCGGGTACGGGCAGGCCGGATACATGGGCGAGCCGTCGGCGCGCTCGCCGTTATGCAGGGCGTTGTAGAAGTTGTCGGCACTCCAGTCGCCGATACCGGTGGTCGTATCGGGGGTGATATTGGGCGTGACGAAGGTGCCGTAATCGCTGGCCAGCGCCAGACCGCCCGCGAAGTCGTCGCCTCCCGGCGCGGTATGACAGCCGGCACAGTTACCCAGGCGGGTCAGATATTCGCCGCGTTCGAGCGTGGCCTGATCGGCTGCGCTCGCCGCGTTGGCCACAAGTGTGATGACGAGCGCGGCCAGCACGAAAATACGATTGCGAAACACGATCTAGGACTCCGGCGCAGGGACGCTGCCGCATTCCAGCGGCGGATCGACGACGGCGCTTTCCAGCGCGCGCGTGTCCGACGGAATGGGCTGCGCGGCCAGCCAGGCTGCCACCGCTTCCACATCGCGGCCGTCGAGACGTTGGGTGATCCTGGCCATGCAATCCGGCGCGGCCGCATGGCGCGTGCCCACCTGCCAGGCGCCGAGCTGGGCCATGATGTATTGACGCGGCAGGCCGATCAGCGCGGGGGTGTTCGGCTCGACGCCGGTCAGGCGCTGGCCGTGGCAGGCAGCACAGGCCGGCACGCCGGCTTTTTCGTCGCCTTCGTGCACCAGCTGTTCGCCGCGGCGTGCCAGTGCATCGCTCGGCGCCGCGGCCGGGGCGGGATAGGGCACATGCTGATCGGCGAAATAATCCGCGATCTCGTACAGATATTCGTGCGACAGATGCGCCACCATGTGGTTCATGCTGCGGTTGCGGCGGCGGTAGTCCTGATAATTGACCAGCTGGTTGTAGAGATAGCCGGCCGGCTTGCCGTGAATACGGGGGATGTAACCGTCTTCCAGCTCAAGGCCCTGAGGGCCATGACAGGCGGTACAGGCTTCCACCCGATCGGCCATCGCGTCGCCCGAGGCGGTGGCGCCATGCGCGAACGCGCCGGTGCTGGCGGCTAACGCCGAAACCAGCAAAGCGCCAATAAAAAACAGCCGAATAACGGACACCGTGGCCACATCCTCGCGTCGGTAGGCGGCACGTTGGCCGCGTTTGTGCGCCATTATCGGTGTAGACGCGCCCACGACCAAGCCACAGTAGGTCACCAAAACCCATAACAGTTGGGTCGCCGGCGTTTTGTTATGCAAAAAGCGTCAAAACTGTGGCTGGTGGCGCGGCGCTTGCGCTGGACAATGAAAGTCAGGTTCCTGCGTGAGTCGAAATACGTTATGAAATCGACCGATCGTTGTTCATCGGCGGATGAATGCCCGGCTGGCCAGCACGCACCGCGCTGGTGGCAGGTGGTGTTCAGCGTGGCCGCCGCATTCTTCGGCGTGCAGAGCTCGCGTGCGCGCCGGCGCGATTTCAATCATGGCCGGCCCATGCATTTCATTGTGTGTGCACTGTTGATGACCGGCGCGGTCGTGCTGCTGTTCTATGCCGCCGTGCATCTGACGCTGGCCTATCTGGGCTAGGCCCAGCGGGCGATCACTTCGCCCAGTCGGGCGATGCCTTCGGCCAGTTCGTCGGTGTTCGGGTGGCCGTAGTTCAGGCGGATATGCTGGTCGAAGGCCGGCCCGGTGGAAAACAGCACGCCGGGCGCGATCGCCACGCCCGCGGCCAGCGCGCGGCGGTGGAGTTCGGTGGCCTCGATGCCGGCCGGCAGGCGTAACCACAACACATAGCCGCCGTCAGGGCGGGTGAATTCGATATCGGCCGGCAGCTGGGCCTGCAACTGTTCGATGAGTCGATCCCGGCGCCGGCACAACTCGGCACGCAGCATCGCCAGATGGTGGTCGTAGTGCGTGCCCTGCAGATAATGGGCCAGCCCGACCTGGGCCGGCAACGACGCCGCCAGCGTACTTTCGAGCTTGTAGCGCAGCACGGTTGTCGCATGGCGGCCGGGCATCGCCCAGCCAATGCGATACCCCGGCGCGAGGCTTTTGGAGAATGTCCCGCAATGCAGGACATGGCCAGTGGTATCGAAAGCGCGTGCCGGCGGCGGGCGTTGGCCGCTGTAATACAGCTCGGCGTAGGCATCGTCCTCGATCAGCGGGATGTCGTATTCGGCCAGCAGTTCCACCAGCGCTTTTTTACCAGCAGCCGACATCAGCGCGCCGGTGGGGTTCTGAAACGTCGGCATCAGCCAGCAGGCGGCCGGGCGCTGGTGCTGGATACAGTCGCGCAGGCGTTCGAGATCGAGCCCGG
This sequence comes from Salinisphaera sp. T5B8, assembly GCF_040361255.1. Taxonomy (NCBI): domain Bacteria; kingdom Pseudomonadati; phylum Pseudomonadota; class Gammaproteobacteria; order Salinisphaerales; family Salinisphaeraceae; genus Salinisphaera; species Salinisphaera sp. T5B8. Next base: position 363,390 of record NZ_APNG01000001.1, on the reverse strand, counting down.
TGGCGCGGTCGATGGGCAGCTCGACCGCGCGCCGACCCAGGCGTTCGATCGATTGCAGCGCGCCGTAGAACGTGGGCGACTCGATGAGCACGGTATCGCCGGGGCGGGTGACCGCCTGCAGACATAGATTGAGCGCTTCCAGTGCGCCGTGCGTGATCACGATTTCCTCGGGATCGACCGCCTGGCCATCCAGGTGATAGCGAATCGCGATCTGGCGCCGAAGTTCGGCGTTGCCCGGCGAGAGATCCTCGACGCTCTGGTGCGCGTCCAGATCGCGCAGGCCGCGATAGACCGACCGCCGCAGCCGCGCGAGTGGAAACAGCCGCGGGTCCGGAAAGGCCGATCCCAGCGGGATCAACGCGCGCGAACGGCTGGCATGGAGCACGTCATGGATCAGCCGGCTGCGATCGACGGCCACGGCCTCGGCGGGTGGCGCCACCGGTGTTGGCATCGGGCGTTGCGGATAGCGTGGGCCATGGTCGCTGACGTAATAGCCCGACCGCGGCCGGGCATCGATCAGGCCACGGGCCTCGAGCAGTCGGTAGGCCTGTAACACGGTCGATACGCTGAGCTGGCGCCGGCGGCTGACTTCGCGTACCGAGGGCAGGCGCTCGCCGGCCGGTAGTGCACCGTTGGCGATCAGCGATTCGATTTCGTCGGCGTAGTCGATATAGAGCGTCATGATCCTGGGTGCGCTCGTCGGTGAACGCGCGTGTCAGGCCAGCGATTTCGCAGTATAACCATGGCAGTAGCGCGCATCGCGGCTACGCACGGTTACGGATAGCGCCGCTGCGAGCCGCGCGCTACCGTGGCGCGCTGTTGAAGTTCGCACGCGGTGCGCCGATAGGAGATCGTATGGCCCAGACGCATCAGGACAACCAGGAATCATCCGACCAAGACGTGATGCGTCTGTTCGAGCGGCCGATTCAGGTGCGTTCGTTCATCATGACCGCGATTCTGGTCCTGCTGACCCTGTATACGCTCTATTTCGCGCGTTTCATCTTCATTCCGGTCGCCCTCGCGCTCATCTTCAACCTGCTGCTCGGGCCGCTGGTCACGCGCATGCAGCGTTGGTACATCCCGCGCTGGATCAGCGCCATGCTGCTGATCGGCAGCTTCGCGGCCATCGTCATCTACGGCTGCTACACGCTCATGGGGCCCGCGCAGTACTGGATCAAGCACGCACCGGAAGCGTTCACCTCCTTCGACGAGAAGACAACGCAGCTTCAGCAGCAGATCCAGGAGATGAACGAAAGCACGGAGAAGACCAAGGAAGCGGCCACCAAGATGATCGGCAAGGCCGCCAATCAGGGCCAGACCATCAGCATTAACGAACAGAGCCTGCGCGACCAGATCGTGACCAATCTGCAATGGTCCGGCGGCATTCTGTTCATGACCCTGATCATGCTCTACTTCATGCTGTGCGGGCGTGGCTTCGTGTTCCGAAAATTGCTCATCATGACGCGAACGGGGCGAAGTCGGCGCAATGCGGTACGCATCGTGCGGCATCTGCAAAGTGATATAAGCCGTTATCTGCTCACCGTCACCGTCATCAACACCCTGCTCGGCATCAGTGCGGGGCTGGTGTTATGGCTGCTCGGCCTGTCCGATCCGGTGCTCTGGGGCGTGCTCGTGGGCGTGCTCAATTTCGCCCCCTATGCGGGCGCGGCAATCTCGCTGGCGGCGATTACGCTGGCCTCCTTTGCCACCTTCGACACCCTGGGGCACGTACTGGCCGCACCCGCCGCCGTGTTCGCGCTCAACGTGCTCGAGGGTAATTTCGTGACCCCGGCCGTGCATGGCCAGCGTTTCGAAATGAGCCCGTTGATGGTGTTCTTCGCGCTGTTCTTCTGGGGCTGGCTGTGGGGCGTGGCCGGCATGCTCATGGCCGTACCGTTGCTCGTGGTCTGCAAGGTCACCTTCGATCATATCGAAGAGCTGCGTCCGCTCGGCCGCCTGCTCGGGCGTTAGCCAGCGTTTTCGACCTGGTCGACCAGACGGGCGAGTAGTGCACGGCTTCGCTGCAGCTCGTCGAGCTTGCGGTCGAGCGCGGTCAGTTCGTTCGCCAATGTGGCGCGCACGCGATCGCAGGGGTCGAAACGCGGCCCGTCGTCGACCAGACACGGCAATAACACGGCCACGCTGTCGAGCTTGAGACCGGCCTCGTTGAGCTGTCGCACGAGCATCGCCTGGCGCAGATCGGCTTCGCTGTATTGCCGGTAGCCGGCGCGACTGCGACGCGGCGACAGCACGCCCCGGCTTTCGTAGTAACGCAGCATGCGCTCGCTGATACCGCTGTGTTTCGCCAGCTCGCCGATATGCATGGTTCCGCAGGTGTTGACCTTGACAGTACTGTCAGGGCGCAGGATCGGTTCGTCAATCACTCGATAGATCGTCGCCATGTCGTCTTCGTTCAAATGCCTGGGCCTGCTGTTGCTGGCGGCCTGTGCGTGCTTTGCGCAGGCTGCGCCCGCCGAGAGCAGCCGATCGGCGCAGCCGCTGGTTTTCATCATCCACGGCTATGCGGCCACACCGGCCGACCACTGGTTTGGCTGGCTCGAAACCGCGTTGGCTGAGCGCGGGATCGAAGCCCGGCGTATCGCCCTGCCCGACTCGTCAGCCCCCGACCCCCGGGCCTGGGCCGAACGCCTGGATCAGCTGACCGGCGATGTGCAACGCCCGGTCTATTTCGTGGCCCATAGCCTGGGTGGGATCGCGCTGCTGGCGGCGTTACAGCGGCGTATCGATGCCGATCCGGCGAGCGCGCACTGGGCGGGTATGGTGCTGGTATCGGCATTCGCCGATCCATTGCCCGCGTTGCCGCAACTCGACGCCTTCGTTGCAGCGCCGGTCGATTTCGAAGCGATACACGCGGCGGTCGACCGGCAGCGGGTGATCTCGGCGCGCGACGATCCGATCGTGGCGTTTAGGCACAGCATGGCGCTGGCTGAGCGGTTGCAGGCCCCGTTTCTGCTGACGCCGACCGGCGGACATTTTCTCGGCCGCGACGGCTATACCCGGTTGCCTGCGGTGCTGGCTGCCCTGCGCGATATGATCAGCGCGGACGACGGTCGGTTGTCGTGCGCGGCCACGAAATAGCCGCGTTGGCCGTGCCCGCCGATTGTCGGGCCGCTCAGATCACCTTGCCGGGGTTGAGCAGTCCGGCCGGATCGAGGGCGTGTTTCATGCGCTGCATGAGCGCGATTTCGGCCGGGCTGCGCGAATAATCCAGAAACGGTTTCTTGAGCAGGCCGATGCCGTGTTCGGCCGATATCGAGCCGCCGTACTCGCGCACCAGGCCGTAGACGACCCGTTCGACGGCTTCCAGCGGTTGCGGCTGCTCGTCGATACTCACCGACAGATGCACATTGCTGTCGGCGATATGGCCCCAGCTGAGAATGCGCGCCGCAGGCCATTGCACGGTCAGCGCGGCGTAGGCGCGTTCGAGGAATACGCCGATATCGCCGATCGGCACGCTGATATCGAAATCGATACGCGGCGAGAACACGCGGCTGAATTCGCCGGCCAGGCCGCGTAGTCGCCAGAGTCGTTCGCTGTCGTTCAGCGACTGGGCCAGCACCGCGTCCGTGATGAGCCCTTCGGACAACGCGCTGGCGATCGTTTCTTCAAAGCGGGTCTGATCGGCCTCGGCATCGGTGCCGAGGGTGTCGAGCAGGACATAGGCGCTATGCTTATCGTCCAGCGGCGGGCGCATGTCGTGGGCTCCAAGCGCGAGCCGATAGAAATCCGGCCACATCACCTCGAAGGCCGATAGCGTGGGCCCGAGCCGCGCTTTTGCATGGGCCAGAAATGCGAGCAGCGCGTCGTAGTCCGATACCGCGCACAAGGCGGTGGATTCGCTCGTGGTTGCCGGAAACAGGCGCAGAACCGCGCGCGTGATAATGCCCAGCGTGCCCTCGCTGCCGATGAACAGATGCTTGATGTCGTAGCCGGCGTTGTTCTTCTGCATCTTGTTGAGCGAAGTCACCACGCTGCCATCGGCCAGCACCACTTCCAGGCCGAGTACCAGATCGCGGGCCATGCCATAGCGCAATACGCGGTTGCCGCCGGCATTGGTGGCGATATTGCCGCCGATCTGACAGGAGCCGCGCGCGCCCAGATCCAGCGGGAAGAAAAGGCCGGCCTCGGCGGCGGCCTGCTGCACGCGTTCCAGCGCGACGCCGGCCTCGACGGTCATCGTGGCGGCCGCCGTATCGATTTCCTCGATGGTGCGCATGCGTTCGAGGCTGACGATCACACAGCCGTGGCTGGGTGTGGCGGCCCCGGTCAAGCCGGTGAGCCCGCCCTGGGTCACCACCGGGCAGGCATGGCGCGCACAGATTTCGAGCGCACGGGATACGTCGTCGGCATCATGGGCATAGACCAGCGCGGCCGGCTGTTCGTCACTGGCAAGGGCCACGCCCCAGTCGCTGCGATGACCCACAGGGATGTGCTCGGGGGCGATCACGCGCTCCGGTGCGAAAGCGGATTGCAGGTCGGCGAGAACGGACATGGGGCGAATTCCTTATGCTCGTGCGGTCATCGGCCGGGCGCCGGGCGGTGCGCATCCAGCCAGCGAATGGGCGGTGCGTGCCGTTCGGCTAGCTCAAAAAACGCACATACAGGTAGCACAGCGACAACACGGCCAGCGTGACGATCGCAAGGCCACTCCAGGCGTTGAGTAATGCCGATGGCCGATCGGATGGCGCGACCGATACGCCGTTGATGGTGAAATGATTGAGCGCGGCCAGCAGTGGGCTGATAACGGCGGATGTGATCATCGCGAAGTTGATGAACAACCAGAAATTGCTCATCAGAAAATACAGAATCAGCACCGCCAATACCGATAGGGCGGCCATGGCCAGATAGAGTGCGCCCTGGCGCTGGCCGACGCGAACCTGCTCGGGCTGCGGGCTGGCTTCGTCGCGGCCCAGGCTTTCGAACACGGCGACCACGACGCGGGGAAAACCGTCGAGTACGGTCAGCAGCGTGGTCAGCAGCACCGTGAATATGGAAATGCCGACCACGAAGCCGCTCCATGGCCCCAGTGTGGCCACATACAGATCGACCACTTGGCTGGCAAAGCCGACCGAACCGGTAGCCAGGTTGATGTTCTGGCTGTGCAGCACGCCCGCGCCCATGATCACGAAGCAGGCGGCAATCAGCGCCGAACCGATATAGCCGATATCGAAATCGGCGCGTTCCTGCCGGCTGTCGGCGCGCATGCCGTTGGCATCGTTACGCGCCAGCGACCACAGCGAGTTGACGATCGAAAGCGACAGACCGGACGGCATGAAGCCAAGCACGGCTACAAGCGTCACGAACGTGGTGTGGCTAAGCAAGGGCGAAACGGCCGTACTGGGGTAGAAGCTCCAGTCCACGTTCGGCAGGGCCAGCGCGGTCGCGATGAGCGTGGTTACGCTGAGAATGGCGATGAACAGCTTGTTGACGGCATCGACAATGGCATAGCCGCCCGCATAGATGATGACGCAACAGGCCACGATCAGCACCGTGGCAAGTGTCGGCCCGCTCAGGCCGATCCCGAGCAGGTTGCCACCCACGCCCGCGGTGGTGATGGCAATCGCGGCCACGATGATCGCGAACACGGGTATCTGGACGAGCCCGAACAGGGCCACCACCGATTTGCCGAAGGTCTGGCGATAGCCTTCCACCAGCGAATTGCCGGTCTTGCTCGCATAGAGCGGGCCGAAATAGAAGCAGGGATACTTGATCAGGATCGCCAGCAGGATAAACGCCAGCAGGCCGGTGCCGTAATCCGCGCCTGCACGCGTGGCCTGTACGACATGCGAGGTGCCGATAGCCGCGCCCGCGAACAGAAAACCCGGCCCCATGGCCGCCAGATAACGCGATCGTCGCGGGCTCGCCGCGCGGGCCGCGTTCGATGACGTCGATGGCTGGCTGTGTTGTTCACTCATTTTCGATCTCCTCGAACGCACCGCTTCGCACAGGCGTGGGCCGATTGGGCGGTTTTATTTTATTGTATTGTAAAGTTTTTATTGACCTTCGATGGGGTGACACAGCCCGCAGAAACGGGCCGGCCCCGGTATGGCAGCGGTGCGACGCCTCCCGCGCTAGTCGCGTTTGCTCGTGGGTTCGGCTAGAAAATCGATGGCCGCGCGCTTGAACGCCCGCGCGGTCACCGCGTTCAGATGATTTCGTCCGGGCAACCACGCGAGCTCGGCATGGCGTGCATGTTCGGCCAATTGCGGCATGGTCGCCGCGAGTTCGTCCTTGTCGCCGGCCATCAGCAATACCGGGGTGTCGCATAGCCGGCCGGGCCTGAAGGGCGCGTCGACCAGTGCACGCACCACGCGTAGCAACGCTTGCGCATCGTTGCCGGGGATGCGCTGCGCCAGCGCCAGTAGCTGTTCGTCGCGCGGCTGGCGCATGGGCTGTGCATCGTTCAGATACGCGGCGGCCGCGTCGATATCCATGCCCTGGAACGGGTCATCCAGCGCGGGCGCGCCGAGCACCATCGCATGCACATGCTGCGGGTAGGCATCGGCGAAATCCCAGGCCAGGCGAGAACCGAGTGAATAGCCCACGATATCCACGCCATGGGCGGCGCTATCCGGCATCGTGTCGAGCCGATACGCAAGTGCCGCACAAATCGCATCCGGCGTATAGCGTGCCGGGTCGGTGATATCGCGCGCCCTGCCGTGGCCGGGCAGGTCGAACGTGAGCACGTGGCGGCCCGCTTGCGCCAGGGCATCGAGCCAGCCGGTCTGCTGCCAGTTGAGCTCGGCGTTGGATGCAAAGCCGTGGATGAGTACGACCGGCCGCTCGCTGACGGGTTCGGGCGCGGGATACCAGTCGGTGTCAAAGCTGTCGTTCATGCCCAAACGCTCCATGACAGGGTGGGTTGCACGGCCGCGCGGCTTAGTCTTCGTCGGGTGCGTTCAGGCGCACCCGCCGACGCTTGGGCTTTTGTTTGGGCACGCCGCCCACGATGCCGGCAGTGTCGTCTTCGACCTCGAACACCACCAGCGTGTCGCCGACTTCGATCACATCGCCCGGCTCGCCGACCGTACGCAGGATGCGACCGGCCTGCGGCGAGGGCAGCTCCAGCGACGACTTGGTGGTGTCCAGTTCGACCAGCGGCTGGTTGCGTTCCACCTGATCGCCGACCGCGACCAGCCATTCCAGCACGGTGGCCTCGATCAGGCCTTCGCCCAGATCGGGTAGAGAGAATGCGATTTCAGCCATGGCGTGTCTCCTTTGTCGTACGTCGGCAGTCAGCGATTGCGTGTCGCAGGCGCGGCTCAACCCAACAGGCGCTGTACGCCGAAAAGAATGCGGTCCACATTGGGCAGGTATTCGTCTTCGAGCTCGCCGGCCGGGTAGGGCACATCGAAGCCGGTCACCCGTTCCACCGGTGCGCGCAGCTGGCCAAAGCAGTGTTCGTTGATCAGTGCGCTGATTTCGGCGCCCAGCCCGCCAGCGCAGGGGGATTCGTGCACGATCAATGCGCGTCGGGTCTTGCCCACCGAGGCGATCAGGCGGTCGGTATCGATGGGCTTGAGCCAGCGCAGATCCAGTACTTCCAGTTCCACGCCGTCTTCGGCGGCCATGTCGGCGACCTCCAGACAGCGCGCGACCATCGCGCCCCAGGCGATCAGGGTGGCGTGTTTGCCGTGTCGGGCGATGCGCGCGCCTTCGCAGTCATCGCCCACTTCGCGCTGGACTGTTTCGCGCTGCCAATAGCGCGCCTTGGGCTCCATGAAGATCACCGGATCGGGTAACGCCGCGGCATGGCGCAACTGCTGATAGGCCTGCTGCGGCGTGGCGGGCGCGACCACTTTCAAGCCCGGCACCTGGGCAAACAGGGCTTCCAGCGATTCGCCGTGCATTTCCGGCGCGCGAATACCGCCGAAGCTGGGAATACGCAGGGTTACCGGCATGGGCAGATGCCCGCGGCTGCGGTAGTTCATACGCGCCAGCTGCGCGATGATCTGGTTCATCGCCGGATAGGAAAATCCGTCGAACTGGATCTCGGGCAGCGGATGCCAGCCGTTCATGGCCAGGCCCACGGCCATGCCGACGATGGCCGATTCCGCCAGTGGCGTGTCGAAACAGCGTTCGGCGCCAAAGCGTTGCCGCAGGCCGTCGGTGACCCGAAACACCCCGCCCAGACGACCGACATCCTCACCGAAGATCAATGCCCGCGGGTCCGTGTCGAGGATATCTGCGAGCGCGGCATTCAACGCCTGCTGCATCGACATCACGCTTGGTGCGGGCGTTTTTGGGCGCTGATTGGCGGCGCGCTCGTTGCGGCGGCGCGCGCCCGGGACAGGCGATCGCGTAGCGCGCGAATCGGGGTGACGAAGCTCATGCATCATATTCAGTCTCGCTCTGCCAATGGGCCTGCTGGGCGCGTAGCACCGCCGTCGGCTGTTGAAAGACGTAATCGAACATCTCCCGGCCCGGGCGGGTGGTCATGGCCGCAAGCTGGCCGAAAACCTCGTCCTGTTCCTGCTCGGCGTTGGTCTGTACGTCGGTGAAGAACGCCTCGGCGATATCGCCGCCTGCTTCAAGCGCGCGTCTGAGCATCTCGATCGGGTCGTCGCCGGCGTCCGCGCGCTCTTGTTCGAGGCTGCGATAGCGGCCCGGGTCGTCGCTGGTGGAATGGGGGCCACGCCGGTAGGTCAGTGCTTCCACGAGTACCGGGCCACGCCCGGCGCGTGCATGCGCAACCGCCCGCGAACAGGCGTCGATGACGGCCGTTACGTCGTTGCCGTCGATACGTAACGCGGGCATGCCATAGCCGTGGGCCCGCGCCGCGATATCGTTGCCGGCGACCTGTTCGTGTGTCGGCAGCGAAATGGCCCAGCAGTTGTTCTGGACGAAAAACACCACCGGCACCTGCATGACGCCGGCAAAATTCATGGCCTCGTGCACATCGCCCTGGGAACTGGCGCCGTCACCGAAGTAGGTCATCGCCACGGGGAGATCGGTCGTATCGGCTGCGTCGAGCTTGGCACCGAGTGCCCAGCCGACCGCGTGCAGTACCGAGCCGGCGACCACGGCCTGAATCGGCGCCAGCCGGCTGGTGACCGGGTCGTAAAGACCGCCGTGCCAGAGTGCTTTGTGGGTGGCCAGATACTCGGCCATGTTCACCCCCAGCGCACGGGCTACGCCGATCTCGCGGTAGGTGGGAAACGCGAAATCGCGCGTTCGATCAAGCACATAAGCGCTGCCGACCTGGGCAGCCTCCTGACCGAGGGCGGGCGCATAGGTTGGAAAAATACCCTGGCGTTGCCAGGCGACCGCGGCCTTGTCGAGTTGCCGCACGCTCACCAGTAACTGGTAAAGCGTTTTCAGATCGGCATCGGTCAGCGTCATCGACGGCGACGCCGCCAGCGCGGGCGCGCTTGACGGGGCCGGCACGCGGCTCGGCCTGGGCTCGGGCTGCTTCATAGGCATGCATCTCCTTCGCACGTTCACACGACAACTCAACCGCACATCGGGGCGTTGCGCAGGGCAGCCGGTTGTCGTGAATCGGACTGTTTTAGTTTTATTGCTTGCTTCAATACTATGCGTGGATGCGTGCGAACGTGGCGCAGAGTGCGGCTTAAATCGTCCGTTTACGCATTGTTAATGCATAAAAATCAAAACAGGTGCGCCGATCATGCATTTGGATAAATTCGATCGAAAGATCCTGGACCAGCTTCAGCGCGAAGGACGGCTTACCAGCAACGAACTGGCCGCGCTTGTATCGCTGTCGCCGTCGCAGTGTTCGCGCCGTCGGGCACGACTCGAGAAGGAGGGGTTTATTCAGGGCTATCGCGCCGAGCTGAGCTTCGAAAAACTCGGCTATGGGATGCTGGTGATGATCTGGGTCACCCTGGCCAGCCATAACCGCGATAACGCGGCCCACTTCGCCGAATTTCTGGGCGGCCTGCCGGAAGTGCTGGAGGCCCATGCGCTGACCGGCGACATGGACTATTTCCTCAAGGTGGCCACGACCGATTTGCAGGCGCTATCGCGACTGGTCAACGACCAGCTGCTCGCGCACGAAACGGTCAGCCACGTGAAGACGGCAATCGTGTTGCAAACCCTGAAGGAATATCAGGGCCTGCCGTTGGGCTAGGGGCTCGGTCGCCGATGCGACGGGTTATCGCGAACGGGTTTGCCGAAATTCCCTAGGGCCGCAGGAACACGAAATAGGCGAGAAAGATCCCCGCCAGGGCGAGCATCAGCGGGTGGATTTCGCGGCGGCGCCCGGCGGCGGTCATGGTGATGGGGTAGACGATAAAGCCCAGTGCGATGCCGGTGGCGATGGAATAGGTCAGCGGCATCAGCAGCACGGTCAGAAACGCCGGTACCGCGGTTTCGAAACGATCCCAGGCGATATGGCGCAGCGAGGCGGCCATGAGCACGCCCACCACGATCAACGCCGGCGCGGTGACCGCCTGCGTGACCACCGCCAACAGCGGCGAGAAGAACAGCGCCAGCAGAAACAGCACACCGACCACCACGGCGGTAAAGCCGCTGCGCCCACCGGCGGCCACGCCGGAGGCGGATTCGATATAGGCGGTGGTCGACGAGGTGCCGATCAGCCCGCTGGCACTCGTGGCCAGGGCATCGGCGAACAGGGCACGCCCCGCGCGCGGCAGTTTGTTGTCGACGATCAACCCGGCCTGGCGGGCCACGCCCATGAGCGTGCCGGCCGAATCGAAGAAATCCACGAACAGCATGGTGCCGATCACCACCGCCATTTGCGGCGTGAACAGATCGGGCAGGCGGGAAATGGCCGCGCCGGCCACCGGGCTGATATCCGGCACCGGGCTGACGATATGATCGGGCAGACCGATCAGGCCGGTGACCATGCCCACAATGGCGGTGAGCGCCATGCCCAGAAAAATGGCACTGGTCAGGCGCAGCGTCATCAGAATCACCGTGGCGACCAGCCCGAATATGGCCAGCAATGTCTGCGGGTCGGTTAGCGGCGCCAGACCCACGAGCAGTGCATCGTCATTGACGATGATGCCGGCATTGGTCAGGCCGATGAAGGCGATGAACAGTCCAATGCCCGCCGCCACGGCATGCTTGAGTTCGTTGGGGATCGCGTTGATCACGCGTTCGCGCAGGCGCGACACGGTCAGCGCCATGAAGATCAGTCCGGATACGAAGGTACCGGCGAGCGCGGTCTGCCACTCGATGCCCATACCCAGCACGACCGAAAACGCAAAGAAGGCGTTGAGCCCCATGCCGGGGGCCTGGGCGATCGGATAGCGCGCGAGAATGCCCATCACCAGCGAGCCAAAGGCCGCAGCGATGGCCGTGGCCGTGAATACGGCATCGCGTGGCATGCCCAGCCCGGCGGCATCCGGCACCGAGGCCAGCGAGAGCACCGCCGGATTCACGAACAGAATATAGGCCATCGACAGGAACGTGGTCAGGCCGGCGATGGTTTCCGTGCGCCAGTTCGTGCCCAGGGTGTCGAAATCGAAATAGCGGGCGATAGCGTTCACGGTGAATCCTGCGCTCGGGCCTGGGGCCTGTTAACGTTTTGATAGGGCGCGCATGATACAAAAAACGTGCCGGGCAGGCGCCGCGTTGACTAGCGCGTGTCGGTTTTCGGTCGGGGCGTGCGCGGGCGACGGCGTTCCATCTGGCGGGCGAGACGGCTGCTGCGCGCCACGTCCGACAGCGTGAGCACGCCCTCGACCTCGCGCGGATGGCTCATCTTGCCGTCGGGGGTGATCAGCGCCACTTCGCAGTTCGCTGCGCGCAGCCGGCCGACGATATCGAAGATCATGTCGTCGGCCGCGGCCACGATATAGTCGGTTTCCATATGTTCGTCGGCCCAGCTATGGATCCGGGCCCGGCGGGTGAGCCGGTAATGACGACGCGTGGAGAATATGGCCTGAATCTTCTGTTCGTGATCGAGCACGAGCACGTTCGGGGCCTGACGGCCGAAGCGTTTGAAGCGGCGACGAATTTCGGCCAGGCCTCGGTTGTTGCCCACGCGGATCACGCGCGGGTCGTAGAACTCCGACGCCTTCTGCAGCATGAACAGGTTGGTTTCGAGCGAGGCCGGCACCGGATGATTGCGGCGCGTGAGCTTGAACGTATAGATGGTGTCCGCCATCAGGAACTGGCGCACGTAATACGCGATAGACACCACGATGATCATCGGGATGATCACGTGATAGTCGCGCGTCATCTCGAAGATGATCACGATCGCGGTCAGCGCCGCACCCGTGGAGCTGGCCACCACCGCGGCCATGCCCAGCACGGCCATGGTGGCCACATCCAGCTGGAACCAGGGCGTGAAATGCTGCATGGCCACGGCGAACGCGCCGCCCAGCGTCGCGCCCAGATACAGCGCCGGCGAGAACACACCGCCGGAGGCACCGGAACCCAGGGTGAGCGAGGTCGCCAGCAGCTTGCCGGCGAACAACAGCAGCAACAGCCAGGGCGAGGTGAGCGCATTCTCCAGAATGTCCTGGATCGTGGCATAGCCGACGCCCTGAACGTAGTACTGGCCGCTCAGCTCCAGGAAGGCGTACATGATCACGCCCACCAGACCCATGCCGATCAGGTGGCGCGAGTAACCGTTGCCCGGCATTCGTTCGAACAGGGCCTCGAACACATAGATGCTGCGCGTGAATATCAGCGCGGCCAGGCCCATCAGAATGCCGAAGACGACGTATACGCCCAGCAGTTCGGGCGAATTCAGATCGAGCGCGTTATTGGCCAGCGCCGGGATATCGAAGGACGGCGTATTGCCGAACAGCGCGCGGCCCACGAACGAGGCTGCGCCCGTGGCCAATGCCACCGGTATGAGCGTGCGCCCCGACGTTTCCGGCAGGATGATTTCGATTGCGAACAGCAGCCCGCCAAGCGGCGCATTGAAGGTGGCCGCAATGCCGGCCGCGGCGCCGGCGGCGATCAGCGTATTGCGCTGCCATTCCCGCAGCAGCGTGGCCTGGCCGATACTCGAACCCAGCGCCGAGCCGATCTGGATGATCGGGCCCTCGCGGCCGACCGCGCCGCCGGTGGCGATCGAGATGGAAGAGGCCAGCGCTTTCACCCCGGCCACGCTCGGACGAATCCGTCCGCCCTTGTAGTAGATCGCGTCGATGACTTCCGGCACGCCGTGGCCCTTGGCCTCGGGGGCGAAATTCTGCACGAGAAAGGTGACAGCCACCGAGCCCAGCATCGGCACGATGATGATCCACGCCCCGAAGGGGCTGGCTGCGGTATGTTCGTTGGCGTCGTAGACCAGCGACAACTCGCCGAAGAAGGCAAGGTTGTGAAACAGCGCGATGAGATCGCGAAAGATCGAAGCGCCATAGCCCGCAGCCACACCCACGCACACGGCCAGCAGGCTGAGCACGAGGCTGGAACGTTCGATAGTGCGCGACCGGGCCAATGCGATCTCTTGTTGACTGGGCGTAGGGTCGGCCGCCGTTACGACGGGGCGTCGCGTTATGAACCAGGCTTGCGAAAGATGCCGGGTTCAAGCTCGCGTGCCGACGGCGGCCGCCTGAGAATGGCTGGATTATACAGCAACCACGGCTTCAGCCGAAGCGCTGTGCGCCTCTCGAAGTACATTCAGGCTGCTAAGCTGAGATCGTCATGAAGATTACTGCGCCATTGCAAAGCCTGCGTCGCCGTCTCACCGAACCGGTCGTGGATTGGCTGGCGGCCGAATCACGGCCACTGGGCATGCCGCGCAACGACTTCGGTCGTCTCTGTGAGCATCTTCAGCGTGCCGATATTGTGCTCGTCGAAGGCCGAAGCCGTGTATCGGGCGTGATTCAGAGCGTGACCCTCAGCGCCTGGACACACGCCGCGTTGCATTTGGGGACGGTTGCCGAACTGGCCTTGCTCGGCGTAGATGTCTCACCGCTACGTGCGCAAGGCATCGCCGATACGACGCCTATGTTGCTCGAAGCCGAGATCGGGCACGGCGTGCATTTGTCGCCCATCACTCGTTACCGCTACGAGCATCTACGTCTGTGCCGTGCGCGTGAACTTTCGCAGAGCGACAGCCTGGCGGTGATCGAGTTCTGTATCGAACGCGTTGGCACCCCCTACGACCTGCGTCATATCAGCGATCTGCTGCGGTTCTTCTTTCCCTACGGCCTGTTGCCCCGACGTTGGCGCTCCTCGTTGTTCGAAGTCGGCCATGGTGAGATGGCGCGCACGATTTGCTCCACGCTGATCGCCCGTGCCTTTGCCAGCGTGCGCTATCCCATCCTGCCCACGCTCCATCGCGGCGATGGCGGAGACATGGTGTTTCATCGCCGCAATGCGCGCTTGATTACGCCGCGCGATTTCGACCACTCGCCGTATTTTGAAATCGTCAAATACCCGTTCTTCGGCGACGACGTGGCGCGCTATCGCGAGTTGAACTGGGCCAAGGAGATCGAGCCTTAGCCGCGATCACCCCGGCGCCATTTTATTTGGCGAACATATGCGTCGCGTGGGTGATGGCGCCGCCGGCACGAATGGCGGCCGCGACGACCGCGGTTTCGCTGAGTTCTTCGTTGCTGGCGCCGGCATCACGCGCGGCCTGAGTGTGCAGCTCGAGGCAATAAGGGCACTGGGTAGTCATGGCGACCGCGAGCGCGATCAGCTGCTTGGTCTTGGCGTCGATTGCGCCCTCGGCAAAAGCCGCCTTGTCGAACGCCCAGAATGCGTCCATACCCTGTGGCGCGCCGGCATCGAGCTGGCCCAGGCGTTCGAGATTTTTGCTGTCGTACATTGTCTCCTCCAACGTTAGTTATTGTTCGTATTGAACTTTTATATTCGGCCGTGGCCGAAGATTTGACATTGCGCGCAGCGATCGACGCTGTCAACGCAACAACGTCGACCGGCAACGAAACCTCGGCGCGCCCGGGGTGTCGGTTAGGACGCATCATCTCGAACGGATAACGCCATGCGATACGGCAAGGCTTCACACCCAAGACTCTCAAGACTCTGGATCACCGGACTGCTCGCCCTGGCCATGACCTGCAACGCCGGCGCGCTGCTCGCAAGCGATAAAGAACAGCCCTCGCCAGACCAGGCCACCGCCAGCCCGGCGGCGCCTGCGAACTTCGCTCACTATCGCGATACGCGCGCGGGCTTCGAGTTCGACTATCCGCGCCAACTCGAACTCGACGCCGCCGATAGGCCGCACGAGCGCGATAGCGATGCGCGAGTTCTGAGCAGTGACGCGCTTACGCTACGGGTTTCGACCACCGCGCGGGGCGGACGCTCGCTGCGCGCGCTCGCAGTCGACACAATCGGCGACCCGAGTGCGGCCAGCGAAACCCGCAACACGGCGGGCAGCGTGGTGCTGGTACAGGACGACGAAAGTGCATCGCGGGCGGTCAAGGCGATCGCATTGGCACAGGATCGCGCCGCGATCATGATCGTCGAAGGCGCATCGGCGCCCCAGCGCGACGCGATTCTATCGAGCTTCGTGCCGGTTTCCGCTGCTGTTTCTGACCCGGCTGAAACCGACGCCGAGGCGCGTTATCGCAACCCGCAGCTCGGTTTTTCCATCGAACGGCCGAAAGGTGCGCGCGTATCGCGCGACGGCGACGACACCGTATCGTTCAAGGTGCTTGGCCCGGCCAATGCAGCCGCCAGCGAGATCAGCGACGGGTTCGTGCTGACCGTCACCCGCGATCGCAAGCCGGGTATCGACACGTTGGCCGAATATGCCGAAGCCGTGCGTGCCGACGGCGCGCCGAGTGCGAATTCGGTGAAGATGGGCGACTACACCGCGCTGCAATACACCACGCAGATCGAAATGGGCGATACCGTTAGCCATTGGCTCTACCGGCTCGGCGAGCGGCGCCAATACCAGGTCACCGCCACGGTCAGCGGTGAGCATGAACGCTATCGCGAGCAGATTCAGACGATGCTCAAGAGCCTGCTTTTCGACTAGAGTCGGGCGCGTGCTGCGGTGTCGGCCGGGTGACCAGAAAAGTGGCGACACAGGCCAGCCCAACGGTCACGCCGATCGCCAACGGGCGATAATCGATATGCCACCAGACGATGGCGATGCTGGTTGCGATCATCGCCACGGCGGTGATCTTGGCGTGTCGTGATAGCGCGCGCTCGCGCTCCCAGTTGTTGATCGCCGGACCGGCATAGCGATTGGCGCGTATCCATGCGGCAAAGCGCGGTGAGCCGCGCGAGGCCAGGGCTACCGCTGCCAGCATGAACGGCGTGGTGGGCAACAGCGGCAGGAATACCCCCAGTACGCCGAGCGCGAACAACAGCGCGGCCGCTGCCACCAGCAGATACTGTTTGATGGTCACGTGTTCGCGCATCGTGACCACGACAGCGTTGGGTTAAAGTGACGGCTGGGGCGAGGCATGGCGCGATGCTACGCCGCGTGCGTCGGCGCTGTCATGCAGACAGCGCCCGGCCCGGGTCGCGTTTTCGAGTCGGGCAGCGCCCGAGGTCAGGGAGACAATGGTGCACCGTCATAACGCAAAGCAGCTTTCGCCGAACGAACAGCCGTCAGCGGGTGGACGCGGGCGGCGGGCGGCAACGCCGGTCAATATCCCGTTCAAGGGCTGGCGCGACGTCGCGCTGCGCGTCTATCACGCGTTCAACGACAACAATCTTTCGATCATCGCAGCCGGCGTGTCGTTCTACGGGCTGCTGGCGATTTTTCCCGGTATTGCGGCGTTCGTCGCGATCTACGGGTTGTTTCTCGACCCGGCTGGCGTGGTCGATCAGGTGCAACAGCTGCGCGGCGTCGTTCCGCCGGATGTCATCACCACCATCACCGGCCAGATGAGCCAGGTTGCCGCCAAGCCGCAGGCCTCGCTCGGTCTGGCCGCGCTGTTCACACTGGCCTTGGCGCTGTGGAGCGCGCGCAAAGGCACGACCGCGCTGATGATTGCCCTCAACGTAGTGTATGCCGAGCGCGAAACCCGCAACTTCTTCGTCAAGATCGCGGTGTCGCTGGCGCTGACCCTGGCGATCGTGTTCGGGCTTAGTATGGTGGCCATTTTGGCGGCCGGCGTGCCGTTGCTGTTTGCCGCGCTGGGTTTTGCCGACTGGATGGTTGCCGTTGGCCGGGGCATCGGCCTGGGCGGCGCGGCGCTGTTCCTGATGTTGGGTATCGCCGGGCTGTATCGCTATGCGCCAAGCCGGCGCGCGCCGAAATGGCGCTGGGTGATAGTGGGTGCCGCGATCGTGACCGTGTTCTGGATCATCGGCTCGCTCGCGTTCTCTGTCTACGTGGCCTTTTCCGATAATTATTCGGCGACCTATGGTTCGCTGGGTGCCGTGGTCGTGGTGCTGACCTGGCTCTATATCACCGTGCTCATCATGCTCGTAGGCGGCGAACTCAACGCTCAGCTCGAGTTTCAGACCGCGCACGACACCACCACCTCCGGCGGCAAACCGATGGGCGAGCGCGGTGCGTTCGTGGCTGACAACATCGCCGAGCGCGCCGACGATATCGATTTCGACAACAAAAAGCCGGGGCCCGGTTGATGCCACGCTGCGAAGATCTGTTCATTACCAGTTCCGAAGCGCCGAACGAGCGTATTCACGTCCGCGAAAAGACGGCGGATAACCCCGCAGCTGATACCCCGGCAAAAGCTGTGCTGTTCGTACATGGCGCGACTTACCCCGGCGTGATGTTCGATGTGCCGACCAGCAGCTGGCTCGACCATGCGGTCGGTGACGGTTATGCGGCTTATGCGCTGGATGTGCGCGGCTACGGCGCCTCCACGCGCAGCCCGGTGCTGGACGAACCTGCGCAGGACAATCCGCCGTTTGCGCGTGCCGAAAGTGCGGTCGCGGATATTGCCGATACGATTGCTTTCATTCGAGAGCGCACCGGCGTCGAAAAAATCGATCTGGTGGGTTGGTCCTGGGGCACGATGACCACGAGCATGTATGCCGCCAGCCAGCCCGGCACGATCAATCGGCTGGTGCTGTTCGCGCCGGTGTATAGCTGCGAACGGCGTGATCGTATCGCGGCACTCGAAGATCGTGACAACCCGCACCGTTTACGCCCGCTGGGCGCCTATCGCACCGAAACCGCCGCGCAGGCGCGCGAGCGTTGGGGCGCGGAAATCACCGCGGCCGATCCCGACAGCTGGCGCGATCCGGCGATGGTGGAGCGCTGGTACGACGCCATGCTGCGCGATGAACCGGCCGATTTCGTGCGCGCCCCTAACGGCGTGATCGTGGATCTCTGGGAAGCCTTCAACGGTCGCGCCCGCTATGAAGCCGGCGATATCGATGTGCCCACGCTGGTGATCCGCGCCACCGAAGACGCCACCGCCATTCGCGAGGATGGGCTCGGGCTTTACGACCGGCTGGGCAGCGCCTACAAGCAGTACGACGAGATCGGCCGCGGTACCCATTTCGTGCTGCTCGAACGGCGTGCGCCACAGCTGTTCGACCGCGTGAGCCGTTTTCTGGCCAGCCCGCTGGCGCACTAGGCGCCAGAACGCGAGGCGACAGGACGCGTTTCTAGATCAGTATGGTGCTCAGCAGGAAGTAGAATGCCGCTGTAAACAGCGCGGCACCGGGCAGGGTGAGCAGCCAGCCCAGAAACACGCCGCCGAGCACCGATAGATCCAGCGCGCGCAGCCCGCGCGCGAGCCCCACGCCAAGCACGCCGCCGACCAGCGTCTGAGTGGTGGATACGGGCAGGCCGAAGAACGTGGCCAGTACGACCGTCGAGGCCGCGGCCAGTTCGGCCGAGAAGCCGCGCGTCGGGGTGAGCTCGGTGATGCGCGCGCCGATCGTGCGCATCACGCGATGGCCATAGGTGGCGAGGCCCACCACGATGCCAATACCGCCCAGCACCAGAACCCATCCGGCCAGCTCGGAGCTCTGACCGACGTTGTCGGGATTGTTGATCACGTTGAGAATTGCCGCGACCGGCCCGACCGCGTTGGCCACATCATTGGAGCCGTGCGCGAACGCCATCGTGGCTGCGGTGAAAACCTGGGCGACTGCAAACACGCGCTCCACGTTGCGATAACGATCCGTCGCACGCGCTTCCGGCGACAGATCGATACGCCGTAACAGTACCGCGCTGATCGCGGCTGCTACGAGGCCGAGTGCGACCGCGCCGGCGACCGCCATCGTCGTACTCAAATCGATACCGATATGCGATAGGCCTTTGACCAAAGTGACCAGACAGATCACGAAGGCAGCCAGAAATACATAGGCCGGCAGATAACGGCGCGCGCCCACCGCCGGGTCGGCATGGTTGAATACCAGCCGGCGAATCGACTCGAACAACAGAAACGCCAGCACACCGGCCAACAGCGGCGATACCACCCAGCTGGCCGCGATCTTGCCGATTTCCGCCCATTTGACCGGTTCGGCGCCGAAAGCGATCAGCGCAAACCCGAGAATGCCCCCGACGATCGACTGCCCCGTGGAGACCGGCAGCCCGCGCATGGAAGTGACCAGCAAAAACGTGCCCGCCCCCAGCAGCGCCGCGAGCATGCCGATAACCAGTAGGTCCGGATTGTCGGCAAATATTTCGGGGTTGATCAGCCCGCCGCTGATGGTCTCCGTGACTTCGCCGCCGGCCAGCCATGCGCCCAGAAACTCGAATATGCCGGCGATGACCACGGCCTGGCCGACCGTGACGGCGCCCGAGCCCACCGAGGTGCCCATCGCGTTGGCGACATCGTTGGCGCCGATACCCCAGGCCATGAAGAAACCGAACACACAGGCGAGAATGAGCAGCAATTCCGCATGCTGAGTAATGAGCGACATGGACGTCCTTGTCTGCGGCGCAGGAGAGAAGGAAGGGTTGGGCGCGCTAGCGTGCCATTAAAATCTGCAGACGCGAGCCCACGCGTTCGGCGCGATCCGAAAGCGTGCCGATCCAGTCGATCACGCGATAGATGAACATCACTTCCAGCGGCGGCAGTTCGCTTTCCAGTTCGAGTAGGCGGTGGCGAATGGCGATCTGTTCGTTATCCGCGCGTTTCTCCAGCCGGCCCAGTTCGGTGACCATATCTTCGATCATCTCGCTCACGTCGCGGCCGAAGCCGGAATCCAGCAGTTCGTCGAGTTCCTCGAGCACCTTGCGCGCCTGGTGTACGGCCTCGATCGACGTCTGCATGTAATCGCTGATCGGGCGTTGCACCGAGGGCGGGAATTCCATGCGCCGTCCCGTCATCAGGCCGGATATGTCCTTGACCTTGTTGATGATCTTGTCCTGCGCTTCGATCAACACGAGCAGGTCCGAGCGCGAGATCGGTAGGAACAGCGACGTCGGCAGGTTCAGCCGAATCTTGTCCTTGAGATCGTCGGCCTCGTGTTCGCAGGCAGAAATGCGCTCGTGTAGCGCTTCGGCCTGGGTCCAGTCGCCGGCCGCGGTCGCATCGAAATACTCGCGCAGCAGATCCGCACTCTTGTCGACTTCGCGAATGTGTTCGCGCAGCGCCTTGAACGGCGAATGGCCGAAAAGACGTGACAACGGGCTGTTCTTGGACGGGTCCATGCGAGCTTCCCCGGTTTGCAGACGTGCCTACTATATAAGCCGACGTATGACGGTGTCGTTACCGGGCTCGATATCGATGGGCCGCAGCGTGGAACCTTCGCCGCGCAATCTGTCTGATATGGCCCGTTCTGCCCACTCCACCCCAAAGATTTTTGATGCTCAACCCCATTTCGTCCGGGGTCGGCCGCGGCGCGCTACTGCGCTGGCTCGGCTGGCTTGTGATTGCCTATACCCTCGTGCTGTCGCTGGTCGCCCTGCGCTATCTCGATGTGGGCGATCTGTCGCCCGGCCTGGTGGCGCGCAGCTTCGGCATCGCGATGTTCTTTGCGCATTTTCTGTCGGTCGCGCTGATCGGGTTGTTACCCATCATGCTGCTCGCTCTGATCGTGCCGTACCGACACATCATTGCGCCGCTCGCATGGGCGATCGGCGTGGTGCTGACGTGCCTGCTGCTGGTCGATACGCTGGTGTTCCAGCAGTACCGTTTTCATTTGAACGGCGCACTGGTTTCGCTTTTCTTCTCGGGCGCGTCGGAAGAAACCTTCGAATTCTCGCTGGCGATGAAAATCCAGGTCGCCTTGATCGGGCTCGGAGTGGCGCTTGCGCTATGGGCCGTGGGCTGGGCGGTATGGCGGCTGGTCGCGGCGACACGCCAGCGGCGCTTCGGCTATGGCATGGCCGGCGCCTGTGTCGCGCTGCTTCTGGCTACCAACCTGTTTCATGCGTATGCCGATGCCATGGGCGACGGCAGCGTCACCCGCCAGACCCGGCTGTTGCCGGGCTACGAACCGCTCACCGCCAAGGATTTCCTCGAAGAACGCGGCTTCGATGTGGCCGAGGCCAGCTGGGGCGGCGATACCGCTCTCGATGGCTCGATCGACTACCCGCGCGTGCCGCTGCAAACCCAGACGCCGGCGGATGCGAAGAACATCGTCTTCATCGTGATCGACTCCTGGCGTTTCGACGCCATGAATGAAGATGTTTCCCCGCATATGGCGCGTTTCGCACAGAACAACCAGCGCTTCATGAACCACTACAGCGGCGGCAACGCCACGCGTATCGGCATGTTCTCGTTGTTCTATGGCATTCCCGGCACCTACTGGCACAGCATGCTGCAGACGAACACGCGGCCCGTGTTGGTCAGCCGGTTGCTCGATCTGGGTTACGACTTCGGCATCTATCGCAGCGCGCCGCTGTCCTCGCCCGAGTTTCATCGCACCATCTTTTCCCGCATGAAAGAGCTGCGTATGGAATCCGAAGGCAACGACTCGCCGGCGCGCGATATCGACGCTAACCGCGACTTCATCGACTACCTGCAAAAACGCGATCCCGACGCCGACAAGCCCTTCTTCGGCATGGTCTTCTACGATTCGCCGCACGCCTACGATCTGCCGGACGGCGACCCGCGCCCGTTCCAGCCGTCATGGGACAGCGTGAACTACCTCACGCTGGATGAAGACACCGACCCCACTGGCCTGCACAACCTCTATCGCAACTCCGTGCATTTCGTGGACGGGCTCGTCGGCCAAACGCTCGACACGCTCGAAGCCCAGGGTCTGATGGACAACACCATCGTCGTCGTCACGGGCGATCACGGTCAGGAGTTCAACGACCTCGGCCTGAACTACTGGGGCCACAACGGCGACTACAGCCGCTACCAGACCCAGGTGCCCATGATCGTGCACTGGCCGGGCCGCACTGAGGCCGGCAAACAAACCGAATACCTCACCAGCAGCTTCGACGTGGCGCCTACGCTGCTCGAGCACGCGCTGGGCGTGAACAACGCCTACGAGGCCACCAGCGTCGGCCACGATCTGTTCCAGCCGGCCGAACGCCTGCCGATGATCATGGCCCAGTACCGCGGCCATGCTGCGATGACGGAGAACGGCTTTATCGACTTCCCCGCCATCGGCAGCCCGGAAGCGCTCGACCGCGACTATCGCCCGCGCGAAGAGGGACCATCGCCGGCCGCCATCCAAGCCACGCTTGACCAGATGACGCGGTTTCGGGATACCGACTAGCCGCGCAGGCGATCGCCCGCTCTATTCAGACGAACGGCGACCAAACGTGGGGCAGAAAGCGATAGCCCGCAC
This sequence comes from Salinisphaera sp. T5B8, assembly GCF_040361255.1. Taxonomy (NCBI): domain Bacteria; kingdom Pseudomonadati; phylum Pseudomonadota; class Gammaproteobacteria; order Salinisphaerales; family Salinisphaeraceae; genus Salinisphaera; species Salinisphaera sp. T5B8. Next base: position 340,827 of record NZ_APNG01000001.1, on the reverse strand, counting down.
CGTCGGCCACCACATGGCCGATGCCGGGGAAGTCGATATGGTGGCCGGCGATCAACTCGCCGCTCACCGCGACTTCGGCGAATAGCGCCTGGCGCGAGCGCACCGCCTGTTCCGGGTCGGTATCGAACATGATATGCGCATCCGGACGCGGAAACTGAATCTGCGGCAGATGCACGATATCGGCCGCGATCAACAGGCTTTCGCCGTCGGATTCGATGCGATAACCGCTGTGGTCCGGCGTATGGCCGGGCAGCGGATAACGCGTAATGCCGGGCCGGATCGCGTCGGTGTCGATCGCGCGCAGACTCGCCGCGCAGGCATCGAACACGCGCTGTGCATTGGCGAACTGATTACGCAACATCTCGCTGGCATCGTCCGGCACCGCGCCGCGCCAGAAATCCAGCTCGCCGGCCGGCACGAGCACCTCGGCCTGCGGAAAGGCCGGATTGTCGTCGCTATCGATCAGCCCGCCGAGGTGGTCGGGATGCGCGTGGGTCAGAATCACGCGGTCGATATCCGCACACGTCAGCCCCATTTCGTCGAGCCCCGCGCCCAGCCGCGCGCCTTCATCGCCCACCAGACCACCCAGCCCGGTATCGATCAGAATCCGCTCGTCGCCCGTATCCACCATATAACAGTTCAGCGTAATCTTTGGCGGCGTCGGCCGCCGGCTCGCCGCATGCAAATCCTGCACGGTCGCCGCGTCCAGATTCGAGATCAGCCCGAAACCGCCTTGCAGATAGGCATCCTGAATCGTCGTGACGACGAAATCGCCCACGCGCAGTTGGTGGATATTGGTCGATTGGGTTTGGGGTTGTTCGTGCGGCATGTCGCTTCGCTATGGGCTGGCCAATACGAACGGACTTGGTGACGAGTAGGAGGCTTTAAAGCTTGGTCGGCTGAATCAGCCGTCTTCCCACGGGTTGATTAGCGCAACGCCGAGCGAACGAAAGTCCTTCGTATTGCGGGGGGCGAGCGTCGCATCGAGCAGGGGTGGCCCGCAGCCGCGCTGGCGGTAACACGTTAGTGTCGAGAACTATTATTAGTCGAAGTCGGCGGCGCGCGGTATTTCATCGCGTGAGGTCAGGTCGAGGTCGGCCCCACCCAGGTCGCTGAAGCGTGCCCGAACCCGGCTGCCCAGACCGCCTTTCTTCGCACTCGCAAGCGAGCGACGCAGGATCACACGGACTTCTTCCTCCATTGAATGACCGTGTTCGGCCGCCGCCAGCCGCAGCGCCTGTTCAAGGTCGTCGTCCAGGTCGCGAATCGTGATTGAAGCCATACGCTCGCGGTTGCAGCGAAATCATGCCTATCACAATAGCGGCTTGGTCTTGGTTAAACCTGTTTACTTAGCATTTCGCTAAATAAACGAAAGGCCCGTTTGCTTTATTAACGCGCGGCGACGTAAAGGATAAGGTGCACGGCCGGGCGTCGCGTATAGCGGTGAGGAAACGCTAAATTCAGCTTGAGACTCAGTTATTTACAGGCGAGCTTCTGTGCTGCGCGCCCGCAGGCAGAAACTACTGGCGCTCACCTCGAACATTCTTGAAAATCTCAGCAGCCAAATGCTCGTGCGCCGCCGAGCGAAACGATTGATCGCCCATCACACGCGAAAAGATTTCTTCGTTTCCTTCCATGCGTTCGATGAACAGTTCATCCATGACGCGTTCAAGGTAGGACTTGAAGTTAGGCCATGTATTGGCCTTTGCCGCCTCGCTGATCTTTTCGTCCTGCTCGGCAGAGACACGTATCTGGTCGAAGAAATACTGATCCGCCTCGGTAAAGTTGGTGCCGAACCGCTCGTTTAGCTTTTCGACGAGGGTCGACAACCGTACTTCTTGATCCTTGATGCCAGCGGTGCCGACTTCGGATGGACCTTTGAGCGGGTAGGGCTCGCCCTCGCCAAGCTCGATCGAGCCATCGGTCAGCTGTTGGATGCGGTAGTAACGCAAGGCCACATCGTCTTCGAGCGTAAATGACCGGCCGTCGTCGGGCAGCGGTAGTTTTGTAAGCAGGTTTCGGACGAACGTATAGAGCTTTTCCAGCTCACTATCCTGGTAGGGAATGATCTGCGACAGGAAAGAGTAGAGGTTACGAAACGCGGTCAGCTGACCGCGAAAGCGGGACTGTTCTTCGTCGCTTAGGTCGCTGAAGCGCGCCACTACACGATCGAGAATGCTCGACATCTGCTGGTGTTCGCGCCCGCTATGTTCGCGTTTGCGTAAGTACCAGATCGCGGCGAAGGCCCCGACGTCGTCGGGAGAGAATACGGCCCATTGCAGTAGCTCGTGGTGCAGTTCATTGAGCCGCTGCGGGTCGGCATTCTCTTCAACCGGTGTAGTTTCGTAATAGGGCTTGAATGCTTGGTAGATGTCCGCCTCGTCGTTGACGAAATCGAGCACGAACGTGCGCGCCTTGCCCGGTGCCATGCGGTTGAGACGCGAGAGCGTTTGTACGGCTTGAACCCCGGCCAGCCGTTTGATCACATACATGGTTTGCAGCAGGGGCTGGTCAAAGCCGGTCTGATATTTATCGGCGACAAGCAGCACCCGGTAATCGTCGCGCTCGAACGCTTCGGGCAGTTCGCGTTCCGGCAGCCCATCATTCATCGCCACTTCGATATACGAAGCGTCCGAATCCGGATCATCGACGGTGCCGGAGAAAGCAACTAGCGAGCGGATCCCTATGTAGCCGTGGTCTTTCACATATTTATCGAACGCCTTCTTGTATTTCACGGCCGCGAGGCGCGATCCCGTTACGACCATCGCGCGGGCCCGGCCGCCGATTTCGTGCATTACGTTCAGCCGGAAATGCTCAACGATGACCGACACCACCTGGTCGATATTCACCGGGTGCAATTCCATGTAGCGCGAAAGCGCTTTTGCTGCTTTCTTGCGCGGGACTTCCGGGTCTGCCTCGGCCTGTTTTACGAGGCCATAGAAACGTTTATAGGTCGTGTAGTTCGCCAGCACGTCCATGATGAAGCGCTCTTCGATTGCCTGGCGCATCGAGTATTCATGGAAGGGCGACGTGCCGTTTGGCCCGGGCTCGTCGAACAGTGCCTTGGTCTTGAACTTGGGCGTCGCCGTGAAGGCAAAGAAGCTAAGGTTGGGCTGCCGCTGGCGACGCGCCGCATCGCGCAGCAGATTGGCTTTCGCGTCATCCGATAGCTCGTCATCTTCCGCGTCGGATAGTTGCGCCGCGATGGTCGATTCGATGCCGTCCTTATTAAGCATGCCGCGCAGCGCGCCAGCCGTTTCCCCGCTTTGGGAGGAGTGTGCTTCATCCACGATCACGGCAAAGCGTTTGTTCGCCGTATCGATCCGAAGGCCTTCGCCTTTCTCGTCCAGTTTTTCGAGCGCCTGGGCGATGAAGGGGAATTTCTGAATCGTGGTAATGACGATCGGCGTGCCTTGTGACAATGCCCGTGCAAGTTGCTGCGTGTCTTCGTCGATCTTTTCGACCACGCCCGTCTTGTGCTCGAACTGATAGATCGTGTCCTGGAGCTGGGTGTCGAGTACGCGACGATCGGTGACCACAACCACCGAATGAAACACCTTGGCATCGGTCACGTCATGCAGGCTGGCCAACCGATGGGCGAGCCAGGCTATAGAGTTTGACTTACCCGAGCCGGCTGAATGCTGCACCAGATAGTTGTGGCCCGAGCCATTGGCCTGGGCGTGGCCGACGAGTTGGCGTACCGCATCAAGCTGGTGGTAACGCGGAAAGATCATCGTTTCCTTGCGTGCCGTGCGTATGCCCCGGCCTGCCGGTGTCTTGCGCTCGGTTACCTCCAGATGAATGAAGCGCTGGAGGATATCCATCAGGCTATCTGCCTGGAGCACCTCATCCCATAGGTAATGCGTTTTCCAGTTGTCCGCGACTGGCGGATTTCCGGCGCCGTGGTTCATGCCGCGATTGAACGGCAGAAAGAATGTGTCGTCGCCTTTCAACCGGGTCGTCATCCACACTTCGTCCGGGTCCACGGCAAAATGCACGAGTGCGCGCTGCTTGAAACTAAACAATAGATCGCGCGGGTCGCGATCCCGTTCGTATTGCTTTATCGCGTCAGCCGCATGTTGCCCGGTTTGCGGGTTCTTCAGCTCGGCGGTGACGACCGGCAGGCCGTTCACGGCTAGCACAACGTCGATAATGCAGCGACGAGGCTTACCGTCCGGCCGTTTTAGCACGGAAGCAAAAGCGACCTGGCGCGTAATCGTCAACCGGTTCTGCTGATAGCGCGCGGCCGCCTCCGGATTCATGCCCGAGTTCGGCTGGAAATACGCCACGCGCAGCAGCTTGCCGTAGCACTTGAAGCCATGTCGCAGAACATGCAGCGTGCCTTTGAGCGCGAGTTCCTTGGTCAGGCTGTCCAGGACCGTCGCCTCTGTCTTGTCGGCGAGCAGTGCTTCGAGCTGTGCCCAACGTTTGGGTTGCGAAGTCTGAATAAACCCGATGGCATCGGTGGGGAACAGCGCCATCGTTTCGTCGTAGGCGCTCGGGTCGCGCTTTTCATAGCCACCGCGGCCGATCAATCCGGCCTCGATCGCGGTTTCGAAATCATGTTCGGTATGTGCCGGCATCGCCGTCCCCTATCGATCGGCTTGATTCTGGCGCGTCTGCACCTTATATTTTTGTTAGCGACTAGAGGGCCGTTCCCAAAAGCGGCCTAACCCACGCGGTCTAGTCGTTCCGAGCATCAAGGCCAGTGCTGGATATGCATATCCGCACTGGCCTTTATCTTTTCCCATATCTCCCAGACCCTGGCATCGTGCCATTTTTCGGGCGCCTCGGCCTGTTGTAGATAACGCCCCGCCATATACACCACCACATCGGCCAGTTGCAGAAACCGGCTATGGTGCGATTGTGTGAAGTACACCGTATCCACGAGTCGCCCCAGCGGGCGGCCGTAGTGCATCGGCGTCTTGCCCGAGGTTTTGTACTCGGAGAAGTCGACCACTGAGCGAGCGACTTCGTCCTGCTCGTAGTCGCCGAAAGCAATACCCAGATCGTCAACCGAATCCAGATAGTCGCAGGCGCGTTCCAGAAACAGCATCAGCCCGAGCCGATATTCTGGCTCCGGATAGGTGTATTTGCTGCGATGACGATTTACGTCGATATGGATCAACTGGATCGGGATCGCGTTATCCACGAGGAATGTGGCCAGATAATCGAATAGCTGCACGCGTTCCGCCAGCTTGCGGCCCTTGAACGGGCCTTTGCCGTGGAACATCTCCTTGCCATGGAACTCGTTCTGGGTTGTCGGATGGCTGCTGCCAAAGAAATTCGACTGAATCTTGGTCAGCGTCTCATCGAGTTCCAGCACCTTCGCTTCGGGCACCAGCACGCCGCCAATCGTGAAAAACGGATTGGCTTCGCTGTATTTGTTTTCGTCAAAGTAAATTAGATGCATCGAATGATTCGGAGTTTCCTGTTACCGCGGTCGTCACGAGCGCGGTTCGATACTCCTGCAGGTTCTTAATAGATTTACCTATCGTTTCGGTAACCGTTTGATGGGTTTGCAATTTGCTATCTAGATATTTGGTTATCTCCAGCTGCTCGCCAATCGGCGGCAATAGACACTTTAGGTCTACGATCTTGCCTGCTTTAATACCCACGGCTGTTGAACCAGTGGCGCGACTAAGTAGATCTCGCTGAAATGGGCAAGAAAGCATCCAGTAGGCTAAATAGCTATTAGAAAGCTCACCTGAAGATGTAGCGAACTTAATTACGCGTTGAGCGAGCGCGATGTCTTCGTGATCGACGCACGCTACTTCGCCCAAAGGAGCTTCGGTTGTTAACAAGACTTCGGTTAGTTTGGGCTTTCCTCGCCGCATCGCGTGTTCGTAGTCTTCATCTGAAATGAACTCCTGGGAAATATCGTAGTCTATTTCGCCATTCTTAATGTTTTTGGCCGTTACGAGGAACTTTCCTGACGAAGATTTGGGCGGCGTAGCTCCTCTGTAATCGACTCTCGTCGTACATTTTGTTAGGCCTTTTAATCTCCAATGCGCTGGTATCGAACCTAACCAATCAATGCCAGATGGCTTGAAGGAAGCGTCGGGGTCTAGCCCTTTAGTAACAGACTGCGTAATCAGCGCTTGGCGTCTTTCGGCCAGCCGATCAAGAAGCACGCGCTTCTTTTCGATCAGCGCGTCGATGCGAGACGTTTTTTCGTCGAGGAACTGCGTGATCCGCCGCTGGTCTTGGACAGGCGGAAGAACGGGCGACCAGTTCTTCAAAAATGCTTCAGGCACGCGCTTTTGTCCGCCGGCGCCGAGCATTTCGGATTCGCCGCGCGAGCGGAACTCGTGCGACATGGTGAGGTAAAACAGAAACTTGGCGTCGAGCGCCGGGCCAGGCCGTAATACGTGCAGTTCCGTTGTACCGAAAGCGATGCCGTTGGTCAGGCCGTTTGCAAGTGCGCCTTTGCCATTCTCGAAACATGGAGTGATCTTCGCTACGCAGACATCACCATCGGCAAAATAGGTATATCCGTCGTAAACATCCGCAAGCGGTCTAATTTCGTCAAGGCGCAAGCCGCCCAGTATGCCGACCGCATCCATCGAGACGAAGGACACTTCGGTTTCGGGTGGCAGGTCTAGCTGTGACTTGACAGGGTTGGCCCGCATGTCAAAGCGAAGCCGTCTTTGGGTTGGGATGTCAGAAGGTGGCGCTTCGTCGTTCATGTCACCAAGCCATCGAGCAGACTCGAGATCTCGTCTTCCAGTTTCGTGATGTCGGCTTCGATTTCATCGAGCGGCCGCGGCGGCTTGTACACATAGAAATGCCGGTTGATCGGAATCTCGTAACCAACTTTCGTTTTTCCGTAATCCACCCAGGCGTCCGGTACGTGCGGCAAGACTTCGCGCGCCATGTAGGCGTCGATATCGCCCTTAAAGGCCTCGACTAGTTCGTCATTCGGCTTGTCCGGCCCGAAGCCCATCGGCAGCGGTAGCGTCGTGTCACGCGGCAGCGGAATGTTTTCGGTATCCCGGAGTTCGCTATCCGGCTCCGGACGCCCCTTGCCGTCGTGGCAGATTTCGGCGTCCGGATCGCGTTCGCCGAGCGCGCTGAAGATCGCTTTCTTGATCGGGGCGGCTAGTTTCACGTCGGCTTTTTGCGCTGCCTGTTTCAAGTCGTGCTCGAATACCGCGCGATCCATATATCGACCGTCTGCTTCGAGGCCAGTAAGGAGGGCGCGAATATCGGCCTGCAACGCTTCACCGGCGGCGATCTCCTGGGCTGCGGCGGCTTTATCCTTGCGTTTCTTGGATTGCGCCAGGTTGGCGAAGGCGGTCTGTTCGTCGAGCCGGGCGATGCGCTCGGGTGTGGCCTCGAAGTTCATTCGCAAAGGCCGTTCGACGGTGACCTTCAGAAAGCCGAATTCGTGGTTCTTGAATATCCGCGAGACGACGCGGTTTTCGGTTTCGCCGCCGATTATGACGTCGGCCGTTTCGCCGTCCTGATAGCGCCCATAGATGCGCGTAAGGTCGTCGATCTGGTCGTCGCCGATTTCGTGGCGCTTGTTGTTCAGGCTTTTCTTCATGCGCTGGAAAAAACGCGTGCCGTCGATGAGCTGTACCTCGCCACGGCGTTCTTCCGGCTTGCGGTTCGAGACCAGCCAAATATAGGTATAGATGCCGGTGTTGTAGAACAGCTGATCGGGCAGTGCGACGATCGCATCCAGCCAGTCGTTTTCGATGATCCAGCGGCGGATGTTGGACGGACCCGAGCCGGCATCGCCGGAGAACAACGGCGAGCCGTTGAATACGACCGCGATGCGCGAGCCTTCGCCGCCGTCCTTGGGCGCCGCGTGCATCTTCGAAATCATGTGCTGAAGAAACAGCAGCGAGCCGTCGTTAATCGGCGGCAGGCCCGCACCAAAGCGGCCGTTGAAGCCATGCGTCTTGTGCTCGCGTTCGACGCCGCTTTTCTGGTCTTTCCATTCCACGCCGAACGGCGGGTTGGCGAGCATGTAGTGGAATTGTTCGCCTTCAAAGCCGTCTTTGGTCTTGCCGTCGCCGAGCGTATCGCCGAGGACGATATTGCTTGTTTCCTCATCCTTGATGAGCATGTCGGCACAGCAGATCGCCCAGGATTCCGGGTTGTACTCCTGGCCGAAGAGCGCGAGGTTCGCGTCCTCGTTCTGGGCGTAGATGAATTTCTCGGATTCCGAGAGCATGCCGCCCGTACCGCAGGCAGGATCGTAGATGGTGCGATAGATGCCCGGCGTGTAGACGTCCTGCTCGCCGGTATACACGAGATTCGCCATGAGGCGGATAACTTCGCGCGGCGTAAAATGGTCGCCGGCTTCTTCGTTGGCCTGCTCGTTGAAGCGCATCACCAAGTGCTCGAACAGATAGCCCATTTGCAGGCTGTCGATGCGCTCTGGGTGCAGGTCGAGGGCCGCCATCTCTTTCACGATGGTGAACAGGCGATTGCTGTTGTCGAGCTTTTCGATCTGCTCGGTAAAACCGAACCGTTCGAAAATGTCGCGCGCGATCGGGGAGAAGCCGTTGATATAGGCGACCAGGTTCGACGCGATATTGTCCGGATCGCCGAGGAGCTTTTCGAAGGTATACGGGCTGATGTTGTAAAGCGCTTGTTTGCGCTTGGGGTCCGCCGCGCGCCCGAGCAGTTTAACCAGCGTATCGTGATCGTGATTCTGGCCCTTGAGTCGTTCGTGGGCGGCCAGTACGTGCGCTTTGCGCTCTTCTACAACGCAGTCGAGCCGTCGCAGCACCACCATCGGCAACATGACCAGCCGGTACTGCGGCGGCCGGTACGGGCCGCGTAGACGGTTCGCGATCTCCCAGATCGCGCTCTTGAGTTGATCGTGCGCCTGAATATTCAACCGCGGTGCCCTCGTATTGGGACGCAAATAACCGACCGCGCGTCTGCTACGCGGTTGGTCGCTAAAGAATGGTCGGCTAGTCTAGTAATCTGACGCATCGAGCGCGAGGCGCCAAACGTCTGAGGTCAGGATTATTTCGTGCGATCTGCGAATGAAGCCGCTCTGACGATCGATGTGTCGACTATTTGAGCGGTCTCAAAGCGCTGGCGGATGATGCGCTGTTCGCTGGCTTGAACAAAGCGTGGAGAGTGGAAAGGCTGTTCATGAATTCGACATGGCGAAAGATGAGCGGGTGTTGGAGGCTGGTGAAACACGAAATGGTTCGTCTGCGCGATGGCTTCGTGTCTCTGCTCGCTGAGCCCGTCGAAAAGATGTCGCCGTTCGACGTGCCCGGTGTGAAAACGAAAGCCTCTACGTCCGATATCCTGTCCGCGGTCAGCGATTCGCGCGCGCGTTGATAGGGGTTCGCGCTAGGCTGGGCATCGCCTCGTGCATCGATACCAGGACGCCATGACACAGTCGCGACCAACCTCAATCCGTATCTTTCTGGCCGACGGCACGCCGGACGGCCTGCGCGTGGTGGAAAAATCCAACTGGACCGGCTGGGCCGTCGTGGTGAGCCGCTCGGAGATCGGTCATGCGCTTGCGCGTGATGAGCTGCGACGGCCGGGTGTTTATGTACTCACCGGTCCAGCAGAGGACGGCACGCCACGTTTGTATGTGGGCGAGGCCGATGTGCTGGGCGAGCGGCTCAAGCAGCATGTGGCCGGCAAGGAGTTCTGGACCCGCGCGGTGGCATTCACCAGCACCAACGAGGGTTTGAACAAGGCGCATGTGCGTTATCTGGAATCCCGCCTGATTGAGCTGGCCAAGCGCGCCAATCAATGGGCGGTGGAAAATGGCACGACGCCGGGTGTGCCGCCGCTGTCCGAAGCCGATCGGGCCGATGCGGAATGGTTTCTGGACGAAATGCTGGTGATCTTCCCCGTGTTGGGTATTGATGCGTTCGAGTCCGCGGCTGGCCAGGCACGGGCGGAACCAACGCCCAGTCAGCCTGAGCCGGTGGCGCTGTACTTGAAGGAACGCGGCGCCCAGGCGCGTGGCCGCGAAGTGGCCGATGGGTTCGTCGTAATGGAAGGTTCGACCGCACGTATCGACGAAACTGGCTCGATCCACGAACACATGCGGGATTTGCGCCAGCAGTTGCAGGATCGCGGTGTGCTGGTGCGTGACGGCCAGGGGCTTCGATTCACCCAGGATTTTCGCTTCAATTCGCCTTCGCTGGCGGCCGGTGTGTTGGTTGGCGGCAGTGCGAATGGCCGTGTCTGCTGGAAGGATGAAAACGGGCGCACGCTGAAGGCGTTGCAAGAGGCGCGCGCAGAGGCCTCGATATGAATAGTTGGCCGCGCGTGTCGAACTCCCGGCGATAAGCGCGCTCAGGGCTGCGTTGAGTACGCAGCAGCGCTCACCAACCGCCAACCGGATCTATCGTAAGGTTCAGTTCGTCTGCCGTTCGCGCGAGGCGTTTGTCTCTCGTCCATAAGCAACCATTACCCATGAGTGCCGCCGCCGCGAGCAGGTGTACGTCCACGAAGCCGATGCCCCGGCCCATCAGCGCGTGCCGCTCAATGAAGTCGCGCGCTTCGGTGTGCGTGGCGACTGGTGCCGAGGGTAGTGCATCGAGCAGCGCGAATATTTCGCGGCGTGCCTTGAAGTGCCCGCAGGCCAGTTCGCCGAGCACCATCGGGTGGCTACAGATTTCGTTGCTGTTCAGACGCGAGGCCAGGGCCGCGTCGCCATGTCGAAAATGATCGATCCAGATTGAAGTATCGACAAGAATCACGCGGGTTCAGAGCGGCGGCGTGGCGGGTTATTCAATTGCGGTTCGCTGCCGCCGAGACGTGCCAGGCGCTGCGCACTTTCCCGTTGGATCAACGCCGAGAGCGCTTCGCGTACGAGTGCGGTGCGCTCTGAAAGGCCGGTCAGGCGTTGCGCCTCGGCGAGTAATGCATCATCGAGATTGATCGTCGTACGCATGAGCGACATCCATTCGGCAGATGGCTCAATCGTACATCATGCGGTGACGATTCGGATGCCGTGCCGCTCGGGCTCAGGCCGGTTTCGCTGACACTGGAATAATCGTCAAAGACCGCACCCCCTGCGCCCCGCGCACAAGCACGCCTTCGATATCCGCGGTGGCCGAGGGGCCGGTATGGAAGACGGTGTAGTTTGCGTTGACGAAATCGTCGCGTTGGTAGGCGCGGTGCAGGTTGGTGACGATTTCGGCCGGGTCGATCAAAACGACTAGATGCTGGGCGAGGTAGGCGATCGCGTTCACCGTGAGTTCGTCTTCGGTGAAGCACACGCTGCCGGTTTCGGCCACGCCGAAGCGTGCGCGCAGCACGGCGATGTCCACGTCGTGGACGCTGGCGGGGTCGTCGTTTTCGTTGATCGTTCGGTTGCCGGCGACTTCAGCCACGTTGGATACGATCACGGCGTCGGCGAACGGTTTGCCGAGCTTTTCGGCCAGCGCCTGCTGCATCGCGTCGTCGATGCCCTGGCCGTCGCTGAGCGCATGCCAGGTGCCGCCCATCGTGGTGAGGCGTTCGGCGAACAGGTCGACGAGGCCGGCGCGTTCCTGCGGGTAGTTATCGTCGTAGTTGGGCACCGTGGGCGCGGGGGCGTCGAGGCCGGGTTTGGGGCTGCGAACGGCGCCGAGGATGTCGTCGCGGCTGCTCATGGGTTAAAGCTCCGGGTCGTCGTCCAGCCGTCGGGTGGCGATGAGTATCAGCGAGGCCGGCAGATAGTGGTTGTCGTCGAGCGGTTCCTCAACCGCGGCCAGATGCCAGTCGCCGCTGTTGACGAGTTCCAGCCAGCGCCCGAGGGTTCGAAAATACCAGGGGGCGTCGTCCTGGAAGCCGCTGCCCAGGCAGGCACCGCTGGCACTGCGCCAGCCGTCGATATAGGGCCGGTCGCCGCAGGCGGTGAGCGGGTGTAGCGTCTGGATGACCAGCAGCCCGCCGGGCACCACCGCACGGGCCGCGCCGTCCAGGGCATCGTCCACGCTGTCTTCGCCGAGCAGGGAGAAATTGCAGACGGCCATATCGAAGGGTTCGTCGAACTCGGCGTCGGCCAGGTCTTCGTAGGCACAGACCTTGAGTTCGACGTTGGGGTTGACGCCCTTCTCGCGTGCGGCTTCGATGAGCTCGGGCACGGCATCGATGCCGGTGCAGGCGATGTCTTCGGCGGCCAGTGCGCGCAGCAGCCAGCCTTCGCCGCAGCCGATATCGAGCACGCGCTCGGGCTCGCAGGCGAGCACCGTATCCACGATGGCGCGGTCGGTGGTGCGGCGGCTGGCGATGCCGTGCTGATGAATGGAATGCACCCAGGCGGCGGCGTTGTCGTGCCATGCTTCCAGAATGGCGTTTTCGGCAGGCAATCTCTGGGTGTCGTGGGCCATGGCGTTAGTTCTCCGGGGTGTTGCGGCTTGCGCCATCCCGGTTGAGACGATGGCGCTTGTACCAGTCGTGGAAGGTGCCGTTGTCGGGCGGGCTGGGCATTTCGCGGCCCTCACCCCAGGCGTTCATGCGGTTGTAGATCGCCCAGCGCGGCAAATGCTTTAGCGCGGAGTTGGTGGTCTTGATGGCGGCCCGATAGCCCTTCGGGCTGGCCAGTACCTTGCCGGCCGCGGCGAGCCCGGTTTTCTTCGTCCACGGCAGGTGGCCGTTCTCGGCCAGCACCTGGCGCCAGCCGAATATCTGTTCGTGGATATTGATCTTGACCGGGCACACATTCGTGCAGCTGCCGTTGAGCGTGGAGGCAAACGGCAGATTGGAATAGCGGTGGGCGTCGAAGGTGGGGTTGAGGATCAGCCCCAGCGGGCCGGCATAGGTCGCGCCGTAGCTCAGCCCGCCGGAACGCCGGTACACCGGGCAGGTGTTCATGCAGGCGCCGCAGCGGATGCACTTGAGCGACGACCAGAACTTCTCCATGCCCAGCCGCTTGGAGCGGCCGTTGTCGACCAGCACAACATGCATCTCGCCGCCCTGCTTGGGGCCGCGAAAATGCGAGGTGTACTGGGTAATGGGCGAGCCCAGGGCCGAGCGCGACAGCAGACGAATGAACACGCCCATGTCTTCCACGCGCGGCACGAGTTTTTCGATGCCGATAGAGGCCACGTGCAGGTTGGGCACGTTGGCCGACAGATCGGCGTTGCCTTCGTTGGTACAGACCACGAAGCCGCCGGTTTCGGCTACGGCGAAGTTGGCCCCGGTCATGCCGGCATCGGCGTCGAGGATCAGCGGGCGGGTGGCATCGCGCTGGGCGCCGGCCAGATAGTGGGCATCGTCGTTCTCGGGATCGGAGCCGAGCTTGTCGGCGAACAGGCGCGCCACGTCCGAACGCATCTTGTGTACGGGCGGCACCACGATATGGCTGGGGTCCTCGCCGTCGAGCTGCTGGATGCGCTCGCCCAGATCGGTTTCCACGATCTCGATGCCCACGCCGTCCATGTAATGCCGAAAGCCGCACTCTTCCATGAGCATGGACTTCGCCTTGATCACGCTCTTCACGCCGTGATCGGTGAAGATCTCGTGGATGATGCGGTTGTGCTCGGCGCCGTCTTTCGCCCAGTGCACGTGAATGCCGTTGGCCTTGGCGTTGGCTTCGAACTGCTCGAGATAGGTGTCGAGGTGGGTGAGCGTATGCGTTTTGATGTCGCTTGCCAGCTGGCGCAGCTCTTCCCACTCCTCGATCGTATGGGCCTGCTTGTCGCGCTTGGTGCGCATGGCCCATACGCGGGTGTCGTGCGATTTGGCGTGTTCCGGTGCGTTCAGAAACTGCTTGGCCGAGCGTGCATGGTCCACGCGCTTGCCGTCGGCGGCCTTCGCCGGGCGTGGCTGGGGTTCGGGTGTGGCGCGTGCCATGGTGGCCGCGGGATTGGGTTCGTTGCCGCTCATTGGCTTGCCCCGTTGAGAATTTCGGCGATGTGCTTGAAGCGGATCGGCGCGCCGATGCGGGCGGCACAGCCGGACTGGTGCATCAGACAGGATGAATCGGCGGAGACGATGTATTCGGCGCCGTTACGGCCGTGATCGGCGATCTTGTCCTGGCCCATCCGGGTAGAGACTTCCGGCTCGGTCACCGAAAAGGTGCCGCCAAAGCCGCAGCATTCGTCCGGGCGGTCGATGGAGACCAGCTCGATGCCGGCGACCTTTTCCAGCAGAGCCCGCGGCTTGGAGAAATACTCGCCGTGCAGTTCGCTGGGCTTGCCGTGGCCGAGGTTGCGCAGCGTGTTGCAGGAGTCGTGATAGCCCACGCGATGCTCGAAACGCGCCCAGGGAAAGGCCTCCACCTTGAGCACGTCGTGCAGGAATTCCACCAGTTCGAGCGTGTTTTCGCGCACGTGTTTTACCTCGGGCGTTTGCTCGATGGCGGTGAGGTTGTCGCGGATCTGGTGCACGCAGGAACCGGAGGGCGCGACGATCAGGTCGTATTTCGCGAAGTTCTTAACGAACAGCGCTTCGGTGGCCCGTGCTTCGTCGTGGCAGCCCGAGTTGACCATCGGCTGGCCGCAGCAGGTCTGGTCGAACGGGTAATCGACATCGCAATCGAAGCGTTCCAGCAGTTCCAGCGTGGCCACACCCACGCCGGGATAGAAGGCATCGATGAAACAGGGGACGAACAGTCCGATTCGCATGCACTCTCCGAAAGGTCGTGAGCGGGTAAGTCCCGAGGCTGGCGGTACTGGCCTCAGTCTAACGTGACCACCGCCGTACTGCCGGGCGTGGTCGCTGGCGTATACATATGGCAGCACGGATGATACCCAAACTGCGCCGCACAAGCCGGCAACCGCGATTCGTCTTCGGTTGCCGAGGCTTTAAAAAAACGGGCTTGTTACGACTTCGGCGCCGGCCCCTGAATGACGTGTACCAGCGCGTCGGGGCGTATCCAGCGTTTGAAGGCGGCCTGCACGGCTTTCGCATCCAGCGACTGATAGGCCTGGGCGGCGCGATAGGGTTCATCCAGCGGCACGCCCTGTTCGATACGCGAGAGCAGGCCCATGCCGATGGCATTCGCGCCAGCTTCGCCCAGCGGCACCTGGCGGATAAGCCCGGCGCGCGCGCGGTGCAATTCGGTGGCCGAGACCGGCGCCTTGGCCATATCGGCCAGCGCATCGGCAATCAGCCGATTGGCTTCGGCGACCTTGTCCGGCTGGCTGCCGTATTCGAACGCCAGCTGGCTGCGCGTGCGGTCGGCGTGCAGGCCGGAATGAATGTAGTACACCAGGCCCCGCTCGGCCCGCAGTTCGCGATAGAGCCGGCTGGCATAAAAGCCGCCGGTAAGTACCTGGTTGCCCAGCTCGAGGGCGTGATAGGCCGTATCGCTGGGATGCAGATCGAGCGTTTCGGCCAGCTGTACCGTGTCCTGCACACGCGCGCTGTCGGGCACGTGGATGGTCGCGGCCTTGTTGGCGGGCACTGGCGGCAAATCCACATTCGGTGTGTCGCCCTTGGCCTGCCAGGCGCCGAAACGGTGTTCGACGGCCTTGCGAACCTGGGCCGGGTCCACATCGCCGACCACCACCAGCGTGGTCAGATCGGGCCGGAAGGTCTTTTGGTAGTAATCGGTGACATCGCCATACGAAAGGCTGTTCACCGATTGCGGCGTGGCATGGCGCAGGCTCGGGTCCTTTTTCGGATAGAGCGCGCCCTTGAGGGCCTGGCCGGCAGCGAAATCCGGACTGGCGATCTGGCCGGCCACCGCGCCGGCGGTCTGGGCCTGGACGACCTTGAACGCATCCTTGGGCAGGGCCGGGGTGAGTTCGTTTTCGGCCAGCAGTTCCAGGCCACGGTCGAAATGCTGCGGCAGTACGGTCAGCGAGAAATTGGTGCCGGCGCTGGCCTGGGCGCCGATATCATCCAGCGCGGCTTCATAGGCCAGGCGATCGTGTTTGTCCGTGCCGTAATCGAGCAGACTGGACAGCACGGCGTCCACGCCTTCCTTGCCGGCCGGCGTCTGCAGGTCGGGTTCGTTACGAATCCGGCCGTAGACATGCACGGCATGGGTGGCCGCGGTCGGTACCACGATCAGGCGCATGCCGTTGGCCAGCGTGCTTTGTTGCGGCGAGACGCGGGGCGTCGGCGTTTCGATCGTGGCCAGGGGTTTGGCGGCCCAGTCGGGCAGTTTCACGTCAGCCGCATGGCTGGGCGCGAAGGATTCGCCGCCGCCGAAACCACCGCCGGACGAGGGCGCGCCCGAGCCTTCGGGGGTGAGTATGGTCAGCACGCTCTGGTCGGGGGCAAGCATCTGCCGGGCGATACGGTTGACCGCCTTGGCATCCACGCCGCGAATCGCGGCCAGTTCGGCATCCGGCGAGGCCAGGCCCTGGATCGCCACGGCCTGCGACCATTGCCGTGCCAGGCCGGGGATGGAGTCGCGCTCGGCCGCGTTTTCGGTGGCCAGCCCACGTTTGGCGGCTTCGACCTGTTCGGCGCTGACCCCGTTCCTGGCGATATCGGCAAGAATCTTTTGCATCTGCTTGGCCAGCGCATCGCTGTCGGCGCCCTTGGGGAAGGCCGCAGCGGCATAGCCAATACCGGCGTCGCGCAGACCATCCAGGGCGAACTGGGTGCCCAGGCTCTTGCCGGTGGGCACCAGCTGGCTATACAGCGCGCCGCGCGGATTGTTGAGAATCGCGGCGAGCACGCGCGCGGCGGCATAGTCCTGCGGCTGGTTCGTGCCCGGGGTGCGAAATGCCAGATAGGCCAGACCATAGCCGGCATCGGTGGCCATCCGGATGGGCTTGGCGTCGACCGGGGATAAATCCACGGGCGCCGTGTCGGGTACGTCGTGCGACGGAATATCGCCGAACAGCCGGCGTACGGTGGCCAGTGTTTGCTTGGCGTCGATATCGCCGGTGACGATCAGCGTGGCATTGGACGGCGTATACCAGCGCTCGTGAAAGGCCTTGAGCATGGCGCCGGTGGTCTTGTCGAACGAGGCCTTGGTGCCGAGTGCGTCGTGGGCGTAGGGCGTGCCCGCGAACAGTTGTTGGCGCAGGCGGGTATAGGCGACATAGTCCGGGCTGGACAGATCGCGGGCGACTTCCTGTTCGATCGCCCCGCGCTCTTTTTCCCAGGCGCTTTGTTCGTCGGCCACCGAGCGCATGCGATCGGCGTGCAGGTGCAGTGCTACGTCGAGATACTGCGCGGGTACGGTGAAGTAGTAGCGGGTGACTTCATCCTGGGTATCGGCATTGAAATGGCCGCCCATGGCCGCGGCGATCGCCGAAATCTGTGCGGCCGACAGATCGTCCGTGCCGCGAAACATCATGTGTTCCTGTGCATGGGCCATGCCCGGAAAGCCGTCCGGCGCGTCGCGCGAGCCGACGTCGTAATTCATCATCGTGGTGACTGTCGGCGCGAGCCGATCGGGCACCACGATCACCTGCAGGCCGTTGTCGAGCGTAGCCCGGCGTACGGCATTGTCCTGCGCGGCGGGCGCGGCCATTGCGGGCGCGACGACCGCAAAAAGACACAGGAGCAGCAGTTGGCGTACATGCGGCATGGGACCCTCGTTCTTTATGCTGGCAGTTGGTTGCAGGCTACAGACAACCGTTTGCCGCGAGAGTGCCGCTCGTGCGTCGGAAACCCGCTGGGTAGCCGCGGGTTTTCAGGCTACTTTTTCGGGCCGAGGATGTCTTCGCGCAGCGCGCCCTGGGGTACGCCCTGCTTGATCCCGATCTTGCCGTCGCTATTGCGATAGACCAGCCCGGGCGTGCCCTGGATGCCCAGTGACGACATCAGCATGTTGTTCGCCGCGACCTGCTGGCGCAGCTCGCCCGGCATGTCGTCCAACGGCTCGATACCGCCGCGGCTGTAGTTGTCTTCGTGGCGCGCCAGGGCGGCGCTGGGATCATCCGCGCCCAGAATTGCGGCGGCCTTGCCAGTGCTGCTGGGCTTGAGAATGCCCACCGGGATATGGCGCAACTGCACCGTGCCGGCTTCTACCCAGGGCCGGGCGATTTCGTAGAACTTGTGGCAATAGGGGCAGTTCGGGTCGGTGAACACGTAGATCACGCGCTTGGCGTCGTCGTCGCCGTCGGCGACCCAGTTGGCATCTTCGAGGGCCGGCCAGGCGCTCTGGATATCGGGCTGGGTGATGGTGGCGTCGAGGATGTCCTGGCTGAGGTTGTTGCCCTCGGCATCCAGCATCGGACCGATGATCACGTGGTTGCCATCGGGGGTGAGATACAGCGTGAGCGGGCGATTGCCGGCACGGGCGGCATAGCCGGTCATGCCGCCGGGGGCGTCGAAGGCTTCGACGATGGTCACGCCCTTGTCCTGGATATTGCGAATCGGGGCCGGCCATTGCTGGGCAGCCGCGGCAAGCGCCAACGGCAATGTGGCCAGCAGCAGGCCGACGGCGACTACGGGGCGGGCAAGGCGTCGCATGAAAGCTCCTCAACGAATGGGTGGCCAGCTGGCCGCGCGGTCAGTCTAGCTGATCGATTGCGGGGACGGGGCGAACAGCGAGCCGTCAAGTTTGCTGCGATGCAACAAACAGGGCTAGCATCGGTCTCATACGCATGCGTGCGGCCACCGCACGCGGCACGAGGTTTGGGGCCTGTCGTCACGGGCAATGCAATGGCTTATCTCGCGACGACAGGCCCTAGCAAGGAAGGTTATGAAACGACTTCACGAAATGCGCAACGATGGGGGCAGCCTGCTATCCGGGCTGTTCGATCGCCAGTTCACCACGGTGATCACCACCCAGATGGTGCCCACCATCTATACGCTCGGCCAGCTTTTGTCGGGGCTGGCGACCGTGTACGTGATCTTCTGGGCGTTTCAACAGTCCTGGGTCAGCGGGCTGGTATGGCTGTGTCTGCTGGGCCCGGCGATGTTCGTGGCGCTGGTGGTGAGTATTCGCGTGCTGCTGGAGTTCGTGCTCACCGTGTTCCGGATTGCCTTCTTTCTGGAGGCGCTGGGCGGGCAGATCGAAAGCATTGCCGGCCAGGCCGAAGATATTCACCAGGATCTGCCGCGGATACGCTTCTGGCGCAAGGCCACGCGTAGTAAATAGGCTGGCAGAACCCGGCGCCACGGGCAGGTACGTGCCCGCGACACCGGGTCCGCTCACGGGACGCGTAGGCGCGCGCTCAGACGCCGCCGTCCACGTCCAGAAACGCGCCGGTGGTGAATTTGGCTTCAGCGAGATAGAGAATCGCCTCGGCGATATCCTCCGGCTGACCGACCCGGCCGAGCGGAATCGACGATTTCGCCTGCTCCGGCTTGTCCGGCAGGCCCCCGCTGGCATGGATTTCGGTATCCACCACGCCCGGGCGTACCGCGTTCACACGGATCTGATCGGCCGCGACTTCCTTGGCCAGGCCTTCGGTGAGCGTATCGATCGCGCCCTTGGAGGCGCCGTAGTCGATGTACGTGCCGGCACCGCCGCCACCCGCGGCATGGCTGGCCGCCGACGATACGTTGACGATCGCACCGCCCGGGCCACCGTAGGACGTGCCCATGCGACGGATCGCCTCGCGTGCACACAAGAACGGGCCCACCACGTTCACCGACATCATCCGCGCCACGCGCTCGGCGGACATGTCGGCCACCTTCGACGGCTGATCGACGATACCGGCGTTGTTCACGAGCGCGGTGATCCGCCCCAGTTCGTCATCGACAGTGGCGAACAGGCGCACCACGTCCTGTTCGTTGGCGACGTCGGCCTGAATGGCGATGGCCTTGCCACCGTCTTTCTCGATCGCCTTGACGATCGCATCCGCGGCCTCCTGATTGCTGTGGTAGTTCACCGCCACGGCATAGCCGTATTTGGCCGCCATCAGACAGGTGGCCGCACCGATGCCCCGGCTGCCGCCGGTGACGAGCATGACTTTATCCATGATTTTCACGCTGAAAGAGAACGATGACCACAGGGTAACGCCTGGCCCCAATGCGGTGCGTTACACGCGAAAGAATCAGTCACCCACGCAGGAACATGAGCACGGTCATGATCGAGCCGATGACCACGATACCGATTCGGTGCCAGCGCGGGGCGATACGATAGCCAAACGCCGCGCCGATCCAGCCGCCGAGCATGGCGCCGCTGGCCATGAGCGCTGCCAGCGGCCAGTCGATAAGTCCGAAAATCGCATACACCGATACCGAGATCGTGGTCAGCGTGGCCGACATGACGGCCTTCATCGCTACCGATGTCAGCAGGCGTGTCTGGCCCAGCAGCCCGAGCAGGGCGATCACGATAATGCCGACACCGCCGTTGAAATAGCCGCCATAGGTACAGGCGATATAGAGCGCGATGGCCGCCACCGGCGTGCTGGCTTCGCGCTCGGCCATGCGTTGCTTGAGCCAGGGGGCGGCCGCGAAAATGAGCGTGGCCACGCCCATCAGCCAGGGCACGATGGCCGAAAACGCGCGATCGCCGGTGAGCAACAAAAGCGACGCGCCCGTCACACCGCCGGCGGCAGCAATTGCCACCATCGCCAGCAGCGACAATGTGGCTGGCGGTGCGACATCGCGACGAAAGCGAAACAGCGTGGTCGCATAGCCCGGCAGCACGGCCGTTGCGCTGGTGGCATTGGCCACGGTGGGGGGCAAGCCGTGAAACAGCAGGGCCGGCAGGGTGATGAAGCTGCCGCCGCCAGCCAGCGCATTGATTGCGCCGGCCGCGAGTGCGGCAACGAAAAGCATCGCGATATCCAAGATCGTCTCCATCCCCGGGGACCAGCTGCGGCATTATCGACGCAACCGGCATCCGGCATCCAGGCAGTGGCCGCGATCGCCCGCGCGCATCGCCCGCCCGACTGGCGGGCGCTACAAACGCGCGCCGCTTGATCCGCCAGTCAGCGGCCGACCGATCGGTACAGCCGGCTTCGCTTACAGCCGGTCGTCGCCCTTGGTCATGCGTGCGATAAGATTCTGCTGAAAACCCTGGGTATGCACGAAGGCCATGACGATATGGCCGCCGATCAGGGCGAACAGAATCCAGCCCAGCAAGCCGTGCCACTGGTTACCCAGATTCGACATCCATTCGATCTTGTTTTCCATGCCGGCAAAGATCTCCACGCCGAACGCGGAAAAGCCGTGGGTACTGCCATAGGCCCGGATGATGGCGACGACTGGCACCGCGATCAGCAAGGAATACATCGCGACGTGCCCCAGCGCGGCCGTGCGTTCCAGCGCACCCGTGTGCGCGGGCCGCCGGGAGAGATTGATCAGCCCCCAAAGGCCGCGCAGGAAAGCCAGGATCAGAATCAGCAGACCGTTGGAGAAATGCAGGCTGAAGAAGAAATCGGTGATCGGTGTATCGTCGAAAAAATAATGCAACGCCGCCGAGATCACCTGCCAGACCAGAAGCAGCGCCATCGTCCAGTGAAAGAACCGGCTGACCAGTCCATAGCCGTGGGCGTGATCCATGACTCGAGTATCCATGCGCAAGCCCCCTATTGGCGTACCGATTGTGTTGTCGCAATGTCGGTTGTCGGGCGTCCGATTACGTTCGCAATCAGTCAGATGCTGGCGCGACCGGTACGTTTCAACCCGTAATTTTCGACCAGCCTAGCGCAATCGACGGAGCAAAGCGTTAGTCGTGCGTTGGAATAATGTTACCGGTCGCCCGCGGTCAACCGCGGCAGGGGATTATGGTGTCGGCGCGGCGCCCCGCCGAGAACGTTCACTCGGCGCGATGCCATAGACGCGACGATAGGCGGTCGCAAAGTTTGCAGCGCTGCTGTAACCGGCCAGTTCGGCGGCATGGGCCACGCTGGCGCCCTCTTCGCGCAGTGCGCGATCGGCCGCCTGCAGCCGCCGGGCGCGCATGAATTTCTGCACGCTCATGCCGTAGCAGATACGAAAATGGCGCTGCAGGCTGCTGCGGCTCATGCCGGCTTCGCGTGCCAGCGCATCCACGCTGAGCAAAGCGGATGGCGGCCGATCCACCAGTTCGCGCATGCGTCGGAGCCGGCGGGTGTCGATCGGCTTGGGCGGCGCGTCGGTGGTCGGGCTGTCGAGCAACACCGGCAGCGCGTCGGCGACCAGGGTCAGTGCCAGACTTTCACAGTGCAGGCGGTGCGCCAGGCCGACGCTTTCCGAGGCCATCAGCGATTGCGCACTGGCGATCAGTGCGGCCCCCGGTTGCCAGGGCTGCAAGGTCAGATGCGGGGTCTCGATCAGGCGCGCGCCGCTACGCGATGCGTCGTGGTCGGCCAGGCGGGCGCGCAGCCAGGCGTAGGGCACGGTCAGGGTCAGGCTTTGCTCATGGGTGTTCGCCCGTGCGCGCCGTTCGAAAGCGGTGGTTTCGTGCAGATGCAGCGCGTAGGCACAGGGGCCATCGGCTGCGAGCGGCAGGGCACGCCCGCCGAAACGTACGTCGACTTCGCCATCGAGCACGATGATCAGCTTCAGCCCGGGCCGCAGCTGCGCACGTGCGCACATGTCCTGGCGATTGCGCACGCTGGCATGGCGCAGCACCAGCCCGCCGGTCAGGGTTTCGACGCCGAAACGCCCGTCCAGCGGCGGCGAGGCATCGGTAACCCGGGTTTCGTAGTTGGAGCCGAGATGGGCGGAAAGACGCTCCAGATGCGCAGTGTCGATGAAGCGGGCCGAATCGGGCGCGGCGGTCGAATGCAAAGACATTTGAGCGTTTCGCAAAGGTTTAGGGTGCGGGGGTCTGGAATAATGCGCAGCTCGAGTTGCAAATGCAAAAGATTCGCATTTGCAAAGGGGTGTTTTTAGACGCCGGTTGGGCCGCGCGTTGTTTTGGGGAAATACATGAACCGCTGTATCGATACACGGCCGTCGCTTCGTGCGCGTTGTTTACTGGGCGTGGTGACGCTGGCCGCCGTGATGCCCGCCTGGGCGCAAAGTGACGCCTCCACCGACGATGCGCCGCTGGCGCTGGAGATGGTCACGGTCGAAGGTAATCAGCTCTATGACATGCAGCCGTCGGAACAGACCGGCGGCTATGCGGTGGACGCAGCGACCGTGGGGACCAAGACGCCGGCCGCGCTCAAGGATATTCCGCAGTCGATCAGCGTGATCACGCGCGAGTCCATCGACGATCGCAATGTGGATACGCTCGACGAACTGGCTCGGCGCACGCCGGGCCTGCGTGTGCTCACCAACGATGCCGGGCGTTCGTCGATCTTTTCGCGCGGCTATGAATACGACGAGTTCAATATCGATGGCCTGCCCGCGCCCATGGCCAGTATCAACGGCACGCTGCCCAGCCTCGCGGCTTTTGATCGCGTCGAGGTCATGCGCGGGCCCTCGGGGCTGTTCAACAGCACCAGCGAACTCGGCGGTATCGTCAATCTCGTGCGCAAGCGCCCCACCGAGGATTTTCAGGGCCATGTCACCGGTCGCTATGGCAGCTTCAACCAGTATTATCTGGAAGGCGATGTCGGTGGCCCGCTCACCGACGACGGCCGCCTGCGCGGGCGCGCGGTAATCGCCGACAGCGATACCGATGGCTTTGTCGATCACAACGACAACAACGCCCAGACCTTCTACGGCACGCTCGAATACGCGATCGACCCGGACACGATGGTGGCAGTGGCCTATCTGCGCCAGGAACGCGATATCACCGTCAACAACGGCCTGGCCACCGATGCCGATGGCGATCTGCTCGACGTGGCCCGTTCGACGTTTTTCGGCGCCGACTGGAACGATTTCACCTCCACGACCGACGATTTTCTGTTCGAACTGACCCACCGGTTCGCCTCTGGCGGCTTCGGGCGTGTCGCGGCGCGCTATTCGAACCGTAATGCCGACTACAACTATGCCTTCGGCGGCAGCGCGCTGGCTGATGACGGCAGCATCGGCGTATCTGGTACGGGCGGCGATATCGACCAGAACACGCTCTCGATGGACGCCAGCTACAGCCAGCCGTTCGACACCTTCGGCAATGTCAGCGAATTCGTTGCCGGCAGCGATTACAAGCATTACGACACCGACACCATTCGCGGGCGCGCGCGTCTGGGCCGTACCAATGCCGACGATTTCGCCGATCTGGCCTATGTGGATGTGCTCGAAAGCGGCTCGGTGTCGGATACCACGCAAAAGCTCGAGGAAATCGGGCTGTATTCGAAGCTGACGTTTCGTCCGATCAAGCGCCTGGCCCTGATCGGCGGCGCACGCGTGAGCGATTACAAGGTAGAACTCACCGATAACGACAGCGGCACCACCGGCACGCGCGACGACAATGGCAAGCTCACCCCCTATGCCGGGCTGGTGCTCGACGTGGATCGCCACCACGCGCTCTATGCCAGCTATTCCAAGGTGTTCAAGCCGCAGACCGCCTACGACGCGAATAACGAGCTCATCGAACCGCGCGAGGGCACGCAATACGAAACGGGCGTGAAAGGCGTCTATTTCAACGGCGATCTCAACGCCCGCGCCAGCCTGTTTCGGATGTACGATCGCAACTACGCGGCCGGCGTGCCCGGTGAGAACTACAACGCCGCGATTGGCGAGCGGCGTATCCAGGGGGTGGAATTCGAAATCGATGGTTCGCCGATCGAGCAGCTGGATATCATTGCCGGCTATACCTATCTCGATACCGAAGTCGAGCGTGGCGATCCGGAGGCGACCTTCGTGCTCATGCCCGATCACATGTTCAATCTGTGGACGAAATACGCCTTCGATTCCGGCGTGCTCGACCGGGTGAGTATCGGCGCCGGGGTGACCGCACTCAGCGACTTCAGCTCGACCCAGGGTGTCGAAGCGCCGGGTTATGCGGTGGTCGATGCCATGGTCGGCTATCGTTTTACCGACAGACTTTCCGGGGCGCTCAATGTGAACAACATCCTCGACAAGAAGTACTACAACCGGGTCGGCAGTACCGGCACCTTCAACTTCTACGGCGAGCCTACGAGCGTGGTCGGTTCGCTGCGCTACGACTTCTAGTGCCCACGAATGCCACCATCGGATCGCGCAGGCGGCGCCTGGCCGCCGCTTGTGTGCTCTGGGCGGTGAGCGGGCTGAACGCAGTCACGGCCCAGCCCGCTCACCACGACGAGCCCCATCCACAGGCCGCGGCTGCGTTGCAGCATGTGCAGGTCGCGGATCCCGCCAGCGGCCGGGTCTACGAACTGCTGTTGTCGCAGCCGGACAAGCCGGCCCCGGCTGCGGGTTATGCGGTCGTTTATCTGTTTGACGGCAATCGCAGCGCGCCCAAGGCATTGGCCTGGCTGCGTGCACACGATCTGGCCGATCGCGTGCTCGTGGTGGGGGTGGGCTATCCGGATACCGCGGATTTCGATGTAGCGCGCCGCTACCAGGATCTCACCCCCACGGCGGCGCCCGACCATCCGGGCAGTGGCCAGGCGGGCGCGTTTCTGGATTTCATCGAAACGCAGGTCAAACCGCGTATCGCACGCCGCTATCGTATCGACCCGGCCCGCGCCGCGTTGTTCGGCCATTCGCTGGGCGGGCTGACCGTGCTCTATGCGCTAACCCGCAATCCGGCGCGTTATTCGGCCTACTTCGCCGCCAGCCCGTCGCTTTGGTGGCACGAGGGCGATCTGATCGCACCGCTACGACAGCGAGCCCGGCGTGACGATTGCGGAGCCGGCCAGCGCCGGGATGTGGTGATCACGGTCGGGCGTGAAGAACAGCCGCTGGATCAAACGCCGACCGACCCGCCCGAGCGGCGCGCCAAGCTCGCGCGCCGCCGAATGGTGGATAACGCCGCCACCGCGGCCGACATTCTGGGCGGCTGCGCGGCCTTCGATATCGACTACCAGATATTGCCCGGTGCCGATCATGGCGCGGCCCTGCCGGCCGGGCTGTATCACGCGTTGGCACACTGGATGGACAAGGACAGCGCTGCGCCCATGCCCTGAGCGCGCGCGTGCCGGCCTGTGGCGGTGGCCGGGTAAAGCCAACGCTTGTATTCGGCCGTTGTCGTACGCAGCTACTGGGTATTGTTCGCAATCTCTTGTGTCTTATGCCCAGTCTTTTCGACGGTGCGAGCGCGCGTATCGAAGCTGCGCTCGAACATATCGATATTTCCGACGATATCGCCCAGCAGCTGGCCCAGCCGGATACCGCGCTGAAGGTGTCGGTACCGCTGCGCCACGATAATGGCGAGATGAAGCTCTATCCCGGTTACCGGGTGCGTTACGACACCACGCTGGGTCCGGCCAAGGGCGGCATTCGCTTTCACCCGGACGTGAATGCCGACGAGGTATCCACGCTGGCGTTCTGGATGACCATGAAATGCGCGGTGCTCGGGCTGCCGTTCGGCGGCGGCAAGGGCGGTATTTCGATCGATCCCAAAGAGCTGTCGCCGGCCGAGATGGAACGGCTTTCGCGTGCCTATATCGACAAGATCGCCGACTTCATCGGTCCGGATTCCGATATCCCGGCGCCGGACGTGAATACCAACCCGCGCGTGATGGGCTGGATGATGGACCAGTACCGCATCATCAACCGGGCCGAGGAACGTGCCGTGATTACCGGCAAGCCGGTGGAAATGGGCGGCTCCGAGGGCCGCACCACAGCCACCGGCGACGGTGCCTTTCATACGCTCGAAACGATGATGAAGCGCTGGGAGCGCGACGCCGATGGCACCACGGTCGCCGTGCAGGGCTTCGGTAATGCCGGCCAACAGTTCGCCCGGCTGTGTGTGGATGCTGGTTACAAGGTGGTGGCGGTCAGTGACTCCGGCGGCGGTATTTACGACGAAAACGGGCTGGATATCGATGCCGTGGCCAAGGCCAAGCAATCAAACGGCTCGGTCACCGATGCCGACGGCGAGCAGATTTCGAACGAGGATCTGATCGCGCTCGAAGTCGACGTGTTGGCCCCGGCGGCACTGGAAAACGTGATCACCGAGGATAATGCCGCCAACGTGCAGGCCGGCGTACTCGTCGAGATCGCCAACGGCCCCGTGGCCAGCGAGGCCGACGCCACGCTGGTAAAAAACCGGGTGCAGGTGCTGCCCGATATTCTGGCCAACGCCGGTGGCGTGACGGTGAGCTATTTCGAGTGGGTTCAGAATCGCCAGGCCTGGTATTGGGATGCCGATACCGTGGCCGAGCGCCTGAAAACACGCATGGTCGAGGCCACCGAGCGCGTGGCCGAGCGCGCCGAATCGCTGGAGATCGACTACCGCACCGCGGCCTATGTGATCGCGCTGGAAAAACTCGAAAACGCGGCCCAGGCCCGCGGTACCAGCAGCTTCTTTCGCGACGGCGGCTAATCGACGCCGGGGGCGTATCTGGCGCCCCGGCGACGAGCGATTCGCGCTGAACATGCGGACGGCCATGCCGTATCGCGGTCGGCGTTCGTGACGGTTTCGGTTCTGCGCTTTTCTTCGACTGCTTTCGGGGCACGACGCAAGCGATTGATAAGTCGAGCGTGTTCGCTTTGCTGAACGTCTAGCCGTGGCGACAGACGGGTGATTTGGGCCGCCCGCCAGCCGCGGCGGGCTTGACGCTGCACGCGGTACGATGAATTACTAAGCGTTCCAGTGAAATGGCGTTTCGTTTTAGTTCGCTGGTCGCAATAGAAGCAAAAATAAATAAGGCCCGCTCGCCCTGTACGGGTACCCGGCGAGGCCGCTCAGGAGGAGACATGAAAGACTTACGCTGGACGCAAGTCCTGGTGCTCGCGTGCGCGAGTGCCCTGGTGGTGGGTTGTTCCGATAGTGGGGGCAGCGACAACGATTCCGTCGATACGGACGGCGGCGAAACGGCGACCCGAATTCAGGATTCGCGCCAGTTCACGGCGATCACCCAGAACGACGATGGCTATACCCTGAGCTTCGGTGCCTCGAGCGGTGCGACCGTGGATACCGATCGCTGGTCGGGCGTCATGCCCAACGGCGCGGCCTATCGCGTCGAAGTGCCGCAGGATAACTGGAACGGCATGCTCATCATGTATGCGCACGGTTATCGTGGCGAAGGTAACGAACTGACGGTCAGCAACCCGGCGCTGCGCAACTACTACGTCAACAACGGCTATGCCTGGGCCGCCTCGAGCTATAGCAAGAACTATTACGACGTGCGTGCCGGCGTGGAAGATACCAATGCCCTCGCGAACGCCTTCGTCGATATCGCCGCGCAAAACGGGCGCACGCTGATGACGCCGACCAAGATCTATATCACCGGCGATTCCATGGGTGGCCATGTCACCGCTGCTGCCATCGAACAGGAAACCCAGCTCGAAGCGGCCAACAAGGTGCGCTACGCCGGCGCGGTTGCACGCTGTGGCGTGGTCGGCGGCACCTACGAGTTCGACTATCTGCTCAACTTCACCTTCGCGGCCCAGCATGCCGCCGATATGGGGCCGACGCGTTATCCGGCCACCGATTTCAACCAGACCGAAATCGATGCCGTGCTCTGGTCGACCGAACCCGGCTTTGGCCAGCAGGGTGTACCGACCGCAGCCGGCGAGAAGCTCGAGAACATCGTACGTACGCTCAGCGGCGGTGACCGGCCGGTGTTCCAGCAGGGCTTCCGGGGCGGCTATTACGATGTGGTCATGGGCACCGGGGGCCGCGACGGCACGGTCAACGGTATTCTCGCTCGCAATCTGAGCGGCAATATCGGCTATGAATATGATTACGACGGTGATCCGGCGTCGAGCACGGTCGAGGAAACCCAGTTCAACGCGTCGATATTGCGTGTGGCGGCCGATCCGAACGCCAATCCGGCGCGTAGCGATGGCGTACGCTGGATTCCGCGGGTCAACGGCCAGTTCAGCGTGCCCATGGTGACCCTCCATGGCCTGGGCGATCTCTACGTACCGTTCGTGCACGAACAGATCTATCGCGAGCGTGCGCGTGAAAACGGCAATGACGATCTGCTCGTACAGCGGGCCGTACGTGCCCCAGGCCATTGCGACTTCACCCAGGAAGAACGCCAGGCGGCCTTCGAGGACATGATCAACTGGGAACAGAACAGCGTGAAACCGGCCGGCGACGATGTCTCGCGTACCGCGGTTGCGGATGCAGACTATGGCTGTCAGTTCACCACGGCCGATCGTCAGGGAATCGCTGCCTGCCCGGCGCCTTGAACGCAAGCAGCTAACCAAAAAAAGCCGGGCGTGCTGACGCGCCCGGCTTTTTCGTGTCAGCGTTGGTGTGCCTACTTGCTTTTGCTGCTCATCAGGCTGGCCACGGTGGTCACCACGAGAATCCCCACGATGACCGATAGCGACAGCCAGATCGGGATTTCCGGTACCAGATGCACTTCCTGGCCGCCGTTGATGAAGGGCAGTTCGTTGGTGTGCAGGGCGTGGATCATCAGCTTGATGCCGATGAAGCCGAGAATCACCGCCAGGCCCAGCGACAGATACACCAGCCGATCGAGCAGCCCGCCGAGCAGGAAGTAGAGCTGGATCAGCCCGAGCAGGGCGAAGGCATTGGCAGTGAATACGATATAGGGCTCCTTGGTGAGCCCGTAGATCGCCGGGATCGAATCCAGTGCGAACAGGATATCGGTGGCGCCGATGGCGATCATCACGATCAGCATGGGCGTGATCAGGCGCTTGCCGTTCTTGATCGTGGTCAACCGGGTGCCATCGTATTCCTCGGTCGCAGGCAGATACTTCTGCGCCAGGCGCACCATGATATTGGGCTCGTATTCCTCATCCTCGTCATGCTTCGTACGTGCCAGACTCCAGGCGGTATACAGCAGGAAGATGCCGAAGATATAGAACACCCAGGAGAAGTTCTCGATCGCGGCCGCGCCAAGGGCGATGAAGACGGTGCGCAGAATGAGCGCGATGACCACGCCCACCAGCAGCACCTTTTGCTGATATTCGGCCGGCACGTTGAACGAGGCCATGATGATCACGAACACGAACAGATTGTCGACCGACAGACTCTTTTCGGTGATATAGCCGGCGAAGTATTCGATGCCGTGATCGTGGCCCCAGACCATCCACAGGCCGATGCCGAAGATGATGGCCAGCACCACGTAGAAGATCGACCAGCCGCCGGCCTCCTTGAAAGACGGCGCGTGCGGCGTGCGTACGTGGGCAAAGAAATCGAATATCAGAAGCGCCAGAATACCGGCGATCGTCGCGCCCCAGACCCAGACAGGTACATCCATCGCTTGATTCTCTCTTGCGTAATTATTCGTGCGGCAGGCAAACGGCCGCCCGCGAACTGTTCGAGGCGGTGGTCGTTATGTGCCGGCCCAGCTCGGCCAATGTGACTGTCCTCGCGCCGGCTGGGTATCGCGGTTCGGCCAGCGTGCCGTGGCCGCTGCCGAGGGTAATCATGATATGCGCTGCGCCATCAAATGCTTGTTAAGACTGCGATTCATCGCAGGGTCGCAAGGCAGGCGAGCCTGAAACGCCATTTCGCAAATTCCCGAGGTGGCGCTGCCGGGTGGTATGTTACGCGCATCCAAACCGGGGGACTTGATGATGTCGCACTACCGAACACATGACGGCGGCGAAGCGTCGTACTGGGGCGCGGGGCCGTTCAAGATACGGTTGCCGTTTTTGCACTACCGTTTCGAATGGCCGGATTATCTGCAGGGCCTGTTGATGTGCGCGGTCGATCTGGCCGCGATCCCGTTGATGACCGATCTGTTGGGCATGCCGTTCGAGGCCGCACTGGCCGTGGTCATGCTCAACGGCCTGTTCTATCTCACCCATCATCTGCTCGGCGATCCGGTCGTGCCCGGCTGGATCACGCCCGCCATTCCGTTGCTGATCGCCTACTGCGAAGGCTTTCCGGAGGGCGTGGATCGCGTGCATGCGCTGATTGCCTTTCAGTTCATGCTTGGCACGCTCTCGATCGGGCTGGGCGTGACCGGCATGGCCAAACATGTGGTGCGCTTCGTGCCGCCCGCGCTCAAGGCGGGCATCATCATGGGCGCGGGCCTGGCCGCGGTGAACAGCGTATTTGCCGATGACGGGCGCTTCTGGACCTTCCCGTACACGATTTCGATCGCGGTCGGTCTGGCGTTTCTGTTGATCTTTTCGCGCGGTTTCAATGTGCTCAAGCAGCGCAATGCGGTGTTTGGGCTGATCGGCAAGCTCGGCATTTTCCCGATCATTGCGCTGGCCATCGTCATCGCGCCGTTGTTCGGCGAGGCGCCCTGGCCGAATGTGGAGTGGGGCTTTTCCAAGCCGGATTTCGTCACCCTCTGGACCGAGTACACCGTCTTTGGCGTGGGCCTGCCGCCGGCGTGGTTCTTTGTCCAGGCGCTGCCGATGGTCGCGGCGACCTATATCGTGCTCTTCGGCGACGTGCTGCAGTCCAAGGCATTGCTCGACGAGGCCGATGGTTCGCGCCCGGATGAACATATCGACTACAGCCCGGACCGTGCGCACATGATCTTTGGCGCGCGTAATGCGGGCATGAGTATTCTCGGGCCGGATGTCGCCATGTGCGGGCCGCTGTGGGCGGCCATGCATGTGGTGATCGTCGAGCGCTACAAGGAAGGGCGCAAGGCGATGGATTCGATCTTCGGCGGCGCCGGGTCGTTTCGCTGGGGCACGAACACCGGCCTGCTGTTGTTGCCGATCGTGTCCATCATCCAGCCGATTCTCGCCGTGGCCCTGGCGCTGACGCTGCTCATTCAGGGCTATGTGTCGGTACGTATCGGCATCATGGAGGCCCGCAGTCAGCGTGATCTGGGCATCGCCGGTATCACCGCGGGTGTGCTCGTCACCCAAGGCGCAGCCTGGGCGTTCGGTGTGGGTATCGGCCTGTGCCTGCTGATTTACGGCAAGCGCTTCTTCTCGGGCGAGGTCGACGAGACCTTCGTCAAGGATGCTGATCGGGAAGCGCTCAAGAACGAACGCAACGTCTGACCAGCGACCCGGCCATGGCGTCGCGGCCGCCGGCCGCGACGCCCGGGTGGGCGCGTAGGGCTGCGCGCATTCGCTGCCACTGGTTAGAATGCGCGCCCGGCCGCCATCTTCGCTCGCCATGTCCGAACAAACCGCGCCTGCCAACGAGCGCATTCGCAGTATTTGTGTGTATTGCGGTTCCCGAGACGGCGCGCGAGGCGTCTATCGCGACGGCGCGGCGGCGCTTGGCGATGCCATCGCTCGCGCCGGCGTGCGCCTGGTCTATGGCGGTGCGCGGGTCGGTCTGATGGGTGTGATTGCCGACGCCGCGCTGGCCGCCGGCGGCGAGGTCTATGGGGTGATTCCGCGCTCCATGACCGATCGCGAACTCGCCCACACCGGACTGACCGAACTCAACGTGGTCGAAACCATGCACCAGCGCAAGCTGGCGATGATCGAGGCTGCGGATGCCTTCATCGCCATGCCCGGCGGCTTCGGTACGCTTGAAGAACTGTTCGAGGTGCTCACCTGGCATCAGCTGGGCTGGCACGACAAACCCTGCGGTCTGCTCGATATCGACGGTTTCTATCAGCCGCTTGCCGACTGTCTTGGCCACATGCAGACCGAGGGGTTCGTATCTGCTGCACAGGTCGGCCGTATCCAACGGGCCGCCGATGCCGGTACATTGCTCGAAAGAATGGGTGTCACGCCCGACGCGTGACGCGCGCCGTAGACCATCAACGCCGTAGCCAGCGGCCGTGAAACCTTTGAAACAGCTGAACATCGCTGTTTTGTGCAGGGTTAATAAAACCAGGGAGAGTCGCCATGAGCCCGAGTCAGGATAGCGTGTCCTCTAGCCAGCAAGAGGCGCATTCAACGAGTCTTGCCGGGCGTATCGGGCTTTTCCTCGGCCCGTTGTTCATGCTCGCCACCATCGTGCTGCCCGCGCCGGCTGGCATGGATATGGCAGCCTGGCACTGTGCCGGGCTGGCATTGTTCATGGCGACCTGGTGGGCCACGGAGGCGATTCCGATTCCGGCGACCTCACTTTTGCCGCTGGCCATTGGTCCGGCGATCGGCGTCGGCGGGATCGAGGATCTCGCAGCCTCCTATGCCGATGACATCATCTTCCTGTTCCTGGGTGGTTTTCTGCTCGGTCTGGCGATGCAGCGCTGGAACCTGCATCGACGCATCGCGCTGGCG
This sequence comes from Salinisphaera sp. T5B8, assembly GCF_040361255.1. Classification (NCBI taxonomy): domain Bacteria; kingdom Pseudomonadati; phylum Pseudomonadota; class Gammaproteobacteria; order Salinisphaerales; family Salinisphaeraceae; genus Salinisphaera; species Salinisphaera sp. T5B8. The sequence goes on along the minus strand of NZ_APNG01000001.1, from coordinate 307,983 downwards.
ACGCTGTTGGCCGTGGGCTCGAGCCCGGCACGCCAGATTGCCGGTTTCATGATCGCTACGGGCTTCATCAGCATGTGGGTGTCGAATACGGCCACGTCGATCATGATGCTGCCGATCGGCATGTCGGTGGTGAGCCTCATGGCCGAGGACGATTCGCCTGCGGTGGATCGCTATGCCACCCGCCTGCTGCTGGGTATTGCCTATGCCGCATCGATTGGCGGTGTGGCCACGCTCATCGGTACGCCGCCCAATGCGCTGCTCGCTGGCTATCTGTCGTCGGATCAGGGCATCGATATCGGGTTTGCCCAGTGGATGATCGTCGGCATTCCGGTGTCGATCACGATGATGGCTGCGGCCTGGGTCTGGCTGACCTGGGGCGGTTTCGAGCTGGATAACAGCCAGTCTGGACGCGACATGCTCAAGGACGAGATGCGTCAGCTCGGCGGCTTGACCACCGCCGAAAAACGCGTCGGCGCAATGTTTCTGCTCGCGGCCGGCTTGTGGATTTTCCGGCCGTTGCTCAACAACGCCGGCATCGACTGGCTTTCCGATGCGATGATCGCCATATTCATCGGCGTGGTCCTGTTCGTGATGCCGGCCGGCAGCGGCCGGGTCGGCCCGGACCGCGAGCAAACCAGCAGCGGACGCCTGATGAACTGGGAGAACGAGGCCAACGTGCCCTGGGGCGTGCTGCTGCTGTTCGGCGGCGGCCTGGCCTTGGCCGGGGCGATCAAGAAAACCGGTCTCGCGGAATGGATCGCCACCCAGATGGAAATCTTCGGCGTGTTGCCGGCGGTACTGCTGGTCGGCGCGGTCGTGCTGGTGATCATCTCGCTGACCGAGGTCAGTTCGAATACCGCCACCGCCGCGGTATTCATGCCGTTGCTGGGCGCGCTGGCCGGCTCGGTGGGCGTCGATGTGCTGCTGTTGACCGTGCCGGCGGCGATCGCGGCCAGCTGTGCCTTCATGATGCCGGTGGCCACGCCGCCCAACGCCATCGTGTTCGCCACGGGACGGATGAAGATTCAGTCGATGATGCGCGCGGGGCTGGCGCTTAACGTGGTCTGTGTCGTGCTGGCCACGCTGATCCCGTATCTGATCATCAGCACGTTCTGGTAGCCACGCGTGGCACGGGCGATTCGTGCGCCGGCCGGTCTGGCCGGCGCGACCGATTTCATTGCCATCGATGTCGAAACTGCCAACAATGATCCCGGCAGCATCTGCCAGGTCGGCTTTGCGCGTTTCGCCGGCGGGGCACTGGTGGACAACTGGGCCTGGCTGATCCATCCGCAGACCTGGTTTTCATCCCACAACACCGCCATTCACGGCATTCGCGCCGCAGATGTGGCCGGGGCGCCGAGCTGGGATGACGTCTACGACGAAATCGCGGTCCTGCTGGCCGGGCGGATCGTGGTTTCGCATACCGCATTCGATGTCACCGCCACCGCCCGCGCCTGTGCCCGCTATGACCGGCCGTTACTGGGCGCGCAGTGGCTGGATTCCGCGCGTGTGGCTCGGCGTGCCTTCGCCCAGTTCGCCAGGCGCGGCTGGGGGCTGGCCAGTCTGAGCGAATACCTGGCCATTGAATTCGACCACCACGACGCGGGCGAAGACGCCCGCGCGGCCGGTCTGGTAGTGCTGGCCGCGGTCGAGGCCAGTGGGCGCTCGGTCGCCGACTGGCTGACCGATGCCCATCGCCCGCTGCGGGAATTCGCCTAAGTCGCGGCGCATCCGCATGTACCGCGTGCGCGGTATAGTGGATTAGCCCTCGGACTTGAGTTTTTCGGTGATCAATCGCCTCGCCCAGCGCCTGCCAGCGCCCAGTCAATTGCTTACGCCGCTGCACAAGCGCCTGCGCGACTGGATCGTGGGCGTGGTCGCGACCACCGAGGATTTCGGCATCGACTACGATGCCCCGGTTGGCGATCCCGGTCTGTTCGGCCCGGATAGCGTGACCTGGAAGATCCACGGCGATTTCCCGGGCATGATGTCGGGCGGTATCGCCGCACTCATGCTGCAGACATTGCACCCGCGCGCGCTCGCCGGCGTAGTCAACCACTCCCGCTTTCGTGAAGACCCGCTCGGCCGGCTGCGGCGTACCACCATGTTCGTGGCCGCCACCAGCTACGCCCCGACGGCTGACGCCGAGCGCATCATCGATATCGTCGATCGCATGCATGCCCGCGTGGTCGGGACCACCGACGAAGGCGAGCCGTATTCGGCCCGTGATCCCGAGCTGCTGACCTGGGTGCATTGCACCGAAATGGCCAGTTTTCTGGCTGGCTATATGCGCTACCGCCGGCCCGCTTTGAGCATTGCGGTGCAGGACCGGTATTTCGACGAAACCCGGCGTGTTGCCGAAGCGCTGGGCGCGACCAACGTGCCGGCCTCGCGTGCTGAAATGGACGAATACTTCGCCGCCATGCAGCCGCAGCTGCGCTTCGATCATCGCTCGCGCGACACCCTGGCCGTGCTCGAAGCCATGGAACTGCCGATTCCGATCGCTGGCGTATCGCGGCGCATGTTCCTCGGCGCGGGCGCGGCGCTGCTGCCGCCCTGGGCGCGGGCGTTGATCCACCGCAGCTCTGCTCAGCGTCTGATCGACCGCGCCTCGGCCGAAAGCCTCGATCGAATCGCGCCACTCATTCGCGCGTCCATGACGGAGGGCGTGGCCATGCGATCGGCCCGGCGCGTTGGCGCACCGCGGGAATGCCTGCACTTCGATTGATGGGGCGAAGTGCCCGCGGCGCGAATTGTTTGCGTGTTCCGAAGTGGCAAAGTCCGCAAATAAACGCGAAGAGCGCAAATGATGGCTGGCGCTTCGATCACGGTGGATGAGCGCAGCGTAATCCAACACCCGGCGCAGCCGGTGCGGCCGATTCGGGCCGCGTCTTTCGGGCGCACGAAGGGCGTCATACAACGCCGTGACTATGGACAAAGTTCAGGGCGCGGTTTGAACGCCCGCCCCGTCGAGCGCTCTGTCTTTCGTCTTATTCGCGTGTCTTCGCGTTCATTTACGCACGGCCTGCCTGCTTGAGCGCGGCCAACTGAGTTTTGTACTTAATCAACGACAAGGTTGGCCTAGCGCTTGCGCCCGCGATCGCCCCTGCCCGGATGCGAAAGCGCCGAGGTGTTCCCCATGTCCTGGTAGGCCTCAGCTCTCCGGCAAATCCGGCGCTGGCTGTAGAAACGGCGCCGGGTCCACCGGTCCGAAGCTGGTGTAGATGCCGAAATGCAGATGCGGCGGCGTGGTTCGGGCATTGCCGGTATTGCCCACGTAGCCGAGCACGTCGCCAGCGGATACCGAATCCCCGGATTCGACGTTGAACGAATCGAGATGGGCATAGTAGTAACGCGCCCCGCCGATGCCGAGCATGCCCGACGACAGCCAGACATGTTTGCCGCCGATACCGCCCGTGCCGGTACGCACGCGCCCGTCGGCCACGGCGATCACCGGTGTGCCGCGTGCGGCAAAGATATCCACGCCGTGATGTTTGCGCGCGCCGCCGTCGCGCGGCGCGCCGAAGCCGCTGCCGATATCGCGCGCGGCTGCGCCGGTGACGGGAAACGACAGCGATCCGCCACGAGCCATAGCCAGCTGGTAGCCCACCGCGGCCGCGAGTTCCGGCTGGAGCACGACCCGATAGTCGCCGTCGCGCTCGGCGACGAAGTCTTCCACCTCGCCGTCGGTACGCAGCATGCGCACGGTGGCCCAGGCGTTCGGATCGTCGCTGTCGGCGTCGCGGCGCTGAATATCCGCGTAAAGCGCGCTACGACAGTCCGTACAGGCCGGCGCATCGCGCAGCAGCCGCACCTTGAAACGTTCGCCGCGTTCGAGCGCGGTCTGAAATACATGCGCCTCGATGGTGTCGGGTTCGAACGTGCCGCGCGTGGCGTAGCGGGTAGAGAACCGGCCCGGATCCGCGCCGGCCCGCGCTACCGCGCTGCGCCAGCGCTCGCCCAGCGCGCTGTCCGCGAGCCCGGCAATACGCAGCCTTGCGCCGTACACATCGCGCGGCGAGATGTGGAAGGTCTCCATGGCCGTGGTGCGTGCCCAGGCAGCGGCGTCTGCGCGCCAGGCCGGTCGATAGACGAGCAGGGCGATCAATGCCACCAGCAGCAATGCCAACAACCAGGGCCGGGCACGTCGATGAGGTGCGTCCGGCGTCGAGGGCGTTGTATCCGTATCGGTGTCGGGGGCTGCTTCGTCGGGCTGAGTACGGGCCGGGTTCTCGCCGTCGTCTGTCGTGTCGGCCGCCGGCCCGGTTTGATCTGATTGCATAGGGTCGATACGTTACCCATCGCACGTCGGATGTTGCAGCCGTGGCTTTTCGGTGGGTAGTAGTACCCATGTTCACGAGTGCGGATCGTCGGTACGCTCCGCGCCCCTTTTTTGAGGCAGGCGAAGAACAGCATGAGCGGTAGAGACGACGATCTGGGCACGATGGATGCCGGCAAGTTGATCGATTTATTCGAGTCCGGCGATGCGTCGCCGCTGGAAGCCACGCGCGCGGCGCTGGATCGTATCGATCGCTTCAATGACGACGTCAATGCCTACGTCTATATCGATCGCGAAGGCGCCGAAGACGCTGCCCGTGCCTCGGCGCGTCGCTGGGGCCAGGGCAAGCCGCTGTCGCCGATCGACGGCGTGCCCACATCGCTCAAGGATCTCACCGAAGCCAAGGGCATGCCCGCCCGCGAGGGCTCGCTGACCACCGGTACCGGCAAATGCGATACCGATGCGCCGCCGGCGCGCATGCTGCGCGAAGCGGGTGCGGTGCTGCTGGGCAAGACCAACACGCCCGAATTCGGCTGGAAGGCGGTGACCGACAACCGCGTATTCGGTGCGACCTGCAACCCCTGGGACACACGACTTACGCCGGGCGGCTCCTCCGGCGGCGCGGCCGCGGCCGCTGCGTTGAATATGGGCGTGCTGCATCAGGGCGGCGACTCGGGCGGCTCGATTCGTATCCCGGCGGCGTTCACCGGCGTATTCGGCTTCAAGCCGACCTTTGGCTGGACCCCGCAATGGCCGCCGGCGAAGATGCCCACGCTGTCGCATCTCGGCCCGCTCACCCGGCATCCGCGCGATGCGGCGCGCATGCTTAACGTGATGGGCCGCTACGACTATCGTGACCCCTATGCCACCCGCGGCCAGCCCGAAGACTGGGGCGTGGATCTGGAATGCGACCTGCGCGGACTGCGCATCGCCTATTCCCCCGATCTGGGTTATGCCGACGTTGATGATCAGATCGCGGCCCGGGTCAAGGAAGCGGCGCTGAAGCTCGAAGAACTCGGGGCCGAAGTCGTCGAAGTGGACCCGGCCTTCGAATCGCCGATCGATATCTTTCGCAAGCTGTGGTTCACCGCCTCGCTTCAGGTCTGGGACCGCTGTGATGAAAAGGGCCGCGAGCTGCTGGACCCGGGCCTGGTGGCCAACGCCAAGCATGCCCAGAACTGGAACGCGCTCGAATTGTTCGACGCGTTTTCCGAACGTGCGGAACTCACGCTGGCGCTGGAAAAGTTCAACCAGGACTATCATCTGCTGATGACGCCCACGGTTCCGTTGCAGCCGTTCGAAGTGAACCACGAAGTCCCGCCCGGTAGCGGCATGCGTGACTGGGAGGAATGGGCGCCGTTCTCCTATCCGTTCAACCTCAGCCAGCAGCCGGCGGCGTCCGTGCCCTGTGGTTTCACCGACTGCGGTTTGCCGGTCGGCTTCCAGCTGGCGGGCGGCAAGTTCGACGATGTGCGCGTGCTCCGTGCGGCCAACGCCTATATGGCCGCCTATCCGGCGCGCTTCCCGGCGGTGCCCAACCCCGCCGAATACGGCTGATCCGCCAGATCGCGCCGGTGTTTGCCGGCGCGCTGGCCCGCGGGGTCACCGCCACCTCGGTACGTTTTTACCCACCTTCGACGTCTCGGTCGCCGCTGTGCCGGTGCTAGCATCGATGCAGCGGTTTGTATCGCTCGCACGGTGATATCCGTGCGCGCGATCCCGGCAGAAAAAAGAAGGAGGGGGAGCGCGTAATGGGCACAGCAGTCGGGCGTACGGTGGTGTGGATGGTGGCGGCCGGGCTGTTGCTCAGTGCCTGTAACGAGCACGACGCCGAGGTCGAACTCGGCGGCGATACGGTGACCGACGCCGCGTCAGCCCCGGATGTGGTCGACCCGGGCGACGTCGCGCCGGCGCTGCGCGCGGTGATGTGGGTGGGCAACAACTGGGATGGCACGGCCACTGTGGTCGATGCCCAGACGCTCGCAGTACTGAAAACCGGCATCGACCTGATTCCGGACAAGGATCAGGAGATTGCCGATATCTTCGCCAACCCGGTCGATCTGGCCTATTACTATCTCATCCGGTTTGGCCCAGGCGAGGGCAACGACCAGTATGTGGACGATATGTTCACCACGCGGGATGGTCGTTATCTGGTGGTGTCGCGCCCGAGCTTCGCCGATGTGGTGTGGATCGATATCGCCCAGGTAACCCAGGGCGCGGGCGTCGAGGCGATCGTGCGCGAGCAGCCCATGGACGGCCAGCGTACCGATCATATGGCGTTGTCGCCCGACGGTCGGCGATTGCTCGTCTCCGATTCCACCCAGCGCCAGGTGATCGAGTTTTCGATGGTGGATGAAACCGCCCCCGACGGCACGCCGATCAGGATGGGCGATCGGCTACGGACGTTTGTCTCCGGCGAGACCCCGCACGAGAGCAACTACAACAGCGCGGGCGAGACGATCTACCATGCCTCGATCGGGCGGGTGTATACCCCCGGCGACTATCCCGACGTATTGCCGGAACTGCTCGGCCCGGCGCAGGAAGCGATCAAGGGCGATCGCTGGTTCCAGATTGTGCGCAACGATGATTTCGAGATCCTCGCGCGCTGGAACATGGGGCTGGAACTCGAGGAGGCCGGCTATGCGGGCATGAGTCCGGCGGTGCGGCCGATGGCGATCTCGCACGACGAGCGCTATATCTATTACCAGGTGTCCTATTTTCATGGTCTGGTCGAGTTCGACACCCAGGCGCCGGACGTGAACGGCCAGCAGGACTATGTCAACGAAGGTCTGGCTGAACCGGATTTCGGCGCCGTATCGCGGGTGGTGCCGCTGCCCAATTTCGTGCCCGACGTGCCGCGCGAGCAATACGTGAACGACTCGGCCCATCACGGCCTGTCGCTCAACGAGACAGGCGATACGCTGTGCGTGGCCGGCACCATGGACGATTATGCGGCCCTGGTGGACCGGCAGACCATGGCCTACAGCCTGTTCAACACGACCACGACCGGCCACGACTATCTCAAGCCCTATTGGACGACCGAGGGGCCGAACGATACCTGCTGGATTTCGCTGAGTGGCTCCGATGCCGTAGCCGTGCTCGATACCCGCCGCCATGAAGAACTGGCATATCTGGCGGTCGGCAATCATCCGCAACGGGTGCGCCTGGGCCAGATTCCCGAGGCGGTCATCGCCAACTGGTGAGCGCGATGGTCGCCGCGCAGGCGATGGCTTGATATTCTCTGGGCGGGCGCGATATCCGCTGTAGAATGCAGCGCTCGACATGAGCCACTGCCTTGTCATGCAGGCTTCGTGTCGTGTGTTTGTCTGCACCGGATACGCCTATGACGACCAATGCCGCCCTTGCCTGTTCGCCCGATGCGCTGGCCGCTGTACTCGCGCGTATCGGCACGCTGCTCGGTGATCGGCTGAGCACGAACGCCAGCGTTCGCGAACAGCACGGTCACGATGAATCCTGGCATCATCCGGCCGCGCCCGATGCGGTGTGTTTCGTGCACACCACCGCCGAGGTCGCGGCGATCGTCAAGGCGTGTAACGCGCATCGTGTGCCGGTGCTGGCCTATGGTGTGGGGACCTCGATCGAAGGCCAGGTGATCGCCGAACGTGGCGGGATCTGTATCGATCTGTCGCAGATGAACGCGATCCACGCAGTGCGTGCCGAAGATATGGACGCCACCGTCGAAGCCGGCATCACCCGCAGCCAGCTCAATGCACATCTACGCGATACCGGGCTGTTCTTTTCGGTGGACCCCGGGGCCGATGCCACCCTCGGCGGCATGGCCTCCACGCGCGCCAGCGGAACCAATACCGTGCGCTACGGCACCATCCGCGAGAATGTGCTGTCGATGACCGTGGTCATGCCCGACGGCGAGATCGTGCGTACCGGCGCACGGGCGCGCAAGTCAGCGGCGGGCTACGATCTCACCCATCTGCTCATCGGTGCCGAAGGTACGCTCGGCATCATCACCGAGCTGACCGTGCGTCTGCATGGCCTGCCGGAAGCGGTGAGTGCGGCCACGGTCTGTTTCGAGGATGTGGCCGGCGCGGTCGATGCGGTAATCGCATCCATTCAGTACGGCATTCCCATGGCGCGTATCGAGCTGCTCGATAGCCTGTCGATGCGGGCGGTCAATCGTTATAGCGGGCTCGATCATCCCGAGCGGCCGACCCTGTTTCTGGAGTTTCACGGCAGCGCCGCCGCCGTGGCCGAACAGGCCGAGCAGATGGGTGCGCTGTGTCGGGAGTTCGGTGGCAGCGGTTTCGCCTGGGCCACGCGTGAGGAAGATCGCAGCGCGCTGTGGGCGGCGCGCCACAACGCCGCCTATGCCGCCAAACAGTTGCGCCCCGGTATGGAATTTCATGCCACCGATGTCTGTGTGCCGATCTCGCGTCTGGCCGGTGCCATCGAGGCCGCCCAGGCCGACGTCGCCGAGCTGGGGCTCACCGCGCCGCTGTTTGGCCATGTCGGCGACGGTAATTTTCATCTGGTCGTGGTCATCGATCGCGACAATCCCCAGGAATTGGCCGCGCTCGACACGCTCAACGAACGCCTGATTACCCGCGCCCAGGCCGCCGAGGGCACCTGTACCGGCGAACACGGGGTGGGGCTGGGCAAACGTAGCTACCTACAGGCCGAACATGGCGCCGGGTTGAATGTGATGCGCGCGATCAAGGCCGCGCTCGATCCCAATGACATCATGAACCCGGGCAAGCTGCTGTAACGCGGGCGGCCCGTCAGCGTGCTCGCCAATGGATGACACCGCGTATGGATCAACGTCTACAACAGGTTATTGACCACCCGCTGCACCGGCATCTGGGCATCGAACGCGTCGATTCGGCCGAGGGTAGAGCACGGCTGTCGATCACGGTCGGCGACAACACCGTCAACCCGGCCGGTGTCTTGCATGGCGGGGTGCTCTATCTGCTGTGCGATGTCTGTGCCTATGCCGGGCTGTTGAGCCAGCTGGCGGCCACCACCCAGGCGGTCACCCACGATATCCATGTCTCGATCATGCGTGCCGCGCGCGCCGGCGAGGTGGTGGTGTTCGAATCTCACCCGCTGCGCGTGGGTCGGCGTGTGGCCTTTATCGACGTCAGTGCGCACGTGGGCGAGCGCCTTGTTGCCCAGGCCCGGGTCACCAAGACGCTGTTCGAAGCCTGAGCCTGGCCTGAAGCCCGGCCTGGGCCAGGCTAGCGCCCGCCTAGCGCGCGTCATCTCCCAGGGCCGCACGCCGCGGGCTGCCTGGAAACAACACCACGGTAGCCAGCGACAGCCCGGCGTTGACGACGAACGTGGTTGCCAGCCCCAGCGGCGCGGCGGCATAGCCGCCCAGCGCCGGCCCGAGGATATTGCCCAGCGCGAACAGGGTGAGCGTGGCGGTAAAGCCCAGGGTCGGCAGGTTCGGATGCAGGTGACTGCTCCAGAAAGAAAAGATCGCGCTCAAGACCATGATACAGGCGCCCTGAAGGGCGGCCGAGGCCAGCAAGGCGCTCCAGTGGGTGGGCCACAGGCCGACCAGCAGCAGCGACAGCAGCGAACACAGGAAAATGCCGCGTACCAGCGCGGTCAGGCCGATACGTGCTTTGACATCGGCGGTGAGCACGCCTGCGACACCGCCCGCACCCAGCGCCATATAGAGCACGGGCCCGGACAGGTGGGTGGCTACGCCCGCCAGCCCGCCGGACTGTACGACATGATCGACCGCAAACGATAGATAGAAGCCGTTGGTCAGCCCGAACGACAGGGCGATACCCAGCAACGGCCAGGTGGGGCGCGAAAACAGCGCGCTCAGCGCGCCCGGACCCACGCCCTGGGCGCCGCGGCGTGGCAGGCGTGCCAGCGCGTACAGATTGACCGCTGCGGATAGCAGCGCCGCGAGCGCAAACGCCACCCACACCGTACGCCAGCCGTGCTCGAGCCCGGCGACCGCCAGCGCGAGAATGCCCGCGCCGACGATGCCGCCGGCGGTGCCGGTGCTGATCACGGACAGCGCGCGTTCCCGTTCGCCCAGCGGCACGCCGCGTTCGGCGGCATCGTTGAACGGCGACCAGCAAAAGCCGGCGCTGGTAGCGGCAAGTACCGTGCCCAGAGCCAGCATCGTGGTGTTCTGGGCAATGGCCACGATCGCCATCCCGGCAAGCGCGGCAAAGCAGCCCGCTGCCACCGCGGGTCTGGGTCCCAGACGCACCACCAGCCAGGCGGTGGCCAGCAGCGCCAGGAAAAAGCCGGCGAACGCGCCGCTGGCGATCAGGCCGGCCGCAGAGGTGGACATCGCGAACTCGTCGCGAAACACGGGCAGGAACAATCCGAATCCCACGCGTGCGGGCCCGAAAGCGACTGCCGTAGCGAGTGCGCCGCCGGCGGCAAGTGGCCATTTTCGTGACACATGATCTCCGGTGCCGATAGCGTGGCCGCGCAGCCTAGGCGTTGTGGCCGAGCGCGAACATCCGCAAAAGCACGGGTTCTCGCGCTAGACTTCCCAGCTTTCGGCGAAATCCTCGACGTCCACCCCGTGGGTGCCGGGCGCGAGCATGCGGTTGACGAAGAATTTGGGAAAGCGCATGAGATCGCGTACGCGCTGTGGAAAATAACGGCGTTTCTTGAAGTCGAGGACCAGTAGCACCGTGGGCTTTTTCTGGCGCTCGGGGCTGGGAATCACGAAGCCGACTTCGCCGGTGTTGAGCTCGACGAGCGTGCCGATCGGATATTCGCCGTGATAGTCGGTGAACTGGCGCAGCAGTTCGTCATTGAAATCGCCCTCGAAGCTGGCCATGAGTTTGAGCGCTTCGGCGGGCGTGCGGCCTTTCTGGTAGACGCGATCGCTGGTCATGGCATCGTAGACATCGGCGATCGCCACGATCTGGGTGTAATACGAAATCTCGGAGCCGCGCAGCCCGGCCGGATAGCCACGCCCGTTGAGTCGTTCGTGGTGGTCACGCACGATGTCGAGACTGGCGGGTGTCAGGCCCGAGGCTTTCTCGAGAATTTCCACCCCGTATTGCGGGTGTTTCTTGATTTCGTCGTATTCGGCATCGGTGAGCTTGCCGGGCTTGTTGAGAATCGCCAGCGGTATCTTGATCTTGCCGACATCGTGCAATAGCGCGCCGATGCCCATTTCCTTGATCGCGCGCTCGTCGTTGCCCACGAAGGTCGCCAGCGATACCGCCTGCATGCATACGTTCAGGCTGTGGATGGCGGTGTACTCGTCGCGGCTTTTGAGGTTGCTGAACCAGACCAGCGCATCCGGATGGCGGGAGACGCTATCCATCATCTGTTCGACCACTTCGGAAACCGCGGCCGTGTCCGGGCGCCGGTTTTCGCTGATTTCCTCGTGGATGGTGCGAATCAGACCGCGGGCGTTGTCGTGGATCTTGCGTGCGACCGGCAATTCCTGACGAAACGAGCGCGGCGTGCGGTCGCCCAGCGGCGGGATTACGTCATTACCGGTGCGCGTATGGCCCTCGTGGGGCTGGTCGTCCCAAGGTTCGTCGCTGCGGATATAGACATGCGAACACAGCGCGCGGAGTTCGTCGATATCGGCATCGGTCTTGATATCCACGCCTTCTAGCAGATAGGGCGTTTCCAGCCACGGCCGATCCAGGGCTTCCACATACATGCCAATACGTAGATCGCGGGTATCGATTTTTTTCAGGTGTACAGCCATCGACGGCTACCGCAGGCAAAACGCGAGATCGCAGGTTCAGGAAAGGTTATCGCGCGTACCCAATATAACTTGAACGCTTGTCGCACGGGCTGATTGGGTGGTGCATGAAATAGAGTTTCACGCGCCACCATGCAAGCGTATGTGCATAAACACAAAAGCGCTAAGCTGCCCGGATGAACAAAAAAGGCCATGTACGCACTGTTTACGCCGACAGGCGCTGAAATCGACCGGCCAAGGCGAGTGCGCGATACGCGGTCAATCAGTCAGCTGGGCGGCGGCGGCCGCACCCGATCGCCAGGCCCCCTCTACGCGCCCGCCGGCCAGCCAGTCGCCGGCGAGCACGATGCGCTCGTCAGGCACCGCCTGGCAGGGTGGATCGAGTGCTTCGGCCATGGGCCCGGGGCGGGCATAGCGCCAGCGGTGGGTGCGTACCAGACGCATCTGGCGCGTGCTCAAGCCGGTGATATCGGCGAATTCCCGGGTCAGCGTGGTCGCAATCGATTCGGGCGTATCTTCCAGGTGTTCGGCACTGAATTGCGGGCCGGCGTGTAGCGTCCACAGGCGTGCGTCGCTATGGGTCTGGCCTGCCTTGTGACTGTTATCGGCACACCAGGACAGTGGCCCCTGATGTACGAACAACGCCTGACAGTCAGGGACGGCCGGCGCGGCAACGACCAGCGAATGGCAGGGCGAGAGCCGATGCCGTGCCTCGCCGAGCACGGGGAATGCCTGGGTGCGCTCGCCAAGCAGGGCGGCCGCCTGTACCGCCGGCGCGGTGAGTACGACTGCGTCGGCATGTAAACGGCCGTGTTCGCCCAGATCGGCCCGCCAGCCCTTGGCGGTGCGATACAGCCCGCGTACGCCCTGGCCGCAGCGCACGTCGATATCGGCCTGCTCGAACAGATACCGCACCCAGTAATTGAGCCCGTTCGGGCTGATCAGACGTTCGCGATCATCCGGCGACGAGTTCAGTTGCCAGCCGTGCTCGCCACGCTCGGCAACACAGACCTGGGGTGTCCAGCGCGCCAGTATGCCCGCCTCGAGATCGTGCGCCACGCGGTCACGAAACGGCGCGGTACGGGCGGTGAAATACTGGGCGCCGTAATCGAACCAGGGGCTGGCCGGGTCGGCCGACAGCCGGCGCGTGGCGCAGCGGCCGCCCGGCCGGCGGGCCTTGTCGACCACGACCACGTCCCAGCCCGCCTGTTCGAGCGCAAGCGCGGCGCTTGCGCCGGCCACGCCGGCACCGATGATGAGCACTTTAGCCATGGCACTATTGTCTTTGGCCGATAGATAGCGCGCAAACGATGATGAAATCGGTATGATCTGCGCTTTGTGATCGATGCCTACCGAGCGCGGGTCTTGTCCATGCGTAGTTTGTTGCCGGCGTGTCTTGCGCTGGGGTTGCCACTCGTTGCGCTGGTTGCCAGCGCCCAGCCCAACACGGGCCCCTATCCGATCGATAACGGTCTGGCCGCGACGGTGGTCGGCACGCCCGCCGAATACAAGGCCGAGCTGCCCGAGAATCTGAATTTCGAGGTCCGCAGCCTCGAGCCGCTGGTCGAACGGCCAACCCCGACGACGTTGCGCTATGCGCGGCCATTGCAGTATCTGCGCGTGATCCGCGACGAGCCGGCGCCGTTGGCGTTCGTGATCGCCGGGACCGGCGCCAGTGCCCTGTCGAGCAAGTGCGTAATGCTCTCGAGCGCGTTGTATCAGGCCGGCTACAGCGTGGCCTGCCTGCCGTCGCCGACGAGCGTGACGTTCATGCTCGGCGCCGCGCAATACCCGGTGCCGGGGCGCATGCGCACCGATGTCGACGATTTGTATCGGCTCATGCAGGCGGTGCGCGACGATCTCGACGCAAAAACCCGGGTCACCGGTTATGCGCTGACGGGCTGGAGTCTGGGCGCGACCGAGGCGGCCTTTATCGCCCGCCACGATGCCGAAGCCGGCGTGTTCGATTTTTCGCGCGTACTGCTGCTCAACCCGGCAGTGGATGTGTGGGCCTCGGTGCAGCGCATGGATCGGCTGCTCGCCGACAATCTCGAAGGCGGTATCGACGGCATACCGGCCTTCGTGGCCCGCGGGCTCGGCGGGCTCAAGCAGTTGTATTCCTCGGGCGATCCGATCCGCTTCAACGAAGATTTTCTCTACCGTGCCTATCGCACCCAGTCGCCGCACCGGGGCGATATCGCGGCCATCGTCGGGCTGGCGTTTCGGCTGTCGCTGGCCAATATGGCCTTTGCGGCGGACGTAATCACCCATGCCGATGTGATCGTGCCCGAAAACGTCGACCTCGGGCCCTATGATTCGCTCGATCCCTATATCAAGCGCTCTTTCGAGATGTCGTTCGACGACTATTTCGAGCGCCTGCTGGTGCCCTACTGGAATCGCGACGGACGCGACGTGTCGCGCGAGCAGATCATCGCCGAGGCGGATTTGCGCGGTATCGCCGATTATCTGGCCGGTAATACCGATATCGGCGTGTTCACCAGCGAAGACGATCCGATCCTCAACGCCGACGAAATCGCCTTCCTGCGTGAAACCTTCGGCAAGCGCGCGCGGATTCGCCCGCATGGTGGGCATATGGGCAATCTGGCATCGGCCAATACCGTGGCCGCGCTGCAGCAATTCTTTTCACGGGGCGCGCCATGAACAACGGGGTCGCACGCATGTACGCACGTTCGCAGTGTGCCTTCATTCTGCTCGTCTGCCTGTGGCTGGCCGGCTGTGCCAGTACGCCGGTGCCGCAAACCATAAGCAACGACACCCCGGCGGACGTGCCGGTGGTTGAAACCACGGCCAATGCGCTGGCGATTCACGACCCCTGGGAAGGCTTCAATCGGCGGGTCTATCGGTTCAACGCGTTGGCCGATCGCTATGTGCTGCTGCCCGTGGTCAACGTCTACCGCACCGTCACCCCGGGCTTTGCGCGTACCGGTGTTCGCAATTTCTTTTCCAATCTGGGCGAGATCAACACCTTCGCCAACAGTGTCCTGCAGGCCAAGCCGACCAGCTCGGCGGTCACGCTGTCGCGCTTCGCACTCAATACCACGGTCGGGCTGGCCGGGCTGTTCGATCCGGCCAGCGCCATCGGGCTGGAAAAACGCAACGAGGATTTCGGCCAGACACTCGGCTATTACGGCGTCGGCGCCGGGCCCTATCTGGTCCTGCCGTTTTTCGGACCGTCGTCGCTGCGCGACAGCATCGGACTGGCCGGCGATCAGGGCCTGATCTTCGTGCTCGATCCGCTCCAGTTCGACGAGAATCCCTGGGCGCGCGTGCCGTACTGGTCGCTGTATGCAATCAACAGCCGCGATAGCGTGAACTTTCGCTATTACCAGACCGGTTCGCCGTTCGAATACACACTCGTGCGGCTGGTTTACATGAACTACCGCGCATTGCTGGTCGAAGAATAGCGCGCCAGACGCCGATCGAACGACTCGGCAGCTAGGCGCGCCCGATCAGCCCGGGCAGATCGGCGCCGATATCGGCGGCGACCTGACGCACCCAGTGCAAGGGCTGGGCCAGCGCCGCTTCCAGCGAGCCGGCCCGCTCGACCAGGGTGTAGCAGCCGGCGAAATGGCGGGCCAGTTCGGCCCGGGCCTCTTGCGCGATGGCGCCGGAAATCAGGGCCGTGGGGGCGGGTTTGGCAGTATCGGCAATGGCCAGTGGCAGTTTGCCTGCCAGGGTCTGGGTATCCGAGCGGCCTTCGCCGGTGATCACCAGATCCGCGCCTGCCAGCGTTTCGCGCAGGCCGGTCATGTCCATGAGGCTATTCGCCCCCGGTGTGAGTTCGCCGCCGATCAGCGCCAGCGCGAAGCCGAGCCCGCCCGCGGCCCCACTGCCGACTGTATGCGCCAGACCGGACGGGGCCGCGCTTTCGGCCAGGCGAGTGAAGGCCGCTTCCACGGCTTCGATGTCGGCCGCGCTCAAGCCTTTCTGCGGGCCGTAGACACGACTGGCGCCGCGCTCGCCCAGCAGTGGGTTGTCGACATCGCAGAGCACGCGAATACGGGTGTGTTGCAAGCGCGGGTCGAGATCGGTGAGATCGATCCGATCGAGCGCGAGCAGCCCCGCCATCGTCGGCTCCACGGCGCTGCCATCGACCGCGCGGGCGCGCGCGCCGAGCGCGCTTAGCAGACCCAGGCCGGCATCGTTACAGGCGCTGCCACCCAGGCCGATAACGAGATCGTGAATATCGCGATCCAGCGCTGCTGTAATGAGTTCGCCCAGGGCGTAGCTGCCGCGCGCCTGCAAAGCCGGTGCGTCGGGCTGGGCTTCGATCAGGGGCAGGCCCAGCACCTGCGCAGACTCGAGTACCGCGGTGGCGCCGTCGCAGAACCAGCGTGCGTCGATGCGCTCGCCGTGGATGGCCACCAGCGAGGTGTGCTGCCAGTGCACCGCGCGGCCCGCGGCCAGACAGTCGAGCGTGCCTTCGCCGCCGTCGGCCATGGGCGCCAGGGTCAGACGGGCGTGGGGCAGCACGGTTTGCAGGCCTTCGGCCAGGGCATGGGCGATTTCGAGCGCCGTGGCGCTGCCCTTGTAGCTGTCGGGCGCGATCACGATATGCGGCGTGCGCGTGTTCATGAGCGTGCGTCGGCCGAATAGCGCGAACGGAAAACGTTTTTTTGAATCATGCGCAGGAACGGGTTTTCAATGATGTCGATACCGGGTAACGGGATAAAGGGCGATGGCACTCGCATTCGTCGATCATAACGCGTCGGTGCTGGTGGTTGCCGCCAATCGCGAAGTCGCGGCGCCGGTGCTCGACCACCTGTTCGATCAGGGCGTGGCTTTCGTGTTCAGTCGGCCCGCGGATCTGAGTCTGGCCGCGGTCGCGCTCAAGGCCTGTTATCGCATGGCCGTGGTGCTCGATCTGGAGATCGATACACGGATACGCGATTCGGCCCAGTTGCTTGCGCGCCAGTTGCCCTGCGTGCTGGTCAGCGACGGGCCGTTGACGCGGCGCGACGATTTTCGCGCGGTGCTGCATACCGATACCTCGCCGAATGAATTGTTCGCCACCATGCAAAGCCTGTTGGGTGAGCGCGGTGCCGGCAAGGCGCTGACCGGCGATACGCCGGCGATACGCCAGGCGCGCTGGCTGATCGAACGGGTCGCGCCCAAGGCCACACCGGTATTGCTGTCCGGCGAGGTCGGCGTGGGCAAGGCCGTCGCGGCGCGCGAGATTCACCGTGGTTCGGGCCGGCGCGGCCCACTGGTGACTGTTCAGTGTGCCGCGATTGCCGAAGCCGATGTGGATACGGCGCTGTTCGGCAGCCCCGAGACCCAGGGCGGCTACCTGTCGGCCGTTGCCGGGGGTACGCTGGTTTTGGATGAAGTCACCGATATGACGCCGACATTTCAGGCACGGTTGCTGGAATTGCTCAAGACCGGGCACTACACGCCAGCCGGGCAAGCGCAGTCGCAACCAGTCAATGCACGCATCATCGCCACGACCCGCCAGCCATTGCACACAATGGTGGACAGCGCGCTGCGCCCGGATCTGTATTACGAACTGGCCGTGTTTCCGATCCGGCTGCCGCCGCTACGCGAGCGTCGCGACGATATCGAAGCGCTGGTGGATACGCTGGGGGCCGGTCTGCCGGGCGGTACGCCGCGTTTCGATGCCCAGGCGATGATCGAACTCCGGCGCCATGCCTGGCCGGGCAATGTCCAGGAACTATCCAATCTGATCGAGCGGCTGGCGATTCTCTTCCCGCGCACATCCATCGACCGCGCCACGCTGGAAGCCCATCTCGACATCGACACGGCGCCACCGCAGCACGCAGCATCGTCGCCGGCCAGCGTTGCCGGCGCTGGCCGGCCAACGGATCAGATCGCGGCCATGGCCCTGCCCGAGGCCGGGGTCGATTTGCGCGCGTTGTCGGAGCTTTTGGAAAAACATTTTATCGAACAGGCGCTTGCGCGCCACGATCGCGTGGTTGCCCATGCGGCGCGTACCCTGGGTCTGCGCCGGACTACGCTCACCGAAAAGCTGCGCCGCTACGCGATTCGTACCGACTGAACGCCATCGTGACGTGACGCTGACGCTGCCCGGTTTTTCTAGGTCAAAAAGTGACGCCTAGCGTCATAATATTGTCGCTCGGGCGCAACTGTTTGGGCGGAAGTGGCCAATTTATGTCACCTTTGGTTCTAAGTATCTGAAAATAAAAGTCTCCTGAATTGGGCATGGCGATTGCAAGAAAGCAGCCGTGAACTGATTCAATCGCGTCTGCGCTCGGCTTTTGCCGCCAGACGCGCTAATGGCACGTCGTATCGCCTTAGGCGGTGCGCTGACATGAGGGGATGACAGCATGCACGCGGCACTACACACCCATAACCCGGTCCAGGAAATCGGACTCGTCGTCGACGAAAACCTGGAACTGGTCAAGCGTATCGCCTGGCGGTTGCACCAGCGCCTGCCCGATTGCGTTCAGATCGAAGACCTCATCCAGGCCGGCACGATCGGGCTGCTCGAAGCCTGGGAGCGCTACCAGCCGGGCGAAGACGCCAGCTTCTCGACCTTTGCCGGCATTCGTATCCGCGGCGCGATGCTCGACGAGATTCGTCGCGGCGATTGGGCGCCCCGGTCGCTGCACCGGGCCGCGCGGGCGGTCAAGCAGGCTCGCTCAGAGGTGGAGCGCCGCTGCGGCCGGGCCGTGCCCAGTACCGATGTGGCCGCGGAAATGGGCATGCTGCTCAATGAGTATCGTCGTCTGTGCGACGACGTCGCACTGGCGCATGTAGCCAGCCTCGATGCCACGCTCTCGGATCAGCCGTCGCTGGAAGTCTCGGCGGGTATCGAATTCGCCCCGGAGGCGACCGTCGAATACCAGGATATGTGCGAAGCCATCCAGCGCGCGGCTACCCAGCTGCCCGAGCGCGAGCAGCTGCTCATGCGCTTGTATTACGAACGCGGCCACAACCTGCGCCAGATCGCCGAACACCTGGGCGTGTCCGAATCGCGGGTATGCCAGCTGCACGGGCGTGCGATCCGTCAGATTCGTACGCTGCTTGGCGAAGCGGCCTGAACCACGGACAACCTCGTAACTGACCGCCTTCGGGCGGTCTTTTTTATGGCGCCGGCCATCGCGCGCCCCCGCTGTTGCCGTATTCGCATGTTTTCGCGTGGCGGACCACTGCTCGCTTGAGAACAGCCAGCTGGGTTTCATGCATGAGCACATCGGCTCATGGGTGCTGGATTGATCATGCAGGGCGTGTAAGCTTTGCGTCTTTGCCGCAACCCACGCGTTTTCGATGTTCTATTTCGCCTACGGCTCGAACATGCTGATTGCCCGTCTGGCCGAGCGCGTACCCAGCGTGCGACCGGTCGGTCGGGCCTGGCTGACCGGTCATCAGCTGCATTTTCATCTCAACGGCAGCGACGAGTCGGGTAAATGCAATGTGCTGCATACCGGCGACGCGGACGACGTGGTGCACGGCGCGTTGTACGAACTGGATGCGGCACGCCTCGATCGGCTGCACGCGGCTGAAGGCGCGCCCTATGCCTTTGTCGAGCTCGATGTCGGCACGCCGACTGGCGCGGTGCGCGCGGCCACCTATCGCGGGCGGCCGGAATATCTCGACGACGCGCTCGTGCCGTTCGACTGGTACCGCGATTTCGTCACCTTCGGCGCGCGCGAGCATGGTCTGCCCGCTGACTATGTCGCACGCCTGGAAGCCGTGCCCACCTGGCACGACCCGGATACCGATCGCGCCGCACACAATCGCCGTATTCTGCGACACCAGGCCACGAACGTCATCGTGTAAATCCGCGCCGAGTCCACAGGCGAGCCGCGCCGCTATTACAAGCGTCGAGCGCGTCGATGGATGAGTGCAACGTAATCCGACACAGCATGCAGCCAGCGGTGTCGCATCGAACCGTGGCGTTCTTATCGGGGCCGGGTCCCGTTCCTCGGCAAGACGTCCGCCAATGCACGCGAACACATGCGAATAAGGCCCTAAGTGATCGTGCCGGTCGTCAGCTGTTCGGGCCGCCTGATTAGACGCGCAGCCCGCGGCTCAATAGGCGCCAGTCAGCCAGGCGAGTGGCCCGGGCGTGCTGCGCGCGCCGGTGGCCAGCGCCGCGATATCGTCCTGGAGCAGATCGATCGCCTCGCGCACGCCATCCCGCCGATGGGCCTGCGTGGCGGCGGCGTATGTCTGGTCGTGTGCCAGAAAGGCCCGTAGTACGCCCGGCGTGAGTCGATGCAATGCGCCGCGCGTGCCCACGCCCATACGGCGTACCGCTTCGGCATTGAGGCGTTGTTCGACCGCATCCTCGGGCAGGGCGAGTACCGGCTTGCCCAGATGGATGGCTTCTGAAAGCAGCTGGTTGCCCGCGGTAGACACCACGGCGCGTGCGGCGGCCAGATCGGCAATGAAGCCGGCCTGCGAGGGCGCCTTGAACAGCAGATTGTCACGCCGACCGCGTTCGCGCGTGCCGTAGACGATCACCGGCGCCCCGCAGGCGCGTAGTGCGGCGTCCATGGCGGCGTTGTACTGATGCGCGCCCTTGTTGAGATAGACCAGGACGGTGTCGCCGCGCACCGGGCGGGCCTGGCGTACCGGTTCGCGCAGAATCGCGCCCACGGTGCGAACGCGCTCGTTGCGCGGCGTGGCCGGGTAGAAGCTGGACACGATCACCCGGTCCGGATCGCCCATGAAGGTGCGATAACCCAGCCCGTCGCGGCGCCCGGCCAGGGCATCGCCGGGCGCGAAATCGCAATGGCAATAGGCCATGATGCCGACATGGTCGAAGCCGATCCGGGGAATACCGTGATGGCGGGCAAAACGGTGGCCATAGGTTTCCGAGTCCGAGATCACGATATCCGGCTCGAAGTCGGCCATCTGCTGCCAGACCGCGCGGGTATGCGGGCCGGCCACCAGCAGGTCGGCCACCCGGGGCGCGTTGTGCTGAAGCGTACGCCGCGTACAGATGCGCCCATGCGGGCCGTACTGATAACCGATCACCGGAATTTCGACGCTATCGTGTTCGGCCCGCAGCATTTCATGGGCATCGCGGCCGGCAAATACGCGCACTTGATGGCGGCGTTCGAGTGCCGGCAGTACGGCTGCGGTGCGCATGGCATGGCCACGCCCGTAACCCATCACCGCGTAAGCGATTCGCATGACATCATCCGATTCACATGACGTCGCGAGTATCGGCCCTGGGCATGACGAACGTATGACGAGGCGCCTGTGCGCAGGCGCTTCGTCGCACAGACGTTATGGCAACGGCATCTGCGCTTCGAATTCCACCAGCAGTTCGGGTCGGCACAAGGGCGCGTGCAACAGCGCCAGCGGTACGCCCGGCGCTTCGGCTGCGGCGATTTCGGCGACCACGCCGGCGTGATCGGGATCGCGAATATAGGCTTTCAGGCATTCCAGCGCGCCCAGGTCGCGATCGGCTTGCCAGCAATCGGCGTTGCGCATCACCGCGCGCACGTTATCGAGCGCTTCCCGGGCCTGGGCTGAGACATCGCCGACGTGCCGGCTTTCGTGGCCGACGATGCTGGCGGTACCGGAAATAAGCAGATACGAGGTGGCGCCGAGCTGTACCCGGCCGCCGCGGGCAAAGGCTGGCGGGCGTTCACCGTAGTCGCGCGGGTAGGCATAGGCGCTGACCTGGCGCGGGTTTTCGATCGGCACGACGGCGGTGTCGGCCAGTAGCGCGTGCATACGCAGCCCGCGGCGGTGGCTGCTTACCAGCGTCGCCGGCGGCAACACCGGCATGCCGTGATCGTGGCCGTCCAGGGCCTCGGCCCGGCCGCGGCAGAAACGCCGATAGCGCTCGTCATCGCCTTCGCCGGCGGTAACGTTGGACAGCCAGTGCCAGATACGCTGCACCTGACCCAGGCCGAGGCTGCGTTGCAGACGAAACAGCTGGTTGTAGGTATCGAACGCGGCCTGCTGGATCTGCTCGGGCCGGTCGATGTGCTCGCCGTCATCGATATGCAGGGCGGCAAAGGCCATGCCGCGTCCGGCGACATAATCCCAGCCTTCGGCGTGACCCTGTTCGAGCGGGCCGGTGATCCGCCAGCTTTCGCGGTCGAAGTCACCGCCCAGCGAGGGCAATGGGCAGGCAAAGACATTGGCCTCGGCCGCATGGCGGACATGGATCAGGCCGGGTTCGCGGGGCGCGTCACTGCCGAGGTGGGCGCGCCAGCGTACCGTGGCCACCGGAGTGGGCGCGTCGGGCATAGAGATCGCAGGGCGGTCGAACGAGCCGGCAGTTTAGCCCGGCGAGGCAGCCGCCCACAAAACTCAGGCCACGCGTGTTTCTGTGTTACAGGCGCGCTCGGCGACCGCGGCGAGCACCCGTTCGGCGGCCAGTTCGGATGCTTCGAGGGCAGTGCAGCCGGGCCCGAGCGGCGCATACGAAGCCGGGGCCGTGGCCTTGAACAGCCCCACCACGGGCACGCCCGCGGCGGCGGCTAGATGCATCGGCCCGCTGTCGGCGGCGACGAAGCCGTCGAGCCGGCTCAACAGAGCGGCGAGCACGTCGAGTTCCGCGATCGCGACGCTGGCGATATCGGCGGCGATCGGTTCGGGCTGATCCGGGGCGCGCACCTGCAGCAGCCGGGCATTGGGCAGGCGTTGCTGGAACAATTCAACAAAGGCCTGCCACCAGGCGTGATCGAGTTGCTTGCGTCCGGTTGCGCGGGTGAAAAAGCCGACGATCGGCGTATTTGCGCGCACCGGCGCAGTAAACGCGGCCTGCCAGTGGCGTTGCGCGGCTGCATGCGAGGCTTCGCCCGGAAACACGGCCAGCGACTCGAAGGTGGTCCAGTGGAAATCGTCGACGCTCGTGGTCAGCAGTTCGACCCCCTGGATCGCCTGGTGGCGACTGACCGGACGTGGGGCGGCATGGGTGAGCGCGAGCCACTGATCGCGCGCGGCAAACCCCATGCGCTGCTTGGCCCGGGCGAAGGCCAGCGCCAGCCGGTTGCTGGTGGAGTTGCCGCTGGGATCGATCGCCAGGTCGTAACGTATCGCCCGCAGTCGGCGTAGCAGGCGCAGGCTCGCGCGGATCGATTTTTCCTGTACCCAGACCTGGCCAATGCCGGGCAGGCCTTCGAGCAGCGGCTTCTGGCGAGGGTCCTGGATGACGACATCGATGGTTGCCGCCGGCAGCGACGCGGCCAGGCTGCGCAGCATGGGCGTAAGAAACAGGATATTGCCCAGGCGTTTGTTCAGGCGCACCACGAGAATACGGCGGGTATCGGCCGCCAGCGCGCGCCGGCGCGGCTCGGCGGTGCCGAACAGCCGGGTCAGCAAACGATTGAAGCGCTGGCGGTTGCCGCGCCGCAGGCGTTTGATCCAGGCCTTGAAGCCCGTCGCGTTGACTTGCTTGCTTCGGGCCACGGAGGCTCCTGCATTGCAAAAAAACCGGACTCATCATGCCGATATCGGGCTGCGTAATCCGTCAACTCGATATCAAGATGACGTTAAGAGCGGGCCCGCGAATCGCACCGGGCAGGTCGTGCCGAGCTAGTCGGCAAATGCCTGCAACGGCGCGAACCGGACTTCTACACGCGTACCTTCGCCCGGCCGGCTGGTGAGCCGCAGTTGCCAGTCGTAACGCTGGGCTACGCGTTGGACCAGATACAGGCCGAGCCCGAGCCCGGCGCCGCGGCCGTGCCGGTAACCGCGCTCGAATGCCCGACGGCGCTGTTTGGCGGTCATGCCGGGGCCGTCGTCGGCAACGCTGAGTACGCCATCGGCCAGGGTTACCCGGATATTCGGCCCGCCGTGGCGCAGGGCATTGCGCAGCAGGTTACCAAAGACAATGACCAGCGCGATCCGCGGCGCGGCGACTGGCGATACATCCAGAGCGGGCACCTGAACGCGACTGGCACCGAGCATTGGTTTGTAGGCATCGAGCAGTTCGCCGACCACGATATCGGCTCGGCAGTGCTGTTCGCTGGAGATATTGCGATGTTCGTCGCGGGCCAGAAACAGCAGCGATTCGATCAGATCCGCCATCTGGCGCGAGGCCCGCTCGACACGGGTGAGTGGTGCGCTGTCGGCAAAGCGCGGGTCCTGGCGCAGGACTTCAAGCGCGCCCTGGATCACCGCCAGGGGGGTACGCAGTTCGTGGCTGGCATCGGCGGTGAAGCTGCGTTCGCGCTCGACGAAGCCGTCCAGGCGCTGCATGAAGCGATCGAAGGCGCGGGCGATCGTGCCCACTTCATAGCCGTCGAAACGCTCGGCCATGGCCTGACCGGGCGCGCCGGGCTCCAGCCGTGCGACATGCTCGGCCAGCCGATTGATCGGCTTGAGGCTGATACGCGCGATCCACACCCCCAGCGGCAACGCCAGCGCGAAGACGATGATGACGGCCACGATCAGGGCGATACGAAACACCGACTCGCGCGCCTCGATGGCCGTGATGTCGTAGGTCAGAAAGGCGCGTTTGCCCTCGATCATGGTGGTGGCCACGCGATAATTGCGCCCGGCGTAGCTCAAATTCACCCCGCTGGTGTGGCGCGGCAGCGGGCGCAGCGCGGCGGGCAGGCGTTCCAGTTCGTCGGGCGCGACCACGAAGGCCTTGATCGTGGCCGAGTTGGGCAGCGCGGCCGGGCCATCCACGGGATATTCGGTTTCCAGTTCGCCGAGTTCGTGGGCGACGATACCGTCCAGCAGGTCGTGCTCCAGGCGTTCGTTGATGGCGAACAACGCAAGCACCATGAGTACGGCCATCACGGCCACGAACAGGGCCAGGGCGGCGGTGACCCGGAACTGCAGGCTGTCGAGCGGACGCAACACGGCGTGCTATTCAGGCGCGATCAGGCGATAACCCATGGTGGGGACCGTATGCAGCAACGGCGTGCCGAAGGGTTTGTCGATGGCGGCGCGCAGGGCATGGATATGCGTGCGCAAGGCTTCCGAGTCCGGCGGGTGATCGCCCCAGATGGCGGTTTCCAGCTCGCCGCGGCGCACCAGCCGGGGGGACGCCCGCATGAGCACTTCCAGCAGGCGCAGCGCGGTGGGCGTGAGATTCACGCGCTGGTCGTCGCGCGCGACCTGCCAAGTGTCCAGGTTGAGCACCAGATCGGCCACCCGCAATACATGTTGGCTCTGGCGCGGGCCGCGGCTGCCAAGAGCGGTCAGGCGGGCATCGAGTTCGAGCAACGAAAAGGGCTTGATCAGGTAATCGTCGGCGCCGCAGGCAAACCCGGCGAGCTTGTCGTCGAGCGTATCGCGGGCGGTGAGCATGAGAATCGGCGTCTGGCGATCGGCTTCGCCGCGCAGGCGCGCACACAGGTCGAAGCCGTCGATGCCCGGCAGCATCAGATCCAGCACGATGGCATCGTAGTCGTTGACCACGGCCAGATGCAGGCCGGTCACACCGTCACTGGCGCTGTCCATGACATGCTGGCGAGCGCACAGAAAATCGATGATATTGGCCGCGAGATCTTCATTGTCCTCGATCACCAGTATGCGCATAGTCGAATGGCCCGCCCGCCTCGTGTTGTCGAAAGGCCCGCGTGCTGAATGCCGCGCGTATCGCCCGGGGCATTTTATCCGTATTCGCACGCGCTCCGGTGTGACGCATGCTCGCATACACTGGCGTGCCCCGCGGCGGCGCGTACCTGCCGTGGCACCTTGTCTGCCGGATTTGTTCATGACAACGACCGATGCGTTTGTAGCGGCCCGTCGCAGCGGGACGCGCTCGCGGGGTGGGCTATGAGAATGGCGCGCTCCTCGGCGGTGGTGTTCACCGATCTCGATGCCACGCTGCTCGATCACCACGACTACGACTGGCAGCCCGCCGCGCAGGCGCTGGCGATGCTGGCCGCCCACGATGTGCCGGTTTGTATCGTTACCAGCAAGACCGCGGCCGAGGTCGCGAGCCTGCGTGTCGAACTGGGCAACGGCCATCCCTTCGCGGTGGAAAACGGCGGCGCGGTCGCGCTGCCGCGCGGCTATTTCGAGGGCGCGCGTTGCGATGCCGATACGCCGCTGGAGCTGGTCACGCTCGGCGCCGAGCGCGCGCGCTTGCGCGCGCTGGTCGAACGCCTGCGCGCGCAGCATGGTTTTCGCTTTACCGGTTTCGGCGATATGGATATCGCGGATGTGGTCGATGCCACCGGTCTGGATCGCGACGACGCGGCCCAGGCGCTGGAGCGCCAGGCGTCGGAGCCGCTGCTCTGGCAGGACAGCGAGGCCGCGCTCGAGGCCTTTCGCGAGGCCGTCGAAGACGAGGGTCTGTGCGTACGTGTGGGCGGGCGGTTCGTGCATGTGCTGGGCAACGCGCACAAGGGCGATGCCCTCAACTGGCTGCGTGCGCGCTATGAGCGTGCGCACGGTCCGATTCTTGCTATAGCGTTGGGCGACAGCGGCAACGACACCGATATGCTCGACGCGGCCGATATCGGTTACTGGGTCGCGCGCCCCGATGGCAGCTATTACGGCGCTGCAACCGGGCATATCCGGCATGCGCGCGGTATCGGCCCGGCCGGCTGGGCCGATGCCATCGAGGCGTTGATCGCCAATCACGAAATCTAGAACAAGAGGACACGGCATGGCGGATTTTCATCAGAACGGCCTGATCACGACGTTGCATCGGCTGGGCCATCGGTCGATCGAGGCGCTCGAGTCCGAGCTGCGCGCCTTCGGCGAGCGCCGGCCGATGTCGTTGATCCTGCCCTGCCTGTATTCCGAGCTCGAAGGCGATGCGTTGCCGCATATCGTCGAAGAAATCGCCAAGGTCGATTATCTCGACGAGATCATCATCGGCCTGGACGCCGCCAACGAGCAGCAGTTTCTCCATGCCCATGCGTTCTTCGAACGCCTGGGTCAGCGTTACCGGCTACTGTGGAACGATGGTCCGCGTTTGCAGGCACTCTACGATCAGCTCGACGCCGAAGGCCTGGCCCCTGAACGCCCCGGCAAGGGCGCCAACGTCTGGAACTGCATGGGCTACTTCCTGGCCTCGGGGCGCGGGCGTGTGCTGGCCATGCACGATTGCGATATCAAGACCTACGGTCGCGACCTGCTGGCCCGCCTGTTCTACCCGATGGTGCACCCGAACTTCAGCTACAAGTTCGCCAAGGGCTACTACGCCCGGGTGGCCGATGGCGGTATCAACGGCCGTGTGGCGCGGCTGTTCGTCACCCCGCTGGTGCGCGCGCTGATGACCGTGGTCGGCGATATGGAATATCTGCGCTATATGGACAGCTTTCGCTATCCCTTATCCGGCGAATGCGCCATGAGCGCCTCGGTGGCCGAATCCATTCGTATTCCCAGCGACTGGGGGCTGGAGATCGGCATTCTCGCCGAGGTGCATCGAAACTACACGCCCAACGCGATCTGCCAGGTCGATATCGCCGATGCCTACGACCACAAGCATCAGCCCGTCTCCGATCACGAAGCCGATACCGGCCTGGCCAAGATGAGCGCCGATATCGCCAAGGCGCTGTATCGCAAGCTGGCCACCTACGGTGTGGTGCTGCCGCCGGAAACCATTCGTACCATCAAGGCGGTCTATCTTCGCAATGCGCTCGATAGCGTGGAGCGATTCTATTTCGATGCGCAGATCAATGGCCTGGGCTATGATCGGCACAAAGAAGAAAAAACCGTGGAAGTCTTCGTCGAGGCGATCATCAAGGCGGGTGAGCAGTACGTGGCCAACCCCATGGAGGTGCCCTTCATCCCCACCTGGAATCGCGTACGCGCTGCCTTCCCCAATTTCCTTGCGGATTTTCATGCGGCGGTCGAGGCGGACCACGAACAGGCCCAGGCCGCAAAAAACTAGCGCCGCAGGCGGGGGCGTTTGCGATGCGCCCGTTCAGCCGCTGAATGCCCGGCCATGTTATGAAGGCTCGCAAGCAGTGTACGAGGATGCATCGTATGGCGAAGCCGTCGAATACCAACGCCTACGAAGACGCCCGCGAGATCGAAAAGGCGCAATCGGCGCCGGAAATGGTCGGTCTGATCCGCCAGCAGCTGGACGCCGGCTTTCGCTGGCTGCGTTTCGAACCGGTGCTCGAACGCGAGTTTCGTGCCCATAACGATGCTGCCGGTGTAGCCAATCGTATTGCGTTGCTGGCCATCGCATTGACCGTGCTACTGATCAGCCCGCTGTTCGATACCGCCTTTTTCGGTGTGCCGCCGATGGCGGCCTGGTGGTCGCGGGTTCTGCTGATCGGTGTGCTCGGGCCGGTAACCGTCGTTGCACTAATATGGTGCGCTCGTTGTGGTGCCTCATCCGCGACCGAGTACGTCATCGCCGGCCAGTTCACGATCGTCAGCTTCGGGCTGCTGTTCAATCACATTCTGCTCAATCGGTATGGCGCGGAATTCCCGGTGGAATTCGTCGGCGTGTCGATGGTCGCCGTGGTCGCGCTCGGGCGCGTGCGCTCCTGGCTGATACTGCCGATTGGCGTACTGATTGCGCTGCTGACACTCATCACGGAAATCTGGCTCGTGAACGCCAGTCCGACCGATTACTACCATCTCGCCGCAGCGGGCGTGCTGGCGCTGTTCGCGATCTACCTGCAGGCCGCGAACGAGTATGTGCTGCGGCGCAGCTGGCTCGACCGCAAGCTGTTGCAGCTGGTGGCGCGCCACGATGGCCTGACTGGCCTGCTTAATCGACACGCGCTGGAAAATGCGCTGGCCACCGCCCATGGCCACGCCGTGCGCCAGCGCAGCAACTACGGTCTGGCGATGGTGGATATCGACCAGTTCGGCGCTTACAACAATCATTACGGCCATCCGGCCGGCGATGAAGCATTGCGTCAGGTCGCCAGCGTGATCGAAGCCCACGCCCGGCGGCCGCTGGATGTGTGCGGGCGCTACGGCGGTGAGGAATTCGTGGTGTTCTGGATCGAAGGGCGCGAAAACGAGATCGAGGACCATGCCGAAGCGCTGCGCGCCGCGATCGAGGATGCCGCGATTGCCCACGCCACCTCGAAGGTGGCTTCGGTGGTCACCGTGAGTATCGGTCTATGCCACGTCAAACAGCCGCAGGAACATGATTCGCTGTCGGCAGTGCTCGCCTGTGCCGATGCCCTGCTCTACGAGGCCAAGGCCGCGGGCCGCAATCGGGTCGCCATCGGGCGATTCGATCGCAATGCCGCCGATGCGCAACCGCACGCGCGGCGCGCTCAGGCCGCCGGCTAACCGCTGATCCAGGCGACTTCGTAGGGCGCGAGCGTAATCGAACGGCTCGAACCACTGATTTCGGTAGCCGCGACCACGTTGCGGCGCAGGCGTGCCTCGGGCAGGACATGGGCGGCCACCTTGACCGGCCGGTCGGTGACGTTATGCAGTGCCAACAGCGTCTGGCCGCCGCCACGGCGCTGGATCGCGAACAGATGCGGTCCCAGGTCGACCAGGGTCTGGGCGGCATCCGGGTGCAGGGCGGGCTGGCGCGCACGCACGGCCAGCAGATGCTTGAGCCGGGCGAATACCGTGGCATGGTGGCTCTGGCTGGCGAGCTGATATTCCAGCTCGCCGACATCCCATTTACGGCGATTGATGGTGCGATAGCGCCCGCTTTGCTCGACCCGGGACAGATCGTTGTGGGTCGCGGTCAGGCTATGAAAATACAAAGCCGGAATGCCGGCCAGGGCCATGGCGATCGCCTGGCTACAGATAAAGCGTTCGATATGCAGCGGCGTATCGCGCTCTTCGGCTGCCGCCAGCAGATCGTAATAGGAAATATTGAGTTCGTAGGGCTTGTGCGAGCCATCGGCCACCGCGCGCGTGGACACGAAACCGCCGCGCGTCCGTACGGTATCCACCAGATGTTCGATCGCCTCGCCATCCAGAATCGATTCCACCGCGCGCAGGCCGATGCCGTCATGGCTGGCGGTGAAATTCAGAAAATGACAGCCCTCGGGCAGCGCCGGCAGGCTGCGTGCCCAGTGGCTGAGCGTGCTGGCATCGCCGGTCAGCAGCGCGTCGGCAACCAACGGCGGCAGGGCGAACTGATAGGCCACATGGGCCTCGTCGCCGTCGACGAGATAGGAGATGTTCTCCACATGCGGGACATTGGTTTCGGTGATCAGCTGTACGCCCGGCGCGTAGTAGACCAGTAGCGCGCGCAGGAACTTGATCAGACGATGGGTCTGGGGCAGATGAATACAGGGCCCGCCGATTTCCTTCCATAAAAACGCCACCGCATCCAGGCGCAACAGCCGCGCGCCGCGGGCGACATACTCGAAGATAATGTCGATGAATTCCGACAACACGTCCGGATTGGCGAAGTTCAGATCGATCTGGTCTTCGGAAAACGTCGCCCACAGATGGCGGGTGCCGCGGGCGGTGGCCACCTCGGCAAGCAGCGGCGTGCTGCGCGGGCGTACCACCGCGCGCAGGTCGGTGGCCGGGTCGACTTCGATGAAGTAGTCACGGCCGGGATCGACATCGCCCAGATAGTTCGCAAACCACTGGCCCTTGCGCGAAGCGTGGTTGAGCACGAGATCGAACATCAGCGGGTGATCGTCGCCAAGCGCCGCCACGTCGTCCCAGTTGCCCAGCTGCGGATCCACCGCGCGGTAGTCCATCACCGAGAAGCCGTCATCCGAACTGTGCGGATAGAATGGCAGGATATGGATCGCCGCGATCGAATCGGCCAGATGATCGGCCATGAACGCCTTCAGCGTGGCCAGCGGCGCCTCGCCCGGGCGCTGGACGATATCGCCATACGTGATCATCACGTTGAAGGCCTGGTCGATCGGCGTGGTGGACTCGATCGGCAGGCCGTGGCGCGTGGCGGCATCGGCTGCACGGTCCAGACAGTCGCGGGCGGCGGCTTGGCCGTAGAGCGGATCGAGCCAGTCGATCAGGGTCTGGCGCGGCGCCGGCTGGGGAGAGCTTGCATCAGGCATGCGTTTGCAGAAACAAGGTTTGTGCCAGCATGCATTATGCCGGTATCGGTTCTATGATTGGCGCCGGGTTCGAAACGAGCGCGAGGCGTGGTCATGATCGAAGGCGGCTGTCTTTGCGGTGCGGTGCGCTATGCGATTGCCGGCGCGCTGGCCGATATCCAGGTCTGCCACTGTCGAAGTTGCCAGAAGGCTCAGGGCACGGCGTTTGCAACCAATATCCCGGTCGCCCGTGATTGTTTCGAATGGCGCCGCGGCCAGGCCCAGATTCGCGATTATGAATCCTCGCCCGGCAAGCATCGGCTGTTCTGCGGTCGTTGCGGTTCGCCGTTGATCAGCCGTCGCGACGACGCCCCCGATGCCGTGCGGGTGCGTGCGGGCACGCTCGACGCGCCGGTGCATGCGCGTATCGCAAGCCAGGCGTTCGTTGCCGAAACGCCGTGCTGGTGGCCGCCGTCAGCGGATGTCGTCTGCTTTGACGGGGCACGATCCGAGACCGGCGGTTGACGCCGGTATGATCCGCAAGACGCTGTTCTGGGGCGTTTTGACCCTGATCGGGCTGGCCGTGGCCGCGCCGGCGCTGGTGGGCTTCTATCTCGAGCGCGAGTTCGACGACATGGTCGCCCGGCTGGCGCGACCGGGCCTGACGCAGGTGACCCATGCGCATTTCGAGCGCGGCTGGTTCAGCTCGCATGCCACGATTCGCGTCGAGCTTGCCGCGCCGATATGCGGTGCGCCGCCCTGTGTCGGCACCACGCTGGATACCACCGTCTATCACGGCCCGTTGCCGTTCGGTGCACCGCCCGAGAACAGCGAAGGCTTCGAGCCCGGGCTCGGCGTCGGCGTGACCCGAATCGATGCCGCCTCGCTGTGGCCGCGACATGTGTTCGAGCCGAGCCTTGCGCCACTGCGCGTGATCACGCGGGTGGGTTTCGACGGCCTGGCACGGTCGCATCTGCACTTCGACGGGCGCGCGCTGGATATTGCCCGTGATCGCGTCGTGGCTCATATCGAAACCGCGCCGATTTCAGCCGATGCCCGTATTCCGCTGGCGGGCGGGCCGATCGCGCTTGATATGGCGTCGCCACAGTTCGAGATCGTCGGTGCCGACGGTGGTCAGCTCGCCTGGCGCGAACTCGAGGCGCGTCTGGGCGCAGCCGGCGAGGGCGGTTCGCTGCGCGCGCATTCGTTGCGTATCGCTGATGGGCTGGGCCAGTCAGCACTATTGCAGTCTCTGGCCTGGCAATGGCAGATGCTGCCGAGCGCGCCGGCGCGGATCAGCGCCCGTGTGGATGGGCGTATCGCCCGCGCAGTGATCAACAACAATGCGTACGGCCCGTTATGGGTCGAGGCCGAAACCGCGGATCTGGATATCCGCGCCTGGCGGGCGTTGTTCGCCCAGCTTGGGCTGTTGCGCGATATCGAAACCGGCAAGCTCGACGACAGCGCGCGGGCGACGCTCTACAGTGAAACACTGCCCGCCTTGCTCGCCGGTGCTCCGCGTATCGATGTGCCCCGCCTGCAGCTCACCACGCCGCAGGGCGATGTTCGCCTGAAACTGCATATCCAGGCGCCGCAAACAATGCACGAGGCGCGTCTGCTGGCGGATGTGGTTTCGCAGCTCGATATGAACTTCGAAGCCCGACTGCCCGCAGATCTCGCCCGCGATCTGACCGTACAGGTCATGCTCGCCAGCGGTCGCTCGCCCTATGCCATCGAAGAACGCGATATCGATCAGGCGCTGGCCGAACTGGTGCAACAGAACCTGATCGAATCGGTCGACGACGGCGCGGCCTATCGTTTGCGGCTCACGATCGAGGCCGGACGGCTCACGCTCAACGGGCGTAATCAGATCGGCTGGAAAGCCATGATCGACCAGTTCGAAGCGGCACGCGAGCGGCTTTGAGCGCCGCCGGCTACTAACCCGGCACCAAAACAGCTGACTCTGTCAGCCGTTTTCAATAGCTTCGCGGCCGTCGGCCGCGGCGAGTACGCTGTCGCGCACTCGCGTTATTAACCCGATAATTCATCTATGTGTGCCGGGTTAATAACCGGTCAGCGTCTTCGCGATCCAGGCCGATACGAACAAGCCAATGCCGAATACCGTGTGGTTCAGCAAGCTCTGCCAGCGTGCGTTCCCGGGATGGGCGGTGTGGCGCGCGGCCAGGCCGGCGCCCATGGCGGGCTGCATGATCAGAAAAGGCGCGGCCACCGTTGCCACACCGATCAGCAGCGCCGGTCCGAGGGTCGGCCGGTCGAGCCAGCCGGGGCCGGCAAGCAGTGGCAACAGACCGGCGAAAAGGATTCCGATCAGGTAATGCGCAGTCCAGCCCAGCGCCTGTTCGCCACGGATCGGCGCAGCATCGGCAATACGGATGTGCCAAAACCGGCCATGTCGCATATGCCCCAGCCAGCGCCCCACCCAGTCGAAGCGCGGCGCCGACAGGCCGAACAGTAGCTTGCCTAGCAGTCCCCAGGCATCCATCGCGACGGTGGCGCCGAGGCCGGTCACGAGGGTCAGTAGCAGGATTTTCATGGTCAATGCGTAGCGCTGGTGAGAGAGGCGAGTTAGGTTATTACTTCAAGTTCAAGTGAAGTAAAGCGCGGTCAATGGATATTGCCGAGGTCGCCAAACGCGCAGCTGTGCCTGCGTCCACGCTGCGTTTTTACGAGGAAAAAGGGCTGATTCGCTCGATCGGTCGGCGCGGGTTGCGGCGCCAATTCAGCCCTCGGGTTCTCGAGCGGCTGGCGCTCATCGCGCTGGGGCGGTCGGCCGGGTTTTCGCTCGCACAGATTCGGCCGATGCTGGGCGATTCGGGCCCGCCTAAAATCGATCGTCAGGCGTTGAGCGACAAGGCCGACGAACTGGATCGCAGAATCCGCGAGCTCACGGCCATGCGCGACGGTTTGCGCCACGCGGCGGTCTGTAGTGCGCCCAGCCACCTGGAGTGCTCCACCTTTCGTCGCCTGATGGGGTTGGCGGTGGCCGACCTGTCGCGGCGCTCGCGCCGGCGTGGCGATCAGCGGACCTGACCGAGTTCCTGGCTACGTGTCGGCTTCGTCTGTGCGGCGGCAAACTCTGCGCATGGCGCAAATGCAACCGCAAACACGTTAAAATGCCGTGTTTTTGAATTCGACCGCGGCCATATCGCGGGAGCGCGCAATGAATACCCAGACCGATTTCGACGTCATCGTGGTCGGTGGCGGCCATGCCGGCACTGAAGCGGCCACCGCCGCTGCCCGTATGGGCGCGCGTACGCTGCTTTTGACCGACAACATCGAAACCATCGGCCAGATGTCCTGCAATCCGGCCATTGGCGGTATCGGCAAGGGTCATCTGGTGCGCGAGATCGATGCGCTGGGCGGCGTCATGGCCCGGGCGGCCGATCGCGGTGGCATTCAGTTTCGTACGCTCAACGCCCGCAAGGGCCCGGCGGTACGCGCCACCCGTGCCCAGGCCGATCGGGCGCTCTACAAAGCCGCCGTGCGTTCGATGGTCGAGAACACACCCAATCTGGCCCTGTTCCAGCAGTCGGTGGCCGATCTGATCGTCGACGGCGATCGCGTGGCCGGCGTGATGACCACCATGGGCCTGGCCTTTCATGCACCCACGGTAGTGCTGACGGTAGGCACGTTTCTGGGCGGCACCATTCATATCGGCCACAAGCGCTTCGGCGGCGGTCGGGCGGGGGATGCGCCCTCGAATGCGTTATCCGAGCGCCTGCGCGCGCTAAATCTGCCGGTGGGCCGGCTCAAGACCGGCACGCCGCCGCGTATCGATGCCAAGAGCATCGACTACTCGCAGCTGGCCGAACAGCCGGGCGACGAGCCCGCGCCGGTGTTTTCGTTCATGGGTGAGCGCGGCGAGCATCCGCGCCAGGTGAGCTGTCATATCACCTATACCAACGAAACGACCCATCGGATCATTGCCGACAATATCGGCGAATCGGCCATGTATTCCGGCCAGATCGATTCGGTGGGCCCGCGCTATTGCCCCTCGATCGAGGACAAGGTGGTGCGCTTCGCCGACAAGGCCTCGCATCAGATCTTCATCGAGCCGGAGGGCTTGACCTCGGCCGAGGTCTACCCCAACGGTATTTCCACCAGCCTGTCGTTCGAAACCCAGCAGAAGGTCGTACGCTCGATCGCCGGCTTCGAGAACGCGCATATCACGCGGCCGGGCTATGCCATCGAATACGATTATTTCGATCCGCGGGCGCTTTCCTACACGCTGGAAACCAAGGCCATTGCCGGGCTGTATTTCGCCGGCCAGATCAACGGCACCACCGGCTATGAAGAAGCCGCCGCCCAGGGCCTTCTGGCCGGGCTCAACGCCGCGCGTGCGGTGGCCGGCGAAAGCGCCTGGTGGCCGCGCCGCGACGAAGCCTATCTGGGCGTGCTCGTGGACGATCTGATCACCCGCGGCACGATCGAGCCCTATCGCATGTTCACCTCGCGCGCCGAGCATCGCCTGCTGCTGCGCGAAGACAATGCCGATACGCGCCTGACGCCCATCGGCCGGGCGCTGGGGCTGGTTGACGATACGCGCTGGGCGGCGTTCGAGGCGGCGCGCGACGCGGTGGCCGCCGAACAGGCGCGATTATCGGCGATCGTGGTCAAGCCGGAAGACTTCGGCGCCGATCGCGGCGAACGCGTTCTGGGCAGCGTGCTCAAGCAGGCCACGCCCGTGGCCGAACTGCTCAAGCGTCCGGGCGTGGATCATGCCTGCTTGGTGGCCATCGAAAGCGTGGGCGCGCCCGATCTGTCGCAGCTCAACGCCGAGGCTGCGGAGGCGGTCGGCGAGCAGGTCGAAATCCAGGCCAAGTACGCGGGCTATATCACCCGGCAGAGCGCCGAGATCGAAAAGACGCGCCAGCACGAGGCCACCGCCCTGCCGGCCGATCTGGATTACGCGGCGGTATCCGGGCTGTCCAACGAACTGCGTGGCAAGCTCGAGGACGTACGCCCGACGAGTATCGGGCAGGCGTCGCGTATTCCGGGCATGACCCCGGCCGCAATCTCGTTATTGCTGGTGCACTTGAAGAAACTCGGACTGAAACTGGCAAAAACCGCCTGAGCACCGGTCGATAACCGCGCCCGCCGAGTCACCCGTGAACCGCGACGGGTGGGGCGACAGGCTTGCATCGCGCGCAAAACATTCGTGTAACCTAGTATTTTCGAATAGTTGCGGTTTCGCGGGGCCAAATTGAACAAGCTTCGAGCGCTAGGGTGTGTCCTGTTTGCTGCACTGCTGCTGGCAGCCTGCAGTAGCGAGGAGTCGGCCAAGTTCCCGGTCGAGAACACGCCCGAGATTCGGGACGACGGCACCACGGTGCTGCGCCGGGGTAACGGCGCCGAGCCGGAAAGCCTGGATCCGCATCAGGCCCGTAGCGTGCCGGCGGCCAATATCCTGCGCGATCTGTATTCGGGCCTGGTTCAGATTTCGCCGGCTGGCGAAATCGAGCCCGCCGACGCCGAGTCCTGGGAAATGACCGATAACGGGCTCGTCTATACCTTCAAACTGCGCAAGGATCTGCACTGGTCCAACGGCGAACCGCTGACCGCGCAGGACTATGTGTACAGCCTGCGGCGCAGTGTCGATCCGGCCACCGGCTCGCCTTATGCCCAGCTGCATGCGCCGATCGCCAATGCCAAGGCGATCATCGCGGGTGACAAACCGCCCGCAGCCCTGGGCGTACGTGCGCTCGACGATCACAGCCTCGAAATCACGCTCACCGCGCCCACGCCGTATTTTCTGGGCACGCTGGCGCACAGCATCAGCTATCCGGTCTACAAGCCGGCGGTCGAGGCCCACGGCGCGGCCTTCAGTCAGCCCGGCAACGCGGTGACCAACGGCGCTTACAAGATCGAAAGCTGGCGGGTGAATTCGATGATTGCGCTCGAGCGCAATCGCCAATACTGGGACGATGCCCAGACCGCGATCGGCCGCGTCGAGTACTACCCGATCACCAACCAGAACTCGGCGTTGTCGCGCTATCAGGCCGGTGAGCTGGATTGGGCCACCTCGGTGCCGATCCCGCGCCTGGAGGCCATCAAGAAATATATTCCCGCACAGCTGCATACCCAGCCCACGCTGGGCGTCTACTACTACGGCCTGAACGTCAAACGCCCGCCGTTCAAGGATGCGCCCGAGTTGCGGCGTGCCTTGTCGATGGCGATCGACCGGCGCACCATCGTCG
This sequence comes from Salinisphaera sp. T5B8, assembly GCF_040361255.1. Classification (NCBI taxonomy): domain Bacteria; kingdom Pseudomonadati; phylum Pseudomonadota; class Gammaproteobacteria; order Salinisphaerales; family Salinisphaeraceae; genus Salinisphaera; species Salinisphaera sp. T5B8. The sequence goes on along the minus strand of NZ_APNG01000001.1, from coordinate 270,969 downwards.
ACAAGATTACCCGGGGCGACGAAATCCCCGCCTATGGCTGGATTCCGCCGGTGGTAGAAGGCTATGCAGGCGCGCAGTTCTCGTGGACCAAGCTCTCGGACAGCAAGCGCGAGGCCAAGGCGCGCGAGCTATACGAAAAAGCCGGCTATTCCGAGAGCAAGCCGTTACAGATCGAAATCCGCTACAACAGCGGCGAGGGCAACAAGAAGATCGCCTCGGTGATCGCTGCGATGTGGCGCAGCGTGCTCGGTGCCGATGTCACCTTGCGCAACGAGGAATGGAAGGTCTTTCTCGACAACGTGCGCCAGGGTAATACCGAGGCCTACCGGCTGGCCTGGATTGGCGACTACGACGACCCGAACACCTTCTTCGAACTGATGAATTCCAAGTTCGGCCTCAACGGCACCGGTTATGCCAGCGCCGAATACGACCGCCTGCAGGAAAAACAGGCGCATATGCCGGACGGCCCCGAGCGCATGAAGATCATGAAGAAGGCCGAGTCCGTATTGCTGGCCGACAGTCCGATCATTCCGATCTATTTCTATGTCAGCAAATACCTGATCAAGGATTATGTGAAGGGCTTCGAGGGCAACCCGCTGGACTCCTACTACAGCAAGGATCTGTCGATCGAACCGTGAGCGCCCTGATCAGACGTTTGCGAACGGGCGACGCCTAGCCATGCTGGCCTATGCGCTGCGCCGGCTGCTGGGCGCGATCCCGACGCTGTTCATTCTGCTGACCCTGGCGTTCGTGATGATGCGCGCGGCCCCGGGCGGGCCATTCGATGCCGATCGCGAACTGCCGGCCCAGGTCCGGGCCAACCTCGAAGCCAAGTATCACCTCGACGAACCGATCTATCAGCAGTACGGGCGTTATCTGTGGGATATCGCCCACTTCGATTTCGGCCCGTCTTTCCAGTATCGCGATACCAGTGTCAACGACCTCATCGCCTCGGGCTTTCCGGTATCGCTCAAGCTCGGTGCGGCCTCGCTGGCGTTCGCGCTGCTCTTGGGTGTGCCGTTGGGCATGCTCGCTGCGCTGCGCCAGAACCGCCCAGCCGACTACGGCGCGATGACGCTCGCCATGCTGGGTATCTCCATCCCCAATTTCGTGCTCGCGCCGCTGATGATTCTGATGTTCGCGGTCTATAACGACTGGCTGCCGGCCGGTGGTCTGGATGGTTGGCAGAACTATGTGATGCCGGTGCTCGCACTGGGTACCGCGATGATGGCCTATGTCGCGCGCCTGGCCCGCGCCTCGACCATCGAGGTCATGCGCTCGAACTATGTACGCACCGCCCGTGCCAAGGGGCTGTCCGCTGCGCGCGTGGTCTGGGTGCATGCGCTGCCGGCCGCGCTTACGCCGATCGTGTCTTATCTGGGCCCGGCGGCGGCCGGCATCATTACCGGTTCGGTGGTCATCGAGACGATTTTCGGCATTCCCGGGCTGGGGCAGTTTTTCGTCCAGGGGGCGCTCAACCGCGACTACACGCTGGTGATGGGCGTGGTGCTGTTCTACGGCATCCTCATTGTGGCTTTCAATCTCGTCGTGGACCTGCTCTACGGCTGGCTCGACCCTAGGGTGAGCTATTGATGCGGCAAGTCAGGCGCCAGCCCGTTCGTTTCGCCGTCGCGGTGGTGGGCACTGCATGATCTTCGGACGTCGAAAACACATGCAGCAGGCCGCGCATGGGCGCAGCCTGTTCTCCGATGCGTTGCGGCGGCTGCGTGCCAACAAGGCCGCGCTGACCTCGATGGGCGTATTGGGCGTCATCGTCGTCGCGGTCGTGGTGGGGCCGTGGCTGTCACCGCATAACTACTTCGACCAGGACTACGGGGCGATCTGGGTGGCGCCGACCCTGACGGATGCCCACTGGTTCGGTACCGACTCGGTGGGGCGCGATCTGTTCGTGCGCGCGCTCGAAGGCGGGCGGATTTCGCTGATGATCGGTTTCGTCGCCACGCTGGTCAGCCTGGTTATTGGCGTGGCCTATGGCGCGACGGCCGGCTATGCGGGCGGGCGCGTGGACGCGGTGATGATGCGCATCGTCGATATTCTCTATGCGATGCCGTTTCTGTTCTTCGTGATCCTGCTGATGGTGTTTTTCGGCCGTAATATCCTGCTGATATTCGTGGCCATCGGGGCCATCAACTGGCTGGATATGGCGCGTATCGTGCGCGGGCAAACACTCGCGCTCAAACAGCAGCCCTTTATCGAAGCCGCGCGCATGTCCGGCGCGCCGGCGGTGTCGATCATCGCCCGCCATATCGTGCCCAACCTGCTCGGCGTGGTGGCGGTGTATATCACCCTCACCATTCCGCAGGTCATCCTGTTCGAATCGTTTCTGAGCTTTCTCGGCCTCGGCGTGGCCGAACCCGCTACGTCCTGGGGCGCGCTCATCAAGGACGGCGCCGATGAAATGAATCGCGCGCCCTGGCTGTTGATCGTGCCGGCGGTGTTTCTCGCTGCCACGCTATTCTGCTTTAACTTCATCGGCGACGGTTTGCGCGACGCGCTCGATCCCAAGGATCGCTAGGCTCGCGAGTCAGCATGACGCCCGAAATCAAGCGGGTCGTGTATCTGATCGTGGCGGTGTCAAACGACGCGCATTAAATCGGCACCGCGGATCGCGTTCTACGCGCTGCGATCAGGCAAGTATTTTGTCCGCCAATGAACGCGAAGAAACGCGAATAAGGCAAAAAGACGATCGGTCGAGCGGCGAGGCGTCGGCCCTTTACGCTTCGAGCTGAGCTTTGTACATGCGCAGTTGCGGATTTGCGCTTTTGGCATGTATTTGCGGATGTCTTTCCAAGGAACGAGCCCCTGTGTCGGGCAGGAACGACGCAGGTCGAATCGACGCCGCGGGCTTCGTTTGGCCGGTTGGTGGCTTACACTGGGTGCATGCTGCTCGACGTTCGCGATCTGAAAGTACGTTTCGACACGCCCGACGGCGTGGTGGAGGCCGTACGCGGGCTCGATCTGCAGCTCACCGCCGGTGAATCGGTCGGCATCGTGGGCGAATCCGGCTCGGGCAAGAGTCAGAGCGTGCTGGCCCTCATGGGGCTGCTGGCGGACAACGCGCGTGTCTCGGGCAGCGCGAGCCTGCAAACCGATCGCGGCCGGCTGGAGCTGATCGGCGCGAAACGGCGCACGCTCGAACGGATTCGCGGCGCGCGGATCGCCATGATCTTTCAGGATCCGATGACCACGCTCAACCCGCATCTGCGCATCGCCACCCAGATCAAGGAAGTGATCACGCGCCATCGCGGTTTGCGCGGGCGGGCCGCGACGAAGGCCGCGATCGAGATGCTCGAGGCGGTCAAGATTCCCGATGCCGCGCGTCGGATTCGCTATTACCCGCACCAGTTTTCCGGTGGTATGCGCCAGCGGGTGATGATTGCCATGGCGCTGGCTTGCGAACCGGATATCCTGATTGCCGACGAACCCACCACTGCCCTCGATGTGACCGTACAGGCCGATATTCTCGATCTGATGGCCGAGCTGCGCGAGCGCACGCAGGTCGCGTTGCTGCTCATCACCCACGATCTGGGCGTGGTCGCCGGCCAGTGCGAGCGGTTGCTGGTCATGCGTGCCGGCGAAGTGGTGGAGCGCGGTGCGATCGACGACATCTTTGCTGCCCCAGCGCACGACTATACCCGTGCGTTGCTGGCGGCCGTACCGCGTCTGGAAACGCCGCATCGCACACGCGAGCGGCCATGAATCTACCGGATTACCTGACCGATCCCGAGCTGATCGCACTGCTCAAGTTCTGGACCACGATCGTCGTACTGGCCGGCAGCGCGATCGCGGCCAGCGTGCATGCGCTGCTCACCCGCGAAACACCCAGCAGCGCCTTTGGCTGGATCGGCGTGTCGGTATTGTTTCCACCGATCGGCCCGCTGTTGTATTACATGTTCGGCGTCAATCGCGTACGCATTCGGGCGCGCCGCCTGGACCGCCAGTCGCGCCACGGCCTGGGCGCGCATCAGCCCGGCGCCAACGCCGAGTTGCGCGACTACAGCGACATACTCGATCGCCGCCGGCTGGGCCTGGCCGCGGCCGGCGACCGGCTGTCGGCCTGGCCGGTGGTCGCCGAGAATGGCGTGGAGGTGTTGCACGACGGCGAGCAGGCCTATCCGCCGATGCTCAAGGCGATCGAAAAAGCCCGTCGTTTCGTCTATCTGACCACCTATATCTTCGAGACCAACCGTACCGGCAAGCGCTTTATCGATGCCCTGGCGCGCGCCGCCGAACGCGGCGTGGATGTACGCGTGCTCATCGACGGGGTGGGCGAATACTATGCCTGGCCGGGCCGGCGCGCCGTGCGTCTGTTGCACAAACAGGGGGTCAAGTCGGCGCGTTTTCTGCCGCCACGGCTGATTCCGCCCTCGCTGCAGCTCAACCTGCGCAACCACCGCAAGATCCTGGTGACCGATGCCGGCGTGGCGTTTACCGGCGGCATGAATATTGGCGACCGGCATCTGGTGGAGGGCAGCCGTGGCGTGTCGGATCTGCATTTTCGTTTTGCCGGCCCGGTGGTGCGCCAGATCGAGGCCGTGTTTCTGTCCGACTGGGCGTTTGCCACCGGACGTCAGACCGGCGTGTCGCGCGGTGAGATCGCGCCGGCGGGTGACGCGGCCTGTCGCAGTATCGAGAACGGGCCGACCCGCGACACCGAGCGCCTGACCACACTCATTCAGACCGCAATCGCCAGTGCCCGGCGCAGTGTGCTGATCATGACACCGTATTTTCTGCCCGGACCGGCGCTGGTAGGCGCGCTGCAATCGGCCGCGTTACGGGGGCTGGAAGTCAAGATCGTGCTGCCGGCCAAGAACAATCTGCCGTTTGTGCACTGGGCATCGCGGCATGCGCTGGGCGAACTGATGATGCGCGGCGTGCATATCTACTATCAGCCGCCGCCGTTTGCCCATACCAAACTGCTCGTGCTCGACGAGGACTATGCGCTGGTCGGCTCGCCCAATCTCGACCCGCGCAGTCTGCGCCTGAACTTCGAGCTGGCCGTCGAGATATTCGACCCGGCCGGCGTGGAAAGCCTGGCCACGCATATTCGCGAGAGCATTGCCATGAGTCGGGCCTATTCGCTGACCGAGCTGCACAGCCGGCGCTGGCCGACGCGCCTGCGCGATTCCTTTTTCTGGTTATTCTCGCCTTATCTCTAGGACTATCGTTGCCGGTGGCTGGCGTCGAGCGAATGAGCCAGGGTAGCGGGCATCTCGATACGCATATGCACCGGCAGATGGTCGGAGAGCACGGTATCGATCACACGCGCTTCGCCGATATTGAGCGTCGGCGAGGTGAGGATATGATCGATGCCGCGCCGCGGACGCCAGCTGGGAAAGGTCGGCAGCGGCCGGTCGTAGACACGCAGCCCGCTGGCCGCCAGCGCCGGGTCGGCGATCAGCGCCGAAGCCGTGCAGTTGGTATCGCCCATGATCACCACATGGCGATCCCGGGCCACGAGGTCGCAGATCGCGGCCAGCTGGCGTGCCCGGCTACCGGCGCCGAGTGCCAGGTGCGTGATCACCACGGCAAGCGGGTCTTCCGGCGTGCCGAAGCGCGCGATCAACGCGCCGCGCCCGGGCAGGCGCCCCGGCAGCTTGTGTTCGCTCACCGCGAACGGCGTATAGCGGCTGATCAGCCCGAGCCCGTGCTGGGCGACGCGCCCGAGATCGCGATTGACCTGGACCCGCCAGTATTCGAAGCCGGCGGCTTCGGCCAGATGCTCGATCTGGTTGCGGTACTGGCTGCGCCGGCTGCCGGCATCGATTTCCTGCAGGCCGATGATGTCGTGGCCGACCAGCAGTTCGCCGATACGGTCGAGGTTGTCGCGTACCTGCTGGCTGGGCAGCAGATGGCGCCAGCCGCGGGTTATGTATTCGCGATAACGCTTGGTGCCGACGCCGACCTGCATGTTGAAACTCAACAACGACAGGCTCGGCCCCGCTTGGCTGGGACGCGTCAGAGCGCCGGGTGCAGTGGGCGAATTCACAGGGTCAGCGTACCATCGTTACCGGATGAGTGATGCCTTACGAAAACGGCCAGTCGATGAGCGAAACGTTGCTACGGGTAGACAATCTCAAGGTGCATTTTCCGCTGGGCGGTGGTCTGTTCGCCGCCGACGCGGGCGTGCTCAAGGCGGTTGACGGCGTGAGCCTGAACCTGGCCCCTGGGCGCACGCTCGGGCTGGTGGGCGAATCCGGCTGTGGCAAGTCGACGCTGGCGCGTGCGCTGACCGGCATGGTGTCCGTCACATCGGGCGAGATTGTGTTCGAAGACAACACGATACGTCACGACCGGGCAGCCAGCTGGAAAGCCCTGCGGCGTGATGTGCAGATGATCTTCCAGGACCCACTCGCCAGTCTCGATCCGCGCATGACCGTGGGCCAGATCGTGGCCGAGCCGTTGCGGCATCTACGCCCCGACCTGGGTCGCGCGGATCGACGCCGGCGCGTGGCGGCGATGATCGAGCGGGTCGGGTTGTCGCAGAGCCAGATCAATCGTTATCCACACGAATTCTCGGGTGGGCAGTGCCAGCGGATCGGTATCGCGCGCGCGCTGGTGGTCGAGCCGAAGGTGCTGATCTGCGACGAGCCGGTATCGGCGCTGGATGTCTCGATCCAGGCGAAGATCGTGGAACTGCTGCAACAGCTCCAGGCCGAGTTCGGCATCGCCATTCTGTTCATCGCTCACGACCTGGCCGTGGTACGCCAGATCAGCGATGAAGTGATGGTGATGTATCTGGGCCGGGTCATGGAACGCGCGCCGTCGAACACGCTGTTCGAGCGCCCGGCACATCCGTATACGCGGGCGTTGTTGTCGGCCGTACCGCGCCCGGATCCGGAACTCGAACGTCGTCGGCGTCGAATCGCCTTGTCCGGCGAGTTGCCGTCGCCGGCCGATCCGCCCTCCGGCTGCGTGTTTCGTACCCGCTGCCCCTGGGCACAGGCGGATTGCGCGGCACAAACGCCCGCGCTGCGGGCATTTGGCGGCGAGAGCCATGTGGCCTGCCTGCATGCCGAAGCCGTTGCCAGGGATCGGCTCGCCGCGACCGGCTGACGCGTGAGCTACGAGCGCCTGTTCAACCGCCTCGGCGTACTCGCGTTGTTCGTCGCCCTGGTGGTGGTGGCCGGCGTGGCCGGTTGGCATACGCTACTCAACACCTATGCCGGCGCCTGGTCGCACCAGCCCGAGGACGCCGACTGGCTGCTGGCCGATAGCGCAAGGCAACTGATCGCCGACAGCATGGCGGATCTCGACGCCGGTATCGTCGATCATCAGGTCGCGCTGCTGTCGAGTCGCGCTATCGGTGCGCGCGCGCCCGGCGAACCGGATCAGCCGCGGGTCAATGTATCCGTGCCGACGGCCCCGCGGGCCTGGCTCGAATGGCAGTTTCTACGTCATGCCGCCGGCGTGGACGATGTCTTGCAGGCCTTCGAGCTTCAGGCCTCGCGGTTGCTGCGCCAGATCGATGCCATGCCGGGCGACTATCGAGCCTATGTATTCGCCCGGGACGCGGTCTATAGCCGGGCGGGTGCGCTCGATGCCGGCGCTACCACGGCCTTCGTGGCCAATGCCGATGTCGTAGCGCTTGCCGCACGTAGCGATGGGCACCTCATTCCCGTGGTGTCGGTGCACCCGGCGCGACCGGATGCTGTCGCAGTGCTCAGGCGCTGGGCCGAGCGCGGTGTGCGCGATGTGGCCTGGTGGCCGGCGCAACAGCAGATCGATCTTGCCGGTGCATCTGCCCAAGCCGCCTATGCGGTGATGGCCGCACACGATATGCGCCTGCATACCCGGATTGGGCCGGGGCGCGACAGCGAAACAGGCCAGGCGATGATCGATGCGCGGGCGTTACGCGACGCCCTTGAGGCGGGCGTCGCGGTCACGGTTTCCATCGACGAGCCCGCAGACGATGCGCGCGAGGTCATGGAATCGCTGTTCGCGTTGTTGCGGCAGCCGGCCTACCGGGCGCGGCTGCGTATCGCGCTCGACGGCGTTCTGGCCGGCCGGCGGGATCAATCGGTGCTCGCGCCGCTGTTACAGCATCCGCAGTTTTTCGATCGGTTGTGCTATGCCAGTGGCTATCCGCATTCGGCGATCGCGGGCGCGATCGATCTCGAAGCGCTGGCGGATGACGGCTTTCTCGACCCGGCGCTAATTGCGCCGCTGCGGGCCATCTACGATGTCAATCCGTTGCTGTTCATGTTCGTGACCCTGCGCCAGGTCCGCTTGCCTACGACCGGTCTGAAGCTGCCGGCTCGCGTGTTTGCGTGCCGGGCGGAGTCATGAAGACTTAACACCATTGTCCCAGGCTCCGCGGCATTGGATCTGTCGTTCGGAACAAACCTATGGGTCAGCCCACCCGGCATCATCGCAGCGTGCTCGCGCCACAGACACGTCGTTCTTTTCTGCGTCGGGCCGGATTCGCCGGCGGCGCCGCGTTATCGCTGGTCGGCCTGGCCGGTTGCAGCGACGATGGCGGCAGTTCGGTACGGGTGTCGCGTGCGCCGGGCAGCAGTGCCGCGCAGTTCGTCCATGGCGTGGCCAGCGGCGACCCGTTGACCGATCGCGTCATGCTCTGGAGCCGGGTGACGCCGGCGATCGAGGGCGATATCAGCGTCAACTGGTTTCTGTCCGAATCGCCGGACATGCGCAACGTGCTGCGTAGCGGCACCGTGATTACCGGCGCGGCGCGTGACTACACCGTCAAGGTGGATGCCACCGGCCTGGCCGCCAACACGACCTATTACTACTGTTTTGAGACCGCCACCGAGCGCTCGCCGGTCGGGCGCACGAAAACCCTGCCCACGAGCGGCGTCGAGCGGCTGCGGATCGCCGTGCTGTCCTGCTCGAATTATCCCTTCGGCTTCTTCAATGTCTATGGTCGGGTCGCCGAGCGCGCCGATCTGGATCTGGTGTTGCATCTGGGCGATTACATCTACGAATACCCGGGGCGCGGCGTATCCGAGGCCGAGAATCCGGATGAATACGGCGACGGGCGACCGCTCGGCCGTGCCCCTGAACCGCCCTACGAAATCGTCAGCCTCGACGACTACCGGACCCGCCATGCCTGTTACAAGACCGATGTCGACCTGCAGGAGCTGCATCGTCAGCATCCGATGATCTGGGACCATCCGATCAGCTCCGCAGCGATCCGCGTTTGAGTCCCAAACCGTTCGGCTGCAAGGCGCGCGCCGCCGCATCGTGGGTACTCACGATCTAGGCGAGCAACGCCGCAGACGGGCGGTTTGGGCCAAACCCGTTGGGCCAGGCCTTTGTGCTCGGCTGGCGGCGTCATTCGTCGGTTGTGTGCAAACAGCACACGGCCCTCCTCATTCCTTGCCAGTCGAGCACAAAGGCGCTGGCGCGGACCGCTGCGGAGCTGATCGGATGGTCTGGTGGACGACCACGAATCGACCAATGACAGCTGGCGCGGTGGCGCCCAGAACCACGACCCCGATCGCGGCGAGGGGCCGTGGAGCAAGCGCGAAGCGGTTTCGATCCAGGCCTATTACGAATGGCTGCCGATCCGTGAAACCGAACCGGATAATCGCGAGCGGATCTATCGCGGCTTCGAGATCGGCGACCTGGTGTCGCTGTCGATGCTGGATACGCGCCTGATCGGGCGCGACCAGCAGCTCGAAAACAATGCCGAGCAGGGGTTTACCGATACCGGCGATTATGCGAACGCCGATCGGACCCTGATCGACGACAATCAACGGCAATGGCTGGCCGACCGGCTCGAACAATCGCCGGCGATCTGGAAACTCATCGGTCAGCAGGTCATGTTTGGCCAGCTCAAGTCCGTGGGCGCGCCCAATGCCAGCAACGCCACCAACCCGGGCGGCCAGGGCGGCGTTTTTTTCAATTCCGATCAGTGGGATGGCTATCCGCGGGCCCGCGAACGGGTGTGGGAGATCATTCGTGGCGGCCAGGCCGCGCCGAATGTGGCGATCGACAACGTGGTGGTACTCACCGGCGATATTCATACCTCCTGGGCCATGGATATCACCGAGGATCCGAACAATGCCGCAGCCTACGACCCGGCCACCGGCCTGGGCTCGATGGGCGTGGAATTCGTGGCCACGTCGGTGACCTCACCGGGCTTCGACAGCAACGATCTGCGCGATACGATTCTCAGCCAGAACCCGCATATGAAATATGCCGAGCTGACCCAGCGCGGCTATCTGCTGCTGGATATCACCCGCGAGCGCATGCAGGCCGAATGGTGGTATGTCGACGACATCAAAAGCCGTAACAACCAGCAGCGCTTTGCCAGCGCCTGGCAGGTACGTGCGGGCGAAAATCATGTCGTGGCCGCCAGCGGCCAAAGTCAGCCCGTCGCAGACGCGCCGACGCTGGCGCCGCAAGACCCACAAGCGGCGGTGGCCACCGGCTAATCGCTGCGCAACCGGTCGCCGGCGGGAAAAGATCGTGTTTCACAATACGGTCATGGTTCGAGACTAGCCTTCGAGAACGCACTCTTGCGTTTGTTGGGGGTACGACATGGTCAAGCGTTCTGCGCCGCGCGCGCACGATCCCGTGCGTCGGCGATTGTTGTTGCAAAGCCTCAGCGGTGCCGGATTACTGGTCACCGGGAGCTTGTTGAGTGGGTGTAACGACGGCGATGCGTCGGTTTCTCTCAGTTCCGGCCAGGGCTCGGGCGGTGGGGGAACCGTGCGCCCCGGCATGCCGGACGGCGGCGATAGCACGGGCTCGCCGATCAGTCGGCTTGGGGCGCTCGGCGCGGCTGACGAAAACGGGGTACGCCTGCCACCGGGCTTTGTTTCCCGGGTGGTCGCCACGGCGGGACAACGCCCCTATGCCGGTTCGCCCTATCTCTGGCATACCTATCCCGACGGCGGTGCGACCTTTCGCATGGACGATGGCGGCTGGGTTTATGTCTCCAACAGCGAGTTCGTGCCGGGCGGCGTGGGGGCGCTTCGTTTCGATGCCAATGGCGAGATCGTGGATGCCTATGCGATCCAGACCGGCACCATCCTCAATTGCGCCGGCGGTCCGACGCCCTGGGGCACATGGCTGACCTGCGAGGAGTACGAAGCCGGCAGTGTCTATGAATGCGACCCAACCGGGGCGGGCGCGACCGATGCACTGTCCAACAAGAAACCGGCGCTGGGTACGTTCAATCATGAAGCCGCGACCATCGACCCCAACGCCGGCATCGTCTACATGACCGAGGACGATCCGCAGGGCGGTTTCTATCGGTTCGTCTGCGATGCCTATCCGTCGCTGGATTCAGGCACGCTACAGATCGCGGAACTCGTGGGCGATGACCCCATGACCCGCCGTGCGATCGTGTGGCACGACGTGCCACAACCCAATCCACCGACCGCGCTGCTCACCGAAGTCGAAAACCTGGCTGGCGAGCTGGGCGAGCTGCCGCTCGTTGGCGGGCTGATCGATGCCGTGGTCAATACCGCCTTCACGATCATTCCGGGCAATACGCCGACCCGCCAGCAGGTCGAACAGGCCAGTGTCTTCGATGGCGGCGAAGGCATCTGGTATCACGACGGGATCGTGTTCTTCACCACCAAGGGTGATAACCGTGTCTGGGCCTACGATACGGCCGACGGTTTCATCGAAATCATCTACGACGACGCCCTGTTCGACGAGCCCGTGCTCACGGGGGTGGATAACGTCACCATTTCGCCGCTTGGCGATATTCTGGTTGCCGAAGATGGCGGCGATATGCAGATCGTGGCGATTACCGCCGAGCGCGACATTCTGCCGCTGGTGCAAGTGGTCAATCAGCCGGATTCCGAGATCACCGGGCCGGCTTTCTCGCCCGATGGCAGTCGTTTGTATTTTTCCAGCCAGCGCGGGCGTCGTAATGTCGATGGCGACGATAGCGATGGCGGTTTTGGTATCACCTACGAAATACGCGGCATCGACGGCCAGCGTTTTTTCGACCCGCAGACCTCGACATGAGTGGCCCACGCAAGCCCGCCGGGCATTCGGCGTCGCGCCGTGGGTTTCTGCGCCGGGCCGGCCTGGCCGGTTCCAGCCTGGCGATTACGCCGTGGCTGGCCGCTTGCCACGACGACGGCAGCGTCGATCTGCGCAACACAAGCGACGACAAGGACGACACGAACGATGAGGGCAGCGCCGATCCCGGTATGCCGGCGATCAGCGACGCGGTGGTTCGTTTCGAACATGGCGTGGCCAGCGGCGATCCGCTCACCGATGCGGTCGTACTCTGGACCCGGGTGACGCCGCAAGACAAAAGCGATAACCTGCCGATTGGCGGGCGTTATGTCGTGGCCCGTGATGAATCGCTTTCCGATATCGTCGTTGAAGACGACTTCCGAACCGACGCCCGCCGCGATTATACGGTCAAGATCGATCGCAACGGACTCGTGCCGGGCACGACCTATTTCTATCGTTTTATCGCCAACGGTACGGCGTCTCCGGTCGGGCGTACCCGCACCGCGCCGGCCGGCCCGATCGAACGCGCCCGAATCGCCTTTACCTCCTGTTCGCAGTATCCGGACGGATATTTCAACGTCTACGCGGCCATGGCCACGCACGCGGACATCGATCTCGTACTGCACCTGGGCGACTATATTTACGAATACGGCAGTGCCGGCGAGCTGGGTCGGGCGCACGCGCCGGATCACGAGATCGTGACGCTCGCTGACTACCGCATGCGCCATGCCCAGTACAAGCGCGACCCGGACCTGCAGGCGTTGCACGGCGCGCATCCGATGATCGTGGTCTGGGACGATCACGAATCGACCAACGACAGCTGGAAAGACGGGGCCGAAAACCACCAGCCCGATACGGAGGGGGACTGGGTGTCGCGCAAGGCGCGTTCGATCCAGGCGTATTACGAATGGCTGCCGATACGCGCGGTCGAGCCGGAACGCCCCGAGCGGATCTATCGACGCTTTAGCTGGGGCAATCTGGTCGATTTGATCATGCTCGATACGCGTTTGATCGGTCGCGATCAGCAGGCATCGAGCCCGCTCGACAGTTCGACTATCTACGACGAGCGGCGCACGCTGCTGGGCTTTGAACAGGAGGCGTGGCTGACGACCGAACTCACCCGTTCGGTGGCGCAATGGAAGCTCATCGGCCAGCAGGTCATGTTCATGCCGTTACGCCTGGGTTTGCCCAGGCTGATCGACCTGGAATTACTGCCCGCGCTCAACGCCAAGCTGTCGCTGCTCACCGAGGGCGGTATCGCGCTCAATGTGGATCAATGGGACGGCTATCCCGCCGCGCGTGGCCGGGTGATCGACCAGATTCGTATTCAGGGGCTCAACAATGTGGCGGTGCTGGCCGGGGATATCCATACATCCTGGGCCCAGGATGTCAGCGAAGATCCGAACAATCCGCTCGTCTACAACCCGATCACGGGCGAAGGCGCGCGGGCCGTGGAGTTCGTGTCGCCGTCGGTAACGTCTTCTGGTTTACCCGAGCTACAGCCGCTGCGCGATTCGTTGCGGCTGCTCAATCCGCATATGAAATATGTGGATCTGGCCAATCATGGCTATGTACTGCTCGATATCACGGCCGAACGGCTGCAAGGCGAATTCTGGTATGTAAATACCATCGCCGAGCGCGACGCCAGCGAGCGCTTTGCGACTTCTTTCGTGACCGTCAGCGGCGACAATCGCCTGCAGGAACAGCGCACGGCCAGCACCGGCGAAACCGCGACCGCAGATCTGGCGCAAAGTATCGGTACCGCCGAGGCACGCAACGACGCCCTCGAGCCCGTGGTTCGCGAAGCTTCACCACAGACTGCGTTTGCGTCGGCGTAACCCGCGACCGGGCGGCCCGACGACCGGTCAAAAAAAAGCCGCCCATAGAGGCGGCTTTTTTCTTGTCGTTCGCGGCGTTAAGGCCTAGAAGCGACGCGGACCGCGGGGGCGATCGTCGCGCGGACGCGCTTCGTTCACACGCAGGGTGCGACCACCGAGATCCTTGTTGTTCATGCCTTCGATGGCCTGTTTGGCATCGTTGTCGTCCGGCATTTCCACGAAACCGAAGCCGCGCGAACGGCCCGTCTCGCGGTCCATGATCACCTTGGCCGACGAAACTTCGCCGAACGCTTCGAAAGCGCCCCGCAGTTCGTCATCATTGGTGTTCCACGACAGATTGCCCACGTAAATATTCATCTCGACTGATCCTAGCGATACCGTGTCATTATTTCTGAAAAACCGTACGGACTCGTCAACGACACCAAACTAAGACCAACGGAGAACGGCCAAAGCCGTATGAACTCCGAGTCTACATATTTTTCGCCGCTTGCAATAGCTCAAGCGGAAAAAAAATTCAAGCGCTGTGGCCGCACTGTAAAAGTGCGCTGACTTAGCTGCAATTCGGCTTGTTCGGCGCCTGACGATACAGCTGCATGGCCTGGTTCATATGGCTCTGCAGATTGTTGATCCGGCTCTGGTTGGAGGGATGGGTCGACATGAACTCGGCCGGCTTTTCGCCGCCGGCGGCGGCCATGTTCTGCCATAGCGCGACCGACTCGCGTGGATCGAAGCCGGCCCGGGCCATGAGTTCCAGCCCGATGGTGTCGGCCTCGCTTTCCTGGGTGCGTGAAAACGGCAGCAGAATACCGACCTGGGCGCCCAGGCCGAGCGCGGACATCACTGCCTGGTTGCCGCCGCTGCCGGAGCCGCCGAGAAAAGCCGATACCACCTGCAGACCGCCCTGGGTGGCAGCCTGTTGCGAGACGCGCTCGTTACCGTGGTCGGCCAGCACATGGCCGACTTCATGGCCGATGACCGCGGCAAGCTGATCGTCGGTCTTGGCGACATCGAGCAGGCCGGAATAGACACCGATCTTGCCGCCGGGCAGCGCGAAGGCGTTGACCTGGTCGTCCTTGAACACGGTGACTTCCCAGTCGCCGCCGGTTACGCGGGTGATCGCGTTGGCTACGCATTTCACATAGCGATTATCGGCGGTGCTGGTGTCGATCGGTTCTTCCTGCTTCATCTGCTGGTAGCTCTGAACGCCCATTTGCGCGATCTTTTCTTCCGAAAAGAGCTTGAGCTGGTTGCGCCCGGTTGGCGATGTCGCACAGGCGGCGAGCAATAGCAGCAGTGAAGCGACGTAGATTCGACGCATGATCGACTTTCTCCCGAAGGCGGCGCGTGAAAGCGCCAATGACTCGTGTCCCGTAGATGACGATTCTATCGCGACGAGCTTGCGCGTCCATGAATACCGGGCCGGGCGCACCGGTGCATTGGTTACAATGCGCGCCATGGACGATGTATCGACGATTCTCGACTCTCTCAACGAAGCCCAGCGTGAAGCCGTAGGCGCGCCGCCGGGGCATATGCGCGTACTTGCCGGCGCGGGGTCCGGCAAGACCCGGGTACTGATTCACCGTATCGCCTGGCTGATCGGCGTCGAGGGCGTATCCCCGCAGTCGATACTGGCGGTAACTTTTACCAACAAGGCCGCCGGCGAAATGCGCGCCCGGCTCGAGCCGATGCTGCGCGTACCTGCGCGCGCGCTGTGGGTAGGCACGTTTCACGGCATCGCTCATCGGTTGCTGCGGCTGCATTTCAAGGAAGCCAAGCTGCCGCAGGCGTTTCAGATCATCGATTCGGACGACCAGTACCGTCTGGTACGGCGTACGCTCAAGAATCTGGAAATGGACGAACAGCGCTGGCCGCCGCGCCAGATGCAGGGCTTCATCAACAGCTGCAAGGAGGCCGCCGAGCGCCCGCGCGATCTGGCCGATACCGGCGACTACGCACGTAGCCAGATGATTCGGGTCTATCAGGCCTATGAAAACGCGCGCGAATCCGCCGGCCTGGTCGATTTTCCCGAGCTGCTGCTGCGCGCCTATGAGACCTGTCGCGACAACGCCGACCTGCTGGCGCACTACCGGCGGCGTTTCAGCCATATCCTGGTCGACGAATTCCAGGATACGAACGCGCTGCAATATGCGTGGATTTGCCTGCTGGCCGGCGACAGCGGCAAGGTGTTCATCGTCGGCGACGACGATCAGTCCATCTATTCCTGGCGCGGCGCACGGGTGGATAACATCCTGCGCTTCGAGGAAGACTTCAAGGACACCGCTACCGTGCGCCTGGAGCAGAACTATCGCTCCACCGGCACGATCCTGGGTGCGGCCAACGGTCTGATTGGCCACAATCTCACCCGTCTGGGCAAGGAGCTGTGGACCGCCGGCGCCGACGGCGAGCCAATCGACGTCTATGCGGCCTTCAACGAGTACGACGAGGCCCAGCATGTCGTCACCCGCATCCAGAACTGGATCGCCGACGGCGGCAAGCGCTCGGATATCGCGATTCTGTATCGCTCCAATGCCCAGTCGCGCGTGCTCGAGGAACGGCTGATTGCGGCCGAGATTTCCTATCGCATCTACGGCGGCCAGAAGTTCTTCGAGCGTGCCGAGATCAAAGATGCGCTGGCCTATATGCGGCTGCTGCAGTCCCGAGCCGACGATGCCGCCTTCGAGCGTATCGTCAACACGCCGACGCGTGGCATTGGTGCGACCACGGTCGACAAGATTCGCAACCATGCGCGCGCGGGGGCGATGAGTCTGTGGCAGGCCGCGTTCGATCTGGCAGAGAACGGGCTGCCGGCCCGTGCCGGCAAGATGGTGATGGCGTTCATCGAACTCATCGATACGCTGGACGCCGAGATCGAAGGCATGGCCCTGCACGAAATCGCCGAAAAGGTGATTACGGCCACCGACCTCAAGGCGCACCATGGCAAGGGCGGCGACGAAAAAGCCGAAGGTCGCAAGGAAAACCTCGACGAACTGGTATCCGCCGCCCGGGCCTATACGGCCGATGACGACGACACCATGGACGAGGTCACCCAGTTTCTGGCCTATGCCTCGCTGGAAGCCGGCGAGAACCAGGCCGGCGAGTGGGACGAATCCGTGCAGTTGATGACGCTGCACTCGGCCAAGGGCCTGGAGTTTCCGCTGGTGTTCATGGTCGGCCTCGAAGAAGGGCTGTTTCCACACCAGCGCTCGGTCGACGACGATAACGGCCTCGAGGAAGAACGCCGCCTGTGCTATGTCGGTATGACCCGTGCCATGGAGAAACTGCATATCTCGCATGCCGAGGTACGCCGCCTGCACGGCTCGGAAAATCTGTGTGCGCCGTCGCGTTTTCTGCGTGAGATTCCGGCGGATTTCCTGCGCGAAGTGCGCCCGCAGGCCGGCATCAGCCAGCCGGTGTTTCGCCCGGGCAGCATTGCCAAATCCGAACAGCGCGCGGCCGGGCTGTCGCTCGGCCAGCGGGTATCCCACAAGAAATTCGGCCAGGGCACGGTGCTGGCCTTCGAGGGCGATGGCGCGCGTGCGCGTATTCAGGTGAATTTCGACGATGTGGGTAGCAAGTGGCTGATCGCCGGCTATGCCAAACTCGACCCGGTATGATCGGAAATCGGTCGGACTGAACAAAAGACACGCATCGAAGCGTGTAACAAATCGTGTAATAAATAGGGGAACGCGATGGGGGGTTGTCGTATTGGGGGCGTGGCGGCTGGCTGGCTGATGGCTGCTTCGGCAGCGGCATGGGCTGTGCCCGGCATGGCGCAGGATAACGACCGGTTTGCGCCGCAGCCGCTGGCGTTTTCCGATCAATCGCCCACGGTGGCGGTTTATGGTCTGCCGCGTGCCGACGGCTATACCGTAGCCGAGCCCGGGGCCTGGCATGCCGGGCTGCGCATCGACTACACCAGCCACTTCAGCGAGCAGCAAAGCGGTAACGAAAGCCTGTTGTTCGATGGCGAAACCACGCGCGCGGCCGTCGTTTTCGAGCGAGGGCTGGCCAACGACTGGCAGGCGACGGTCGAAATTCCCTTCGTCGATCACAGCGGCGGCTTCGCCGACGGCTTCATCGACGATTTCCATGATGTCTTCGGCTTTGCCGATGGCGGGCGTTCCGGTGCCCAGCACGATCGCCAGACGTTTCGCTACCAGCGGGATGGCCGTGTCGCACTCGATGTCAGCGATTCGCCTTCGGGCATCGGTGATGTCCGTCTCGGCCTGAAAAAACGCTTGGCCGGCATGGGCGACTGGGGCATGGCCGTGGCCGGCGAGCTCAAGCTGCCCACGGGTGATGCCGACCGCTTGACCGGCAGCGGCGCGGCCGACCTGTCGTTGTGGGCCACCGTGGGCAATAACCAGAACGGAACCTCGCGTTGGCGCATGCTGGCTGGCGCGGGCGGGCTGTATTCGGGCAAAGGCGACGTGCTCGAAGACCAGCGCGTCCAGGAAGTTGCCTTCGGCTGGGCCACGCTCGGTTATGCGCTGGCGCCGACCTTCGTGGTCGAAGTCCAGGCCTATGCCCATAGCGCGTTCTATGACGATACCGATATCGAGGCCCTCGACGGCACCGCCGTGTCCGGTGCACTGGGTTTCGACTGGCGCCTGAGCGAGCGCTCGCAGCTGGAATTTGCGATTATCGAAGACCTGAACACTGGCGCGTCGCCGGATGTCAGTTTTCTGCTGGGGCTGCGCCACGCCTTCTGATGCGCCCCCGGCAAGTGGGGAATTGATGAATAATCGTTATTTTTCGGCGTGGCGGGCGCTGGTCTGGCTGGGTGTTGTCGGGCTTTTTCTGGCCGCCTCGCCGGCGCT
The DNA here is from genome assembly GCF_040361255.1 of Salinisphaera sp. T5B8. Classification (NCBI taxonomy): domain Bacteria; kingdom Pseudomonadati; phylum Pseudomonadota; class Gammaproteobacteria; order Salinisphaerales; family Salinisphaeraceae; genus Salinisphaera; species Salinisphaera sp. T5B8. The sequence goes on along the minus strand of NZ_APNG01000001.1, from coordinate 252,344 downwards.
CGCCCAGCCGGCCGATGCGCCGTCCGCCGATGCTGACCTGGCGGCCGCGGCCATGCCGGCCGCCGAGCGCGGCGTGCGCCTGCGCGTGGGTACCAAGGCCGCGCCGCCGTTCGTGGTGGAACGTGGCGACGGGCGTTTTTCCGGCGTGAGTATCGTGCTCTGGGAAGCGGTCGCCGAGCGCCTGGGTATCGAATACGGCTATGTACCCAGCGATCTGGCGAGCTTGTTTACGGGGTTGGAGGATGGCGGGCTGGATCTGTCGGTGGCCGCGCTCACGGTCACCGCGCCCCGCGAAGCCCATATCGATTTCTCCTATCCGTTCTATTCCACGGGCCTGGCGATCGCGGTGCCGGCCAGCGACGGCAGCGCCGTTTGGGCGACCATGCGACGCTTCTTTTCCTGGCAGTTCTTCACCGCGCTTGCCGGTCTGGCCATCGTGTTGTTGGCGGTGGGCGTGATCATCTGGCTGTTCGAGCGCCGGGCCAATGCCGAGGAATTCGGTGGCAGTACCGCCCAGGGCCTGGGCAGCGGCTTCTGGTGGGCGGCGGTCACCATGACCACGGTCGGCTATGGCGACAAGGCGCCAAAAACGCTCGGCGGCCGGCTGGTCGGTCTGGTCTGGATGTTCGCCGCGATTATCATCATTTCCAGCTTCACGGCTGCGATCGCGACCTCGTTGACCGTGGATCGCCTATCGTCGGGCATCAAAAGCGTTCAGGATCTGGCCAATGCGCGCGTGGTCACGGTGGCCAATTCTGCTGCGGCCGATGCCCTGCGTGATCGTGGCATCGCTTTCAGCACGCGAACCGAACTCGAAGACGGCCTGGCCGCGCTGGCCGACGGGCAGATCGACGCCGTGGTCTACGACGCGCCGCTGCTCAACTATCGGGTGATGAACGAATATGCCGGCACGCTGACCGTGCTCGAATCCATCTTCGATCGCCAGGGTTATGCCTTTGCCCTGCCCCAGGGCAGCGATCTGCGCGAGCCGATCAACCGTGCGATTCTCGAATATCTGGCCACGGATGCCTGGCGAGACACCCTGACCGAATATCTGGGCCAGCAGCCCTAGGGCACCAGCCCGCGCGATTCAGTCCTTGGCGCGCATGACCAGCGTATCGATACGGTTTTCGCGCAGGCGTTTGAGCATGTTGTTGAGTTCGCTCGACGAACTGATGGTATTGCTCTGAACGCGATAGACCGTCTTGCCCGAGGGCAGGTCGACTTCGACCGTCTTGGCGGCCAGCCCCAGCAGGCCCAGCTCGGCCTTGCGTCGTTCGGCATCGGCCGGCGTCGAGAACGAGCCGGCCTGGATAATGTAACGGCCCGGTTCCTCGACCTTGGGCGTGGTGGGCTGCGGTTTGGACGCCGGCTGTTCGGCCTCGGCCGCGCTATGTGAACCATGGCCCGAGGAGCCCGCGTGTTTTTTCTTCTCCGGATATTCTTCTTCCGGAATCACCACCTCGTAGTTCGGCAGCATCTTGTAGAAGGAAAACCGCGGTTCTTCCTCTTCGGCCTCGGGTTCGCTCGCGGCCGCTTCGGCGGCCTTGGTCTGTTTCGATGCGTCTTCGTTGCGGGCTTTTTCGGGCGTGGCGATCTGGATCTGTTCGCGGGCGAGATCGCCGCCGGGGCGGGCGAAGATATAGAACACCGCAGCGACGGTCAGGCCGATACACAGCCCGCAGATCATCCACACCCAGCCGGGCGGCCCACCGCTTTTGGCGCGCTTGGTCGGCGTCGGCCGGGCGGCCGGCTTGCGACGGGTGGGTTTGCGCTTGCCACCGTTCGACGAGGAGTTGCCGGGGCGGCCGGAATAATCGCGTGCCATTACATCTGCTCCGGAGCGCTCACGCCCAACAGCTTGAGCCCGTTGACCAGCACCTGACGGGTGGCGAACACCAGCGCCAGGCGGGCATTGCGCAGGGCCGCGTCGTCGACGAGGAACTGCTGGGCGTTGTAGTAACTATGAAAGGCATCGGCCAGATCGCGCAGATAATGAGCCACGGCCTGCGGCGCGAAATCCGCAGCGGCGTTTTCGATGAGCTCGGGAAAGCGCGAAATCGCGGTGATCAGGCGTTGTTCGTGGGGGCTATCCAGGCGTGCAAAGTCGGCTTCGTCGCGGCGGTAGGCCAGGCCGCGCTCGGCCAGCTGGCCGTTGACGCTGCAGATACGCGCATGGGCGTACTGAATGTAGTAGACCGGGTTGTCTTCGGACTGGCTGCGGGCCAGGTCGATATCGAAGGTCTGCTGGGCATCCGGCTTGCGCGCAACCAGGAAGTAGCGTGTGGCATCACGGCCGACTTCGTCGATCAGATCGCGGACCGTGACATAGGAACCGGCGCGCTTGGAGAGTTTGACCTCTTCGCCGCCGCGCATGACCGCGACCATCTGATGCAGCACATAGGAGGGCCAGCCCTGCGGGATGCCGATATTCAGCGCCTGCAGGCCTGCCCGTACACGTGCGATTGTGCCGTGGTGATCGGCGCCCTGGATATTGATGGCATGCCGAAAGCCGCGTTCCCATTTGCCTCGGTGATAGGCGACATCGGGCACGAAATACGTGTAGCCGCCCTCGCTTTTGCGCATCACGCGGTCTTTGTCGTCACCGTAGTCGGTGGTCTTGAGCCACAGCGCGCCATCGGCTTCATAGGTATGGCCGGCATCGATCAGGGCCTGGACCGTGGCCTCGACCCGGCCGTCGGCATACAGCGCCGATTCCAGCGCATAGTTGTCGAACACCACGCCAAAGGCCCGCAGGTCCTGATCCTGCTCGCGGCGCAGATAGGCCACGGCGAATTCGCGCATCGCGGCCATATCCTGCGGGTCGGCGGCGCCGGTGACTTCGCGGTCGTCGGCGACCACGGTATCGCCGCGCAGATAGGCCGCCGCCAGGTCTGCCAGGTATTCGCCGCGATAACCGCCCTCGGGCCAGTCGGCATCATCCGGACTCAGCCCGGCACAGCGGGCCGCGACCGAGCGGGCCAGCATTTCGATCTGGTTGCCGGCGTCGTTGTAATAGAACTCGCGCGTGACCTGCCAGCCCGAGGCCTCGTACAGCCGCGCAAGGCAATCGCCGATCGCCGCCTGGCGACCATGGCCGACATGCAGCGGCCCGGTGGGGTTGGCGGAAACGAACTCGAGCAATACCTGCTGGCCGGCGCCGGTTTCGCTGTGGCCGTAGTGTTCGCCGGCGGCCAGTACGTCGTCGATGACCGCCCGAAACGCCGCCGAGGCAATAAAGAAGTTGATGAACCCGGGGCCGGCGATCTCGACCTGGGCGATGCGCGCGTCATCGGCCAGGGTGTCGACGATGGTCTGGGCGATCTCGCGCGGGTTGCGGCGCAGCGTCTTGGTGAGCGTCATCGCGATATTGCTGGCGAAATCGCCGTGGGCGGCGTCGCGGGTACGCTCCACATGGGGCGTATCGGGGGTGTCGATATCGGGCCAGGCGCGGGCAACGGCGTCGGCAAGCAGGTCCTGAACGAGACGTTTCACGGTGTTTTCGATAGCGGTCGCGAGAATGACCGCGCAGTCTAACGCGCGCGCTCACGCCGGGCCACGTCTGGCCCCGGTTGGATACACGCTTCGATCAGCACGAAGGCCCGATGCGCGGGTGCGGGCGCGTGCGCCGCATCCACCAGCTCGTCTTCGGGTAGCACGCGTACGCGGGTAAACCCGCAGTCTTCGAGCATGGCGATGGCTTCGTCTGTATTCGCACACAGCTGTTCGCGCAGATCGCGCCCGCTGATACGTCGTAGCGCATCGAACAGCAGCCGGCCCGGCATGCCGAATGTGTCGATGCGCTCGCGCGGATGCACCTCCAGCAGATAGCGTCCGCCGCCCAGGCGCGCAAGCAGTTCGGCGATCGCGCGCCAGGCGCGGCGTTTTTCGGCGTGATCGAGATAATCGGTCACCCCTTCGGTCATCGCGATCACCCGGGCATCGGCGCTCGTGCGCAGCGCACCACCCAGCCCAGGGCCGAGCAGGTCGCCCACCTCGAGTGTGTAGTTGCCCGGCACGTCGTGCTTGGCCAGACGAGCGCGACGCGCGGCCACCATATCGGCCAGGTCGTAGTCGACCCAGTGCATGTCGGGATGCTTGCGTGCGTGGGCGATACCGCGTGTGGACAGGCCGGCGCCGATCTCGATCGCCAGATTCGGCGCCTGGGCTTCGGCCCAGGCCGAAAACCAGCGATGACGCCAGTACAGGCTTTCGCTGAACGCTCCTGCGGCCGGCGCGATCGGACGCAGGGCGCGACAGCCGTAGTGCATGGGCAAGAACAACGCCCGTCCGCGCCGGCTGTCGAACCAGTCGGCATATTCGAAGCCGAAATGCGCCCAGGCGCTGGCCGTGGCATAGCCGGTCAGCGATACGCGGGGGTTGCCGGCGCTGGGGTGTTTGGCGTGGTTCATGTCGCTGTCGTATCGGCCCGATCGTATGAACTTTCGCATATCGCCCGCGGTGCCGGTCAGAGCAGATCCTGCGGATCGACATCGATCGACCAGCGCACGCGCCGCGCCCCGGGTAGCTCGGCGAGCACGCGTTGCCAGTGGTCCAGCGCCGGATGCAAACGTGCACGGGTGCTGGAATGCAGTAGCAAGTGGGCACGAAAGCGTCCGGCACGACGTTGCATGGGGGCGGGCACTGGGCCCCAGCAGGCGATCTGGTCGTCGACGCGGATGGTGGCCGCGGCCTGTTCCAGAAACGCCTGCGGGGACTGCATGTCGTGGGCCTCGGCGCGCAGCAGGGCAAGATGGCCGAATGGCGGCAGCGCGGCTTCGCGGCGTTCGGCCAGGGCTGCCCGGGCAAAGCCGTCGTAACCGTCGGTGAGCAGGCGATGCAGCAGCGGATGCTCGGGATGGCGGGTCTGTAACCAGACCTCACCGGCCAGATCGGCGCGTCCGGCGCGCCCGGCGACCTGGGTCACCAACTGGGCCATATGCTCGGCGGCTCGGAAATCCGCCGAAAACAGCCCGCCGTCGACATCGAGTACCGCGACACAGGTCAGACGGGCGAAGTCGTGGCCCTTGGCGAGCATCTGGGTGCCCACCAGCAGTTGCGTGGTGCCACTGGCAACGTCGGCGAGCTGGCTTTCCAGCTGGCCCTTGCGGGCCACGCTGTCGCGATCGAAGCGGGCCAGGCGCACGTCGGGGAAACGGCTGCGCAGCGCGCCGGCCACGCGTTCGGTACCCGCGCCGAGCGCGACCAGCTGTTTCGAGCCACAGCTCGGGCAGCACGCGGGCGTGCTTTCGTGGGCACCGCAGTGGTGGCATTGCAGGCGCGCGCCGCCGCCATGCAGCGTCAGCGGCGCATCGCAGCGCGCACAGGGCGCAATCCAGCCGCAGTCGTGGCAGGACAACGCCGGCGCATAGCCGCGGCGGTTGATGAACACCATCACCTGGTTGCCCGCGGTGAGGTGGCGTTCGATATGCGCGAGCATCGGGTCGGACAATCCGCCCAGCAGCGGTCGCGAGCGGATATCGATCACCCGCACGGGCGGTAGCGCCGCGCCGGTGGCGCGCTCGGGCAGCGTGACGTGGCCGAACCGGCCCTGATCGGCGTTGTACAGGCTTTCCAGCGCGGGTGTGGCGCTGCCGAGCACGATCGGAATATCGGCCTGCTGGGCACGGCGCAGAGCGACATCGCGGGCGTGATAACGAAAGCCGTCCTGTTGCTTGTAGGAGCCGTCGTGTTCTTCATCGACCACGATCAGGCCCAGCCGTGGCATGGGTGTGAATACCGCCGAGCGCGTGCCGATGACGATATCGGCATCGCCCGCGCGCGCAGCGCGCCAGACATCGGCGCGTTCGCCATCGCTGCGCTGCGAGTGCAGCACGCCAATGCGGGCATCGAAGCGCGTGCGCAGGCGCTCGATCAGCTGCGGGGTGAGCCCGATCTCGGGGGCAAGAAACAGCACCTGCCGGCCGGCAGCCAGGGCATCGGCCATCTGGCGGCAATAGACTTCGGTCTTGCCGCTACCGGTCACGCCTTCCAGCAGGGTCGGATTAAAGCCGTGGCTGCGTTCGTTGAGCCGTTCGATGGCCTGCTGCTGTAGCGCGGTCAATGCCGGTGCAGGACCGGCGCTGCCTTGTTCGAGGGCGCCGGGCAGATCCACGGCGAGTATCAGTCCGCGGCGTTCGAGGGCCTTGAGCGGCGCATGAATCGCGCCGAAGCGCGCGAGCAGACGCGAATGTGCCACCGGATGCCCGCTGGCACGGATGACCGCAAGCAGTTCGTGCTGGCGTCTGGCATGGGCCGGCGGCGCGTTTTCATCCGTCGCGGCGAGGGCCTGCCAGCCGCGATGACGGTTGGGCGTCTGGTCGGTTCTGGCCCGCCGCAGCGCGACCGGCAGTGCCGTCGCCAGGGCTTCGCCGATCGGGTGATGGTAATAGCGCGCAGCCCAGCGCAGCAGGCCCAACAATGACGCATCGAACACGGGCGCGTCGTCCAGGCGGGCGTCGATCGGGCGCAGGCGCGCGCGGGGCAGGTCGCTGTCCACCCCGCTTTCGAGGACCACGCCGACCAGTCGCCGGCGGCCGAAACGAACCAGCACGCGACTGCCGACTGGCGTCGTGGCGTCGGCGTCGAGATCGAGATAATCGAAGCCCCCGTATAAAGGGACGGGCACCGCAACCCGCAGGATCGGCGCGATTTCCTGGCCGGCCATCAAGGGTTTACAGCCTGTGGATAAAATCGTGGATGAATTTTTCGAACGGATGCGCGCAGGTTATACAAATACCGAGTTCCGGCCCAGATTTCGATATTAATTCGTTCTATATCAGTGGTTTGGGGAAATTCCGAGTCAATGTGCGCTGCAGCAAAATCAATTACGCGATCTTTTGCGTCCTGTGTATATGTGGATAAACCTTTTTCGGCAGCGGCCAGGCCAGCGTGCACGGGCCGGCTGCGCAAGGCGCGGGCTGTGGAGAAGATCGCGCTCATCGCGTGAGCGTGCGCAGTTCGTCGAGCATGGCCAGGGTCAGGCCCCAAAGGCGTTGGCCGTCGCCGCAGTGGTAGCAGGGCATGGGGATGCGCACATGTCCGATCGGCCAGTGCATCGTCTGGCGATTGGACGGCTCGTCGAGCCAGGCGAGCGCGAGCCAGCGCGTGGCGGCGATTTCGTGGTTGAGGACTGGCTCGTCCGGGTGGGCCAGCCGGTAGACGAACGGCGACACCACCATCGGCGCGCGCCGGCGGTGATCGAGTGTGAGGCGGTCGTTCAGGCGGCCGATTCCGTCGTCGCGGCCGATGGTCAGTCCCACTTCCTCGGCGGTTTCGCGACAGGCCGCGCGCGAGGCGCTGGCTTCGTCCACGCCGTCGACGCGTCCACCGGGAAAAGCCATATCGCCCGACCAGGGGTCGCCTTCGCGTTGCGCACGCACGGCAAGCAATACGTCCACACCCTGCCGGCGTTCGCGCAGGATCACGGCGACCGCAGCGCGCTTGAGCCGGCGGCGAAAACGCAGACGGCGTGGCGTGTAGCCGGCCAGTGCGTGGGCGAGAGGGGCGAGTTCGTGCATGCGACAAGCTTAACCGCTGCGGATCGTGGCCATGAAAAAAGCCGCCCGGAGGCGGCTTTTTCCTGCGACCCGGGCAGCGCTTCTAGAGCTGCTTGAGGCCGTTGGCCAGATCCGTACAGACCTGCTTTGCGTCGCCGAACACCATGCGGGTGTTGTCGCCGAAGAACAGGGCGTTCTGTACGCCGGAGAAACCGGTGCCCTTGCCGCGCTTGACGACGTAGACCTCGCGGGCCTTGTCGACATCGAGAATCGGCATGCCGTAGATCGGGCTGGATTCGTCGGTACGCGCGGCCGGGTTGACCACGTCGTTGGCGCCGATGACCAGCGCCGCGTCCGCGTTCGGGAACTCGGCGTTGATCTCTTCCAGATCGAAGATCTTGTCGTAGGGCACGCCGGCCTCGGCCAGCAGCACGTTCATGTGGCCGGGCATGCGGCCTGCCACCGGATGGATGGCGAACTTCACGTCCACGTCGTGCTCTTTTTCCAGCATCTGCACGAATTCCCAGAGCTTGTGCTGGGCCTGGGCCACGGCGAGACCGTAGCCGGGCACGATGATCAGGCTGTCGGAATAGGCGAACGAAGCAGCGGCGTCGAAAGCCTCGACCGATTTCATCTCGCCTTCCGGGCCGTCGGCCTGGGCGCCGTCGTCCACGCCGAAGCCGGCGAACAGCACGTTCGAGATCGAACGGTTCATGCCGTTGGCCATGAGCAGCGTGAGCAGCGTACCGGCCGCGCCTACCACGGTACCGGCGATGATCATCGCCGCGTTGCCGAGCACGAAGCCTTCGAACGCCACGGCCAGGCCGGTGAAGGCGTTGTACATGGAGATGACCACCGGCATGTCGGCGCCGCCGATCGGGTTGGTCAGCAGCACGCCAAAGGCCAGCGACAGCAGGAAGAACAGCGTGACCAGCACGGGCGCGCTGCCATCGGAGGCAATGATGGCAATGCCCAGGATCACGGTGATCGCGGCAACGCTGCCGTTGATCAGCTGCTGGCCAGGCAGGCGGATGGTCTTTTTCATCTTGCCTTCGAGCTTGGCCCAGGCAATCAGCGAACCGGAGAAGGACACGCCACCAATAAGCGCGCCGATCACGGCCAGCGTGAGCACGGTCGCGCCGTGGTCGAAGGCGCTGCCGGAATACATCTCCACCAGCGCGATGGCCGCGGCCGCGCCGCCGCCCATGCCGTTATAGAGTGCGACCATCTGCGGCATGGCGGTCATTTCGACCTTCTTGCCGGTATACCAGGCGCCCGCGCCGCCGATGGCGATCGCGAGGATCATCAGCACGTAGCGGAAGAAGCCCGCTTCCATGGCCGGATGCCAGAGCGTGACCACGGTGGCCAGTGCCATGCCGATGCCGGCCCACTTGATGCCGCTCTTCGCGGTCTTGGGCGAGCCCATGCGCTTGAGGCCGATGATGAACAGTACGGCCGCGATGAAATAACTCGCGTCTACGGTAAATTCCCAGAAACTCATATTCGGTAACCTTTTCGTGTGCTCGTTCTTGTAATGGGATCAGCGAGGATCAGTCCTTGGAGGACTTGAACATTTCGAGCATGCGCTCGGTCACGACATAACCGCCGACCGCGTTGCCGGCCGCCAGAATCACGCCGATAAAGCCGATCAGCGTCTCCCAGAAACCGTCGGCATGGCCCAAAGCGACCATGGCGCCGACGAGCACGATCCCGTGCACGAAGTTGGAACCCGACATGAGCGGGGTATGCAGAATGGCCGGTACACGGCCGATGATCTCGTAGCCGGTGAAGGCCGCGAGCATGAAGATATAGAGTGCGACAAAACCTGTAATCACTGTCTTTTCTCCCAGAAATTGATGAGCCGGTCGCCGAAGGGCTAGCCGTTGCCTTCGAGGGCTTTCTTGGCGGCTTCGTTGACGGTTTCGCCGTCGTGGGTGAGCGCGGACTTGGCCAGGATTTCGTCGTCCCAGTTGATTTCGAGCTTGCGCGTCTTGTCCGCCGGCTTGGCGTCTTCCTGGCCTTCTTCCTCGATCACGATCAGCTGCAGGAAGTTGAACAGGTTCTGGGCATACATCTCGCTGGCATGCTCGGCCAGCAGCGCCGGTACGTTGGACGGCCCGTAGATGGTCACGCTGCCGTGGGTGACCACTTCATCGGGCTGGGTGAGCTCGCAGTTGCCGCCGCCGGAGGCGCCCAGGTCGATGAGCACCGAGCCGGGCTTCATGGCATCGACCATCGCCTTGGAGATGATCTTGGGCGCCGGCTTGCCGGGCACCGCGGCGGTGGTGATCACGGCGTCCGCATCGGCCATGTTCTTTTCCAGCATCTGCTGCTGTTTCTTCTTTTCCTCGTCGGTCAGCTCACGTGCGTAGCCGCCTTCGGCTTCGGCTTTCACGCCTTCGGCCATGAGGAAGTCCGCGCCGAGGGACTCGACCTGTTCCTTGGTGTCGGTACGCACGTCATAGGCGAATACCTTGGCGCCCAGACGCTTGGATGTGGCGATGGCCTGCAGGCCGGCCACGCCCGCGCCGATCACCAGCACCTTGGCCGGGCGGATGGTGCCGGCCGCGGTGGTCAGCATCGGCAGGAAGCGTTCCAGCGAGTTGGCAGCCATGAGCGCGGCCTTGTAGCCGGCTGCGGAGGCCTGCGAGGACAGCGCGTCCATCGACTGGGCACGGGTGATACGCGGCACCAGTTCCATGGCGAAACTGGTCACGCCGGCGTCGTTGAGCGCCTTGACCGTGTCCGGGTTGTTGTGGGCCTGGACGAAGCTGATGAGTACCGCGCCCTTTTTCATCTTGCCGATCGACTGGGCATCGGGCGCGTTGACCGCCAGCACCACATCGGCGCCGAATACATCGTCGGCGTTGTCGGTGATCTGGACCGGCTCCTTGAAGGATTCGTCCGGAATGCGGCTGCCTTCGCCGGCGCCTTTGGCGATCTTGATATCGACGTTCAACTTGGCCAGTTTGTCGGCCACTTTCGGCACCATGGCGACACGGGTTTCGCCACTGGCCGTTTCTTTCGGGACTGCGATAGTTACGCTCATGTCTTCCCTTGATTTGTTCTAATGAATATCCGGCGCGGCGAATCGGCGCGTGTGAACACACTGATATGACGCGTGCTGCGCTCGTCAGGCCGCAGGCCGGATCAACCCCGAAATCAGTCTAACCCAAACTATTAGGCTTTCGTAGCATGGACGGGGGTCGAGGCGATCAATTGGCCGGCTGGGTCACTTTCGTCTCGACATAGTCCTCGGGGATGCTCAATCGCCGCTCGGACACGCGTTTGTGACTGACGTCCACCAGCTGGCGGCGCTCGCCGGTGTTGGTATCGGTAAAGCGAACCGGCATGCCGGACAGGCTCAGATATGGCAGGCCCGCGGTTTCGAAGCCGGTGCCGGCGAGCAGCGTCTGCATGAGCGAAAACATGGAGGTGACGCTGGCAAACGTATCCTTGGAAATACCCAGTGCCTTGGGCGTGGCCACACACAGGGTTTCGGCCGGCTGGCCGTCGCGTACCACCTGTACGACCTCGCATTTCACGCCGGCCACGCGGTCTTCGCGGCCGGTGCGGTCCAGGCCGATCTTCTGATTGCGGGTATCCAGGCCGGGCACGGATTGCAGCATGGCCGCACGGGCCGTGGCCTGTTGATCTTCGGGTAGCTGTTGAACGCGGTTTTCGATCTGGGCGCGCAGCGCATCGACGCGCTGGCGGATCACGCTCGCCGAGTCGCTGTCCAGGCGGGTGTAGGTGCGCTCTTTCGGATCGATCGAGAAGATCGCCTTGTCGTTTTCGCGATAGAGCTGCCACTGGGGGCTGGCGTCATCGATACGCACCGCACCCGGGCGCATGTCCACGGTAAAGGCACCGCTGGCGCCCTGATAGGTCAAGGTGGTATCGGCGTGGGCGATGGCCGCGACAGCGCTCAGGCCGGCCAGCACGAAAGCGGCGGCCGTACGGCGGATTCGAATCATGGGCATGGTCCTTTCAAAGAGATCGGCGAATCGATGCCATGCCGCGTGCCTTGGCACACGGGCACAACAGATGATGGGTGCAGTACACTAGCGTCATGCTGCTCGTGGATGCCAGTGTCTATATATTCCGGGCGTTTCACTCGCTACCCTCGAGTTTGACCGGACGCGATGACCAGCCGCTGAACGCGGTCTATGGTTATACGACCTTTCTCGTGCAACTGCTCGAAGCCGATGACGATCGCCAGGTCGCGGCGGCGTTCGACGAATCGCTCACGAGCTCGTTTCGCAACGAATTCTATGCCGATTACAAGGCCAATCGCGAACTGCCGCCCGCGGCACTCGAGGCCCAGATCGGCGCCTGTCGCGAAATCACCGAGGCGTTGGGCGTGGCCACGCTCTCCAGTCCGGTCTACGAGGCCGACGATCTGATCGGCACGCTGGCCGCTGCCAGCGACACCCCGGTCAAGATCGTCACCTCGGACAAGGACCTGGCGCAAATCATGAGCGCGCACGATATTCTCTGGGACTACGCTCGCGAAATCCGTTACGACGAGGCCGCGATCGAAGCCAAGTTCGGCGTGCGCTGTGCGCGGATCGCCGATTATCTGGCGCTGGTGGGCGATAGTGTCGACAACATCCCAGGCGTGCCCGGCATCGGCGCCAAGACCGCGGCATCGCTTTTGCAGCGCTTCGACGGTATCGAGGCGCTGCTGGACGATCTCGACGGCGTGGCCGCCAGCGGCCTGCGCGGGGCGAAATCGCTGGCGGCGAAGCTCGAAACCCACGCGGACCAGATCCGGCTGTCTTATCGGCTGGCCACTATCGTCACCGATATCGAACTCGATGCCGACCAGCGCGATATTCGCCGGCGCGCGCCGGATTATCCGACGCTGGCCGCGATCTGCGATCGGCTCGGCGTGGGCGAGCGCTTGCGCAAGCGCCTCGGGGTCGTCGCCTCGTGATCGACTGGGCGGCCATCGATACCGCCATTGCCAGTACAAGCGGGCGGCCGTTCGTGGCCGAGCGGCGTACCCGCTTGGGCGGCGGTTCCATCAATATCGCCTACCGGATTGAAAACGCCGTGCAGGCTTATTTCGTCAAGCTCAACCGACGCGAATGCAGTCTCATGTTCGCCGCTGAAGCCGCCGGGCTGGCCGAGCTGAGCCAGGCGGTGGGGCTGCGTGTACCGCGGGTGATTACCCTCGGCCAGACGGACGCCCATGCGTATCTGGTGCTCGAACATATCGCTCTCGATGTGCTCACGCCGGCGGCAATGACCCGGCTCGGCGAGGGATTGGCCGATATGCACGGTATCGTGGCCATACGCTACGGCTTCGATCGCGACAACACTATCGGTTCGAGCATGCAGCCCAATGCCTGGCATGCCGAGTGGCTCGAATTTTGGCGCGAGAATCGTCTGGCCGTGATGCTCGATGCGCTGGCACCCCGGCATCCGGGCCTGGCACGCGATGGCGATGCCCTACTGGCCGTGCTCGATACGCTGCTGGCCGGTCATCGTCCCGAGCCGTCGCTGGTGCATGGCGATCTGTGGGGCGGCAATGTCGGGATGGACGAACACGGCGCGCCCGTATTGTTCGACCCGGCCGTCTATTATGGCGATCGCGAAACCGATCTCGCCATGGCCGAGCTGTTCGGCGGCTTTTCGCCGTTGTTCTTCGAAGCCTACTGGGGCGCGTGGCCGATGAGCGAGGGCTATCGGCATGTCCGGCGTCCGCTCTACCAGCTCTATCATCTGCTCAATCATGCCCGGCTGTTCGGTGGCCATTACGTGGCCGAAAGCCGGCGCGTGATGCAGCAGCTGCTGGCCAACGCCTGAGCGCGGCCATGCTGGTCGCCGCTCAGCGCATGCGTACAATGACGCGCATCGTCTTCGATTCACGCCAACGCCTGCGTACGCCGCCATGTCCGATATTCCGGTACTCGACACCCGCCCGCCGGCCGGCCTGACGCCGGGCTCGGTTGCGGCGAACAAGCTCGCCAAGCGACTCAAGCGTCTGACTGGTCAGGCCGTGACCGACTACGACATGATCCGCGATGGCGATCGCATCATGGTTTGCCTGTCCGGTGGCAAGGACAGCTACACCATGTTGGACATGCTGCGCTATCTGCAGGAAGTCGCACCCGTGCGCTTCGAGCTGCGCGCGGTCAATCTCGACCAGAAGCAGCCCGGTTTTCCGGAACATATACTGCCGGCCTATCTGGACGGGCTCGGCGTGGATTACGAAATTCTCGAGCGTGATACTTATAGTGTCGTCACCGAAAAGGTGCCCGAAGGCGCGACCATGTGCGGACTGTGCTCGCGGCTGCGCCGCGGCATTCTCTATCGTTATGCGCGCGAAAACGGCTTCAACCGGATCGCCCTTGGCCACCATCGCGACGACATCGTCGAAACCATGTTTCTGAACATGTTCCATGGCGCACGTATGGCCGGGATGCCGCCCAAGCTCAGGTCCGACGACGGCGAGAATGTGGTCATCCGCCCGCTGGCCTATTGCAGCGAGCGCGATATCGAACGCTATGCACGGCTGAATCAGTACCCGATCATTCCCTGCAATCTGTGTGGTTCGCAGGCCAATCTGCAGCGCCAGAACATCAAGGCGATGCTGGCCGACTGGGAGCGCATCGACCCCGGCCGCAGTGAACGTATCTTTCGTTCCATGACGCGCATCGCGCCCTCGCAGATGGCCGATCGCGAGCTGTTCGATTTCGCCGCGCTGGATTGATCCAGAACAAAAGCGCGGCGGCACTGTCTCGGTATGGTCGGCCGACAAGTCACGTTGGTGCTTGTCGAGGGTGTTTACGGGCAAGCATGCCAGCTGTTGCCAGCGGTCTGTTTTCGGGGCAGGCCCCGGCTGAAGCGTGGAAATGGGCACATTCCTTGCTCGTATTCGAAACACGGTTTTATTGAAAATCGTTCCTATCTACCGCATACTTTGACTGCAGTGAACAGTTGTGCACTGCAACGAAATTACCGCAAATCGTGAGGCGAATCAGGCGATGTCCGCAGAAAGGAAATATCCCGCCAACCCCCACCTGGACGACAAGTTCAATTGGGTTGAATTCATACCGTTCGCGCTGTTGCATGTGGCCTTGATCGGCATCTGGTGGACCGGTTTTACTGCCACCTCGATTGCGCTGTGCGTTGGGCTGTATTTTGCGCGCGTGTTCGCCATTACGGCCGGCTATCATCGCTATTTTTCCCATCGTGGCTACAAGACCAGCCGCGTGTTTCAGTTCGTGCTGGCCTTTGTCGGCTCGGCTGCGTTGCAGCGCGGCCCGCTCTGGTGGGCGGCCAAGCACCGCGAGCACCATCGCGATTCCGATATGCCGGCCGATTCGCACTCGCCGCGCCAGTACGGCTTTCTGGATGCCCATGTGGGCTGGGTCTATCGTGAAGCGCGCTCCCATGCCGAGATGGACCTGATCAAGGATTTCTCCAAATATCCGGAAATGCGCTGGATCGAACGGCATCAGTTCCTGCCGGCCATCATCGTCGCCAGCCTGTGCTTTGTCGTGGGCGGCTGGGCCGGTCTGGTGTCGGGCTTCGTGCTCTCGACCGTGCTGGTCTATCACGCCACCTTCACCATCAACTCGCTCAACCATGTCATCGGCAAGCAGCGCTATCTCACCGGCGACGATTCGCGTAACAACTGGTTCCTGGCGCTGCTGACCATGGGCGAGGGTTGGCACAACAACCATCACTATTACCCGTCGGCCGCGCGCAACGGTTTCTTCTGGTGGGAAATCGATACCACCTACTACCTGTTGCTCGGCTTCGAGAAGCTGGGCCTGGTTTGGGATCTGCGTCAGCCGCCCAAGACCATTCTCGCCAACGAGAAGGCGCCCACCCAGAAGATCATCGACAAATGTGCGGTCTATATCGCGGAAGGCTTCTCGGCCGATCGCATCAGCCGCAACATCCGGGCGCGCTGGGAAGGCAGCCATATCCTCGACGATCTGCGTGCCCATGCGCGCGACAAATGGGATTCCGCCGAAGCCTATCTGGCCGAAATCGAGCTACCGGAACTGCCCAGCGTCGAACAGCTCAAGGCGCGGGCCTATGCGAAGTTCAAAATCCGCCACGAAGGCCTGGATCGTGCGATCGAGCGGGCGCACGAAATGCTGCGCCGATCGGTATCGCATCGCCTGATCGAACAGGCGCGCTCGGAGCCGGCTCCGGCCTGATGCCGCTGGGCACCGCCTGCTGATTGAAAGCCCGTCCTCGTGACGGGCTTTTTTATGTCTGGCGTGTCACGTTGAGTGGGCGTGTGGGGCGGCTGGGCCGTCGGCTTAAAACCAACGAGCAACTTGATTTTGTATGAAGCTTAGTTGGCTGCACTCAAGCAAGCAGGTTGTCCGCAAATGAAGGCGAAGGTGCGCGAATAAGGCGACAGACCAAGCGCTCGGAGTCCGGATGATCTGATGTTCATGGCACGCTGAGCTTTGTACTTGATCAAGACGGGCAATGGCCGTCATGGCCGGGTTTGACAACGCCGGTCGAATCGACACCGGCGGCTACGTCCGGTGTTGGATTAAGCTGCGCTAATCCAGCCTATGCCCGCGTTTGCGTGGGTCGTGAGGGGCGAACCGCCATTCTTCATTTGCGCTTTTGGCGTGCATTTGCGGACTGGCTCTTCAAGGAACGAAGCCGCCGGATGCGGGTATCGACTTATCGGGGCCGGCCCGCTAGTCGAGCTTGTCGCGGTCGGCGGCCTGTTCCTTGTCGGCGGGCGGGTCCTGATCGTCGTTCTTGTCGAGGTGGCCGCCACAGAACTTGCAGTAGTGGGCATCGATTTCGTGGCCGCTGCGTTCACAGTGCGGGCACTGGCGCAGCTGGCGTTCGTTGGCGATCTCGTTGGTGAGTTCGGCGGTGATGATGCCGCCGGTGACCGCCAGCAAGGCATAGCCCAGCATGATGGCGATCCCGGCGATCGCCTGGCCGATGGGCGTGCCGGGCGCGATATCGCCGTAGCCCACGGTGGTGATGGTCACCACGGCCCAGTACATGCTGCGCGGAATGCTGGTAAAGCCGTGGGTCGGGCCTTCGACGACATACATCAGCGCGCCAAGGATGACGGTCACCAGTGCCAGCACGCCCAGAAAGATCTGCATCTTGCGTTGGGCGTGACGCAGCGAGCGGGTGAGTACATTGGCATCGTTGGCATAGCGCACGAGCTTGAGCACGCGAAAGATTCGCATGACCCGGAGGGCGCGTACGGCCACGAAGTAATGCGCCGAGGGCAGCATCAGGGCTAGATACAGCGGCAGTATCGATAACAGGTCGATGATGCCGTAGAAACTGCGGATATAGGCCCAGCGTCGGCGCGCGGCATAGATACGCACGGCGTATTCGATACTGAACAGGCCGGTGAACAGCCATTCCAACGCGTGCAAAATGCCGCCGATGCGTTGTTCGATCGCGGCCACCGATACCAGCATCAGATTGAGCACGCTGGCGACGATGACGATCAGCAGCGCGATATCGAAGGCGCGTCCGGCCGGGGTGGCGGTACCGAAGATGATCTCGCGCACACGGGTGCGCAGATCCGCGGGCTGCGATTCGCTCATGCCGCGATCACGCCGAAGCGCGTCAGTACGTCTGCGTGGTTAGCCGGCGCGACTGCCAGTAATGGCTGCGCCAGTAGATATTATCCAGGCGCGACATGGTCACGCCCTGGCTGGTCGAGGCGTGCATGAAGCGCCCCGCGCCGACATAGATGCCGACATGCCGGCTGGAGTAGCCGGTCTTGAAGAACACCAGATCGCCCGGCGAGAGATCGCCCGCGCTGATCGGCTGGCCCAGCCGGGCCTGGGCGCTGGTGGTACGCGGCAGGTTCAGCGATTCCAGTTCGCTCATGGTGCGCGCCACGAACGCAGAACAATCGATGCCGTTGCGGTCGATGCCGCCATAGCGATAGGGCACGCCGCGCCACTGGTGATAATAGTCGTAGAGGGCATCCACCATCGCGCCGTGATCGGGATATCGGCTCTTGTCGATGCCCGAATAGCCTGCGCTACCCCGGTAGCTCGGTTGGCTCGCACAGCCGCCGATCAGTACCGCCACGATCAGCATCAGCAGCCATTGCGGGTACACGCGCCCGCGTTGTTGCGACATAATCGCCTGCGCCATTCCTTCGTGCCTGTATTTGCCCGTGTTCATCAATTCCCTTATCGGCGCCCCGGCCGGCCCGCTTAAGATAGACAAATGAACCGCAACAGGGAAACAGGCGATGCGGCGCCGGGCCCGCAGACTGTTGCGGCGGTCGATCTGGGCTCCAACAGTTTTCACATGATCGTGGTCCGCGATGATGGCGGCAAGTTGCATGTGGTCGATCGGCTCAAGGAGTCGGTACGCCTGGCCGGCGGGCTGAGCGCCGATCGGCGGCTCGACCCGGATGCCGCCGCGCGTGCGCTGGCCTGCCTGGAGCGTTTCGGACAACGCCTGCAAGGTATTCCGGCGGGCCATGTACGCGCGGTGGGCACCAATACGCTGCGCCGTGCGCGCGATTCCGATGCGTTTCTGGCCGAAGCCAGCGCCGCACTCGGTCATCCGGTGGAAGTGATTTACGGCGCCGAAGAGGCACGTCTGATCTATGGCGGCGTGATTCAGGATCTGGGCACGGATCACCCGCGGCGGCTGGTGATCGATATCGGCGGCGGCTCCACGGAAGTGATCGTGGGCGAGTTGGCGCGCCCGTTACTGGTCGAAAGCCTGTCGCTGGGCGCGGTCGTGCAGATGCAGCGGTTTTTCGGCAACGGCAAGATCAGCCGCAAGGCCTGGCAGGCCGCGGTCACCGATGCGCGGTTGACCGTCGAGCCCATCGCACGCGCCTATCGCAAGGCGGGTTGGGATCTGGCTATCGGCGCGTCGGGCAGTGTGAAGTCGATTCTGCGGGCCGCCGGCGCCAAAAAGACCGACGAAACCATTACCCCGGCCGATCTCAAGACGCTGGCGCGGGCACTGCTCAAGGCCGGCAAGGTCGACAAGCTGGACCTGCCCGGCGTATCCGATGAGCGGCGCGCGATCTTTCCCGGCGGGCTGGCGGTACTCACCGGCCTGTTCGAAAGCTTGGGTATCGAGGCGATGCGGGTATCCGACAAGGCCCTGCGCGAAGGCGTGGTTGCCGACCTGCTCGGGCGTCTGCACGACCACGATGCCCGCGAGGATGGCGTGCTCGCGGCCAGTCAACGCTATGACGTCGACCATGCCCAGGCCGAGCGGGTGGCCGCGACCGCCATCGCCCTGCTGGGCGACTACGACGACGAACGCGCCACCGGCATGGCACCCCGGCTGCTGCGCTGGGCGGCGTTGTTGCACGAAATCGGGCTGGCCATTTCCCACAAGGGCTATCACAAGCACGGCGAATACATTCTGCGGAATGCCGATCTGCAGGGGTTTTCGCGTACCGACCAGGCCGTGCTGGCCACGCTCGTGCGCCTGCATCGCGGGCGTTTTCGGGCCGATCTGGTGGATGCGCTACCCGCGGACTGGCGCGCGCTGGCCTATCGGTTGGCGCTGGTGTTGCGTCTGGCGGTGATTCTGCACCGCGGTCGCGATCCGGATATCACGCCGCCGGCCTGGCTGGCGGTCGAAAAGAACGCGCTGAGTCTGCACTGCGATGCCGACTGGCTGGACGAGCGTCCGCTCACCCAGGCCGATCTGGCCCGTGAGTCGGAACTGCTCGCCCGCGCCGATATCACCCTGCATACCGTCGCCGACGAGGCGTAAGCGGTCAGCGCAGCCGCGATAAACCGCGCGAGCACGACATCGTGCTCGCGGCGGTCGATCTGTCAGGACTACCCTAGTTGGCGTTGTATTCGCGGGTAGCCGCGAAGGTGATGTCCGGCCAGCGTTCCTCGGTGAGCTGGAGTTTGACCCGGGTGGGCGCCAGATATACCAGCGCGCCGCCGTGGTCTTCGGCCACGCCATCGTCCATACGGTCGCGAAAGCGCCGGATCTCGCGCTCGTCGCCATAGATCCAGCGCGCGGTATGCACGTTGATGGGTTCGAAGGTGGCTTTTACGCCGTATTCGTTCTTGAGCCGTTCGGCCACCACGTCGAACTGCAGTACGCCGACCGCGCCCAGAATCACGTCGTTGTTGTTGATCGGGCGAAACACCTGGGTCGCGCCTTCTTCACAGAGCTGGTCGAGGCCCTTGTGCAACGCCTTGGCCTTGAGCGGGTCGCGCAACACCACGCGCTGGAACAGCTCCGGGGCGAAGTTGGGGATGCCGGTGAACTGCAGATCCTCGCCTTGTGAGAAGCAGTCGCCGATGGCGATCGTGCCGTGGTTGTGGATGCCGATGATATCGCCCGGCCAGGCGGTTTCCGCGGCCTCGCGGCGATTGGCCATGAAGGTGATGGCGTCGTTGACGCGAATCTCCTTGCCGGCGCGCAGGTGCTGCATCTTCATGCCTTTTTCATAGTGCCCGGAGCACACGCGCATGAAGGCGATCCGGTCGCGATGCTGCGGGTCCATATTCGCCTGGATCTTGAATACGAAGCCGGACAGGCCGTCCTCGGCGGGGGCTACCTCGCGCGAGGTGGTTTCGCGTGGCTGCGGCGCCGGCGCCCATTCCACGAAGGAATCCAGCAGCGGGCGGATGCCGAAGTTGTTGACTGCCGAGCCGAAGAATACCGGGGTGAGTTCGCCGGCCAGATACATGTCCAGATCGAAGCCGTCGCCGGCCTCGCGGACCAGTTCGATCTCTTCGAGCAGATCGTCGTAGAAGATGCCGGCGATTTCCTTGAGACGCGGATCGTCGAGTCCGTCGAGGGTGATCGTCTTGCCGCCGGCCTCGTTGTCAGTGCCTTCGTAGAGATGCACCTTGTCTTCGAGCAGGTGATAGACGCCCTTGAACTGGCTGCCCATGCCAATGGGCCAGGTGATCGGCGCACAGGCGATGCCGAGCACTTCTTCGACCTCGTCGAGCACTTCCAGCGGCGGGCGGCCCTCGCGGTCCATCTTGTTGATGAAGGTGAAAATCGGCGTGGTACGCAGCCGACAGACCTCCATGAGCTTGATCGTACGCGGCTCGACGCCCTTGGCGATGTCGATGACCATGAGCGCGCTGTCGACCGCGGTGAGCGTGCGATAGGTGTCTTCGGAGAAGTCCTCGTGGCCCGGGGTGTCGAGCAGATTGACGATGCGTTCGTTATAGGGGAACTGCATCACCGAGGTGGTCACGGAAATACCGCGCGACTGCTCCATCGCCATCCAGTCGGAGGTGGCATGACGCGACGCCTTGCGCCCCTTGACCGTACCGGCGAGCTGGATGGCACCGCCGAACAGCAGCAGCTTTTCGGTGAGTGTGGTCTTGCCCGCGTCGGGGTGCGAGATGATGGCAAAGGTCCGACGCTTGGTCGCTTCGCGCGCGGTCGGCGTGTTGTCGAGGGCGGGTGACGCGCTCATCGGTGGCTCCCGGTCACTATAAAAGGCTGTATGGATTGGCAAAAATATGTGTATAGTGCAACGCTATTCATAGTACTAAGAAATGCAATTATGAATAGCGATGTGCATTGCCTATAATTCGTTTCGAAGCCGGCGGGGCGCAATACCTCGCCGCTCTTCGCAGAATCGGTGTTCCCCCTTCACCGGTTTTTGCGCCAACGCAGCGTCTATCCTACCCGAGCGATGACGTTGTGATGGTGGCGTCGCTTCCCCCCGAGCGGCGCCGCTCTTCAAGGCCCGGATCGGCTGCCCTCCCGATTCGGGCCTTTCTTTTGTCTGGCGTCAGGCGCTGGTCCGTCCGCCGGCGCCCGGGTCGCGACGGATGCGCAGGCATACCGTAACGATATACAGACACAAAAACACCGCGAACATCAGTTCCTTGACTTCGCCGGCCTCGATATCGAAAGGAAACGGCACGTCGCCCAGCGTGGATTCGAGCAGCTTTTCCGGCACCGAGGCCAAGGGCGCGAGCAGGCCGATCGCCACGCAGTCGAAGCCCGGCATGACCCAGTAGCCGAACGTGCCACGCGCATAAAAGCGCCCGCGCAGGCGCCGCGCAATCGGCAGAATCGCGCCGCCAATGAGCATGGCCGCGCCCAGCAAGTTACGCGGTAGCTGATCGAGCAGCGAGCCGGCCACCGAATTCGAATTGTGCAGGTTGGTTTCGCCCTGGTTGTTGAGCGAGCGCCACTGTTCGGGCGTGCTCCAGCCGAACCAGTGCTGGCCCCAGCTGGCTTCTTCGCCCCCGAAATACAGACAGCCCAGGCTGAACAGGGCAAAAAACACCGTCAGCGCACGATCGCCGCGGCGAAAGGCCCAGACCGTCACCGACACGCCGGCGACAAAGGCAAGCGCGAGGGTTGCCACGGTACCGATTTCGGTCAGTCCCGATTCGTGGCGCAGCCAGGCGTCGTAGACCGGCTCGCTGAGCAGCGCGCGGGCCATAAAATGGGCCAGATAAAGGCCCAGGGGCACGCCAAGCCAGGCCCAGCGGGGCAGCACGGCATCGGTCGATCGGATGGTCATGTCGGCAACAACGGTTTGTAAGGGCCGGCGGGCGGCCCCGAATCAACGGATGGCGAATGGTGTGGGCGCATCCGATGATTCGATGGATTGGGCATCGATATGGTCCACTTTCGCCGCGGACGGGCCGTCGGCGAGCCAGTGGGCCAGGGCATCGAGCGCTTCGTCGTTTCCAGCCGCCTGTACTTCGACCCGGCCGTCGGCCAGGTTGTGAACCCAGCCGCCCAGGCCGAGTTCGTTGGCGCGTTCGCGCGTGGCGGCTCTAAAGCCCACGCCCTGCACGCGGCCGCTTACAAGGAATTGACGTGCGTTGTTCATGGCGATGTCCTAATGCGTCATTATATAGCTTCCATATTTATTTGGCGCGCTTCGAATCATGTTCAACCGCATCCGCCGGCGCGTGCGTCGTTTGATCGAACCGAACCACGCCGTGGCCGCTTCACCGCGCGATACCACCGTGCAATTGCGTCTACCCAACCCCTACGGCGGCGCGCCCTGGCTGACCGCGACCGTGGCGATCAGCCGTACGCCGCGTGGTCAGGGCCAGTCGCTTCGTCTGCGCGCCCATGTCGATGGGGCGCTGCGCCTGCCGGGCGCGGGTGCCGAGCGTCAGCGTCTGGTGCTCGATAGCGACGACCGCGGCGGATTGATCCGCTATTCACGCAACGCAGCCGCCGCGCTCGCGCGGGGCGTGGTAGAGCGCTTGCCTGCACAGCCGCTGGAACAGCTTGCAACGCGCCGCTGGCGCACCTGGCTGGATGTGCAATTGAGCACCTCGCCGCTCGATGGTGGCGCGCAGGCGCTCATGCCCGAACCGTTACGCGGCATCTATGGGGGCGGTTTGCCGCGTAGTGGCACCGGTGAGCCGCGTATCGGCGTCTGGTCGGGGCCGGCTGGGGGGCGTGCGGGGGGTATGGCCCAGCTGGTACTGCTTCAGCTCGACGAACACGATCTCGGGCGCGCTAAAGGCGAAGGTGAGCGTTCTGCGTTCAATCTCAACGCCAGTATCGCGCAGGTGGTCGAGCCGCTGACCCGGGGCGACTCACAGGACTGAACACCGCCGGCGAATTGACTCGCGCGCGGTTTTACAAGAGCATAGCGCTGCGCCGGGCTCCATGGCGCAGGCTGTTTTCGGGAGATTTCGATGATTCAAAGTTGGCGTAAGGCCCTTGCGGTCTTGGTTTGTTGCGCCTTCGTGTATGGCCCTGCGTTCGCCCAGGCCGAGGGCGGCGATACGGCCGGCGACGCGGCGGCCGGCAAGGAACGCTTCTACACCTGCGAGGGTTGTCACGGCATTCCCGATTACAACAATGCCTATCCGACCTATCACGTGCCCAAGCTGGCTGGTCAGCATGCTGCCTATATCGAATCCGCGCTCAAGGCCTATCGCAGTGGCGCGCGCAAGCATTCGACCATGCATGCCCAGGCGTCGAGCCTGAGCGATCAGGACATCAAGGACATTGCGGCATACCTGTCGCAGTTGCAGCGCTAAGCACGGGGGCATAGAACGATGAAACATACGGTTTCACGCGGGTTGATCTGTCTGGCGCTGTGCGTTTTTGCAGTCAGCGGCTTCGCCGAAGAAAACCAGGGCGGCGACAAGCCGGCCGGTAACGACTGGGTATCGCAGACCACCCAGACCTGTGCCAGCTGTCATGGCAAGAATGGCGTGTCGCAGACCGCGAACTTCCCGGTGCTCGCCGGGCAGTATCAGGACTATCTGCTGCACAGCCTGAAAGCCTATCGCGATGGCGACCGCCAGAACGCGATCATGGGCGGCCAGGTCCAGGGCATGACCGACGCCCAGCTCAAGGCGCTGGCGCGTTATTACAGCCAGCAGGACAGCCCGCTGCATACGCCCATGGCGGACTGAACGACACTATCGGGCGCCGTGGCGCTCTTTGCGGGGGAATAGTCGATGTCGAATTTCGCGATCTACATGATTGGTATCGTCATCGTGGCCGGTGCGCTGGCTTACGGTGCCTATGCCTTGAGCGTGTCCCCGGTCTGGATCGGTGTGGGCGCGGCGGTGATCCTGGGCTTCGGGCTCATGGGCGCAGTCAAGAAAACCCGCGGGCCTTCCAACGGGCCGCGGCGCTAGTACATCCGTCGGCGGCTGCGCGTCGCCCGGCCGGGCGCTAAAGAAGCGCCCCATCACGGCTGCCGCAGGCCGGATTACGCCTCTGTATTGAATCCCAGCCGTGCCAGCAAGCCGTCGAATTCGTCGAGATCGTGAAAAGCGATCCGTAATTCGCCGCGCCGCCGCTCGGCGTCGTAGTCGATGGCGACCGCGTTGCCGACATGCTCGGCCAGCCGGGTTTCCAGCTCTCGCATCGTGTTATCCGGACCCGTGGCGTCGCGGGTGGGCGCCGCCTGGGTGGCCGCACGGCGTGCGGCCTGTTCGAGCTGGCGTACGCTCATGTGCTTTTTGACCGCGTCGCGCGCGAGCGCAATCTGTTGCGCCTCGGTCAGCCCGGCCAGGATCTTGGCGTGTCCCAGGTTGAGTTCGCCGGCTTCGATCTGACGCTGGACCGGAGCCGCGAGCTGGCGCAGGCGTAGATAATTGGTCACGTAGACCCGCGACTTTCCGATCTGGCGGGCGACGGCGTCGTGGGTAAGGCCGTGTTCGTCGCACAGGCGTGCCAGGCCATGGGCCGTATCCATCACCCCCAGCGATTCACGCTGTAGATTCTCGATCAGCCCCAGCACCGCAGCCTGGGTGGCATCCAGATCGTTGCGCACGATCGCCGGCAGTTCGGTCAGGCCCGCGCGTTGGGCCGCACGCCAGCGGCGCTCCCCGGCCAGCAGCTGGTAGCCCGACGCATGATCGCCGCATACCACCACCGGCTGGATCACCCCGGCGCTGGCGATCGAGGTGGCGAGTTCGTCGATACGCTCGGATTCGAATGCCGTACGCGCCTGGCTCGTGCCGGGCCGGATCAGCTCGATACTGATTGATACCACGCGACGGGCGTGGCTTTCGGTGGCGGGGGAAAAATCGGTCATCGAAGCAGGCCTGAAACAGGCTCGGCACGGCTGATCTGCGTGCTAAGCTCAAAGCGTTGGCGCCAGTGTAAGACCAAAGACGCGTCGTTGATAAAGCGTCTGTTCGTGCGAGGAGTAAACATGCGCACCCGGCAATTTCTTAAACCGCGGACCGTGGGCCGCGATGTCGACCAGTTGGTCGATGCCTTGCCGAAACATAATATCGGCACCCAGGGCTACGATCCGTGGGGGCTCAACCCCGATACTGCCAAGATCACGTTCACGGCGGTGCGTTGGTTGTACCAGAACTATTTCCGGGTGCAGGCCAAGGGGCTGGAGCATATCCCCGGCGAGGGGCGGCTGCTGATCGTGGGCAACCATAGCGGCCAGTTGCCCATGGACGGCGTGATGGTGAGCTTCGCGGTGGCCAACAAGTCGGAGAACGCACGCCTGCCGCGTTCCATGATCGAGCGCTGGTTTCCGTCGGTGCCGTTTCTGGGCAACTGGATGAACTCGGTCGGCGGCGTCATCGGCGATCCGAAGAACTGCGGCAAGATGCTCGAACGCGAAGAGTCCATCGTGGTGTTTCCGGAAGGCATTCGCGGCTCGGGCAAGCCGTATCGCCTGCGCTATCAGTTGCAGCGTTTTGGCCACGGCTTCATGCATCTGGCCATGGAGCACAACGCGCCGATCGTGCCCGTGGGCGTGGTCGGCTGCGAAGAGACCATGCCGTCGCTGGTCAATATCAAGCCGTTGGCGCGCATGCTCGGTATGCCGTATTTCCCGCTCGCGCCGCTGGTGCCGCTGCCGGCCCGCGTATTCCTGAACTTCGGCAAACCGATGCATTTTGCCAACGACGCGCGCAACGAGCGCGACGTGGAATGGCGAGTCGAAGAGGTCAAGGACGCCATCCGTGATCTCATCGATGCCGGTATCGCCCAGCGCAAGAGTATTTTTTGATGAGCGAGTCGAACCAGAGTCAGCGCGACAGCGCCAGCGAAGAAAAAGACGGTAACGACAACGCCAGCAGCGGCCAGTCCACGCCGCGGCGCAAGACGCCGGCACGGCGCCAGTCGGGCAAGACAGCGACCAAGACACAAAAAGCCACCTCGGGGATCGGCAGCGCCAAGCGCGGCAAGGTGCTGGTCACCGGCGCGGCGGGCGCGCTGGCCCAGCACGTGATCGCGCTGCTCAAGGAAAACTACGATGTGATCGGCGTCGAGTTTCGCGGCCTGCAGGCCGATTATCCGGATACGGTCGATTATGTCGTGGATTTCAACAAGTGGCCGTTCGAGGATGTGTTTCGCGAGCACGGCTTCATGGGCATCATCCATCTGGGGCGGATTCGTTTTACCCAGTCCACACGGAACCGGCGCTATTCGGCCAATGTGGTGGGCACCGCCCGGCTGTTGCGCCTGGCCCTGAAATACGGCGTCGAAAAGGTGGTGGCGTTATCCACCTTCCATGTCTACGGTGCCGACCCGCGCAACCCGTCGCTCATCGACGAGGAATACCCGATGCGCGCGGCCAACCTCATGCCCGAAGTCGTGGACGCGGTCGAACTGGAAAACCTGTTCAATATCCATCTGTACAAGAATCCCGAGCTCAATATCACCATTCTGCGGCCCTGTAATATCGCCGGGCCGGGCATCAACAACGAAATAAGCCGTATGCTCGCGCAGTCGGTGGTGCCGTGCCTGCTCGGGTTTTCGCCATTGATGCAGTTCATCCATGTCGAAGACATGGCCCACGCGGTGCTACGCTCGTTCGAGCGTAACCATCCGGGTGTATATAATGTCGCCCCAGACGACTATGTGGCCTATCAGGATGCGCTGCAGCTGGCCGGCTGTCGCCGGCTGTTTCTGCCCTCCGTGCCGCCGGCGCTGGCGCGCCGATCGGTCCGGGCGCTGGGGCGTTATGCGCCACCGGATTATCTGATCGATTTCTTCAAATACGCGGTGATCATCGACGGCGGGCTGTTCGCACGCACCTTCGATTTCACCCCGCAACATTCACTGGCCGATCTGCTGGGCCATTATCGCGCCCATAAATGAGCGCGCTGGTGGCTTCGCTTCGAGGCATTACATGACGACACGCTTGCCGCAACGGCTGACTCTCCTGTCCGGGCTGCTCGGTCTTTTCGCGCTGGGTGGCTGCGTGCACAGTCCGCCCTCCGATCCCTGGGATCCGATCGAGCCGGTTAACCGCGCGGTCTACAAGTTCAACGATACCGCCGATCGCTACGTGCTCCAGCCGGTGGCGCGTGGCTACGACAAGATCACCCCCGATCGGGTCCAGACCAGCGTTGGCAACTTCTTCGCCAATCTCGACGAGCCGGTCAACATGGCCAATAGCGCCTTGCAGCTCAAGTGGGGGTCGTTCAATACCTCGCTGGGCCGCTTCATGGTCAATACCACGGCTGGCGTCGGCGGGCTGTTCGATGTCGCCAGTGCGGTTGGCGTCGACAAGGTCGACGAGGATTTCGGCCAGACGCTGGGTTACTGGGGCCTCGGCCAGGGGCCGTATCTGGTGCTGCCGTTTCTGGGCCCGAGCAGCGGCCGCGATGTGTTCGGCCGGGTGGGCGACCAGTTCGTCTATCCGCTCAACTATGTGGATGAGGACTACGACTACGTCGTCTGGAGCCTGCGTGCGCTTGATCTGATCAACCTGCGTGCGAGCCTGCTCGGTTTCGAGGAAACGCTCGAGCAGCAGTTCGACCCCTATGCCTTCATGCGTGGCTACTATCTCGAAAACCGTCTCAAGGCGGTCTACGATGGCGACGTGCCGGCCGATCGGCTGTATCAGGACGACGGCGCGGACGACGAAGACGCTGGCTAGCGCGGGCCGTAGATGTCGGCAGGCTCGAGGGATATGGCGGTGCTCGCAAGCCTGACGCGCGCCCAGCTGCATGCGCATGCCACGCGCTACTACAAAAGCGGCGGGCGGACCGAGCCGGAGGTCGCGCTCGTGGTCTACGGGGATGCCTGCGCGGTGTTCAAGGACTATGCGCGTACGCCCGGCTGGTTCGGCCGCATCGTCGCGCCGGTGCTCATCTGGCGTGAGGCCAGCGCGCTCAAGCGCCTTGACGGGATCGTCGGGGTGCCCCAGCTGTATCGTCAGCTGGATGCACGCGGCGTGTTGATCGAGTACCTGCCGGCCACGCCCTGGCCCCAGGCCAAACCGGGCGAGGCCGCCTACCATCGGCTCGACGAACTCGTCGCGCAGATGCATGCCCGCGGCGTGGCGCACTGCGATCTCAGAGCGCCGAGCAATATGCTCGTCGACGACGAGGGTCAGCCCTATATCGTGGATTTCGTCGCCCGGGTGTGTCGCGGCCAGCGCTGGAATGTCCCCTGGAACTGGTTGTTTCGCCAGTTCGTAGGCGCCGATGAAAGCGCACTGGCCAAGCTGCGGGTGCGTTTTGCGCCGCGTCTGGCCAGCGCCCACGATCGTGCCCTGCTCGACGAGCGCGGCGTAATCGAGCGTGTGGCTCGGGCCATCGGCGAGCGTACCCGGGCGCTCGTGCGTTATTTCGTGGGTTCCTGAATGGGCTGGCTGCTACGCATTCTGTCGTTGTTCGTGCCGTTGCTGCGCTGGCCGCTGCGGGCCTGGATCAATACCCATGCCTCGCCGTCGGATCTGTCCGAGATCGCGCTGGCCGGTGATAAACCCGTGTGCTACGTACTGCCGGTCGCCAGTGTCATGGACTGGCTGGCACTGGAAGCGGTGTGTGCCGAACAGGGGCTGCCACGCCCCTACCTGGCAGGTAACAGCATGCCGAGCATGCAGCGGTCGGTGGTCGTGGCCTTGCCGGTCGGGCGTAGCGGCGAACGCTCGGATCTGCATCGCATTGTCGCGCGCGGCCTGCATGACCAGAATTACGACGTCCAGCTGGTACCGGTGTCGGTCTTCTGGGGGCGTAATCCGGTCAAGGAAACCTCGCTGTTTCGAATTCTGTTTGCCGACAGCGAGCGCAGCGGGCGGCTGCGCAAACTGCTGATCGTGCTGGCGAACGGACGCAATACGCTGGTGCATTTCGGTCAGCCGCTGGATTATCGCGGCTTTCTGGACGAGGCCGAGGTCGGCGCGCCGGATGTCATGGTGCGCAAGCTCGTGCGTGTGCTGCGTATTCATTTTCGGCGCCAGCGCACGGCCACGCTCGGCCCGGCGCTTTCGCGGCGCAGCCAGCTGATCAACTCCCTGCTCGCCGATGCCGATGTCCAGCAGGCGATCGAGGATTCCGCCCGCCGCGACAAGGTGAGCGTGGCGGCCGCGCGCTCGCGGGCGCGCGACTATGCGAACGAGATCGCGGCCGACTACTCGAATATCGCCATCGGCTTCATGCTGCGGGTGCTCACCTGGCTGTGGAACCGGATCTACGACGGCGTGGACGTGCGCCATCTGGCGCGCCTGCGCGCGACCACCCACGATCGGCGCGAGGTCATCTATCTGCCCAGTCACCGTAGTCATATGGACTACCTGCTGGTGTCCTACATCCTCTATCAGGAAGGCCTGGCCCTGCCGCAGATCGCGGCGGGCGTGAACCTCAACTTCTGGCCGGTGGGCGCGTTGCTGCGGCGCTGCGGCGCGTTTTATCTGCGCCGCAGTTTCAAGGGCGATCGGCTCTACACGGCAGTCTTTCGTGCCTATGTGGACGCGCTTATCCAGCGCGGCCAGCCGATGAAGTTCTACCCCGAAGGCGGGCGCAGCCGCACCGGGCGGCTGTTGTCGCCCAAGACCGGCATGCTGTCGATGGCAGTGACCAGCGCACTGGGCGGCAAGGGCGCGCCGGCAGCGATCGTGCCGGTCTATATCGGCTACGACCGGGTCATGGAGGTCAATAAATACTTCGATGAGCTGCGCGGTACGCGCGCCAAGAAAGGCGAGTCGATGGGCGATCTTGTACGCGGCTCGACCAAGGTCTTGAAGCGCAAGTACGGCCGCGTGTTCGTATCCTTCGGCGAGCCGATCGACCTGCAGGCCTATGCCGACACCCATCTGCCGGATTGGCGCGAGCGCATGCGCGGGCTGGAAATGGACGCCCGCCCGCGCTGGCTGCAGGATTTCGTCGCCAATCTGGCCGAGCGGGTGATGGAGCGCATCAATGCCACGGCCACGCTCAATGCCACCGGCCTGGCCTCGTTGATCCTGCTCGGCAGCCCGCAAAAAGCCGTCGCCGAAGACGAAATGGTCCAGACCCTGGCGCTGCTGGCCGAACTGGCGCGCGTGTGTCCGTATTCGCGTGATGCGACCGCGCCGGAACACACGGACGGCCACGCGCTGCTCGCCGAAGCCGAGCCCATGATGCGCCTGATTCGTGTACCCCATGCCTGGGGTGATGTGTTGACGGTGGAATCGCGACAGGCGGTGTTGCTGACCTATACGCGCAACAACGTCATGCACCTGTTCGCACTGCCGTCGCTGGTGGCCAACTTCTTTGCCCATGCCGAATGGCGCGAGCGCGAACAGGTGGTCGACGGTGCGGTCGAGCTGTATCCACTGCTCGCCTCGGAACTGTTTCTGCGCTGGCCGCCCGCGCAGGCCCGCGCGGCCCTGGGCGAGGCGATCGACGGCCTGCTCGACTGCGGGTTGCTGCTGGCTGACGAAGCGGGCCGGCTACAGCGCCCGCAGGCCGGTAGTGCCGCCTTCGCGGCGCTGATGAGCCTGTCGCGAATCATGCGCGAAGCCCTCGAGCGCTATGCCATGACCGTCATGTTGCTCAGCCACAACCTCGAAAACGGCAGCGTCGAGCGCGCCCGTTTCGAGCGTCAGTGTCAGCTCATGGCCGAGCGCATGGCGATTCTCACCGGCCGCAACAGCCCGGAGTTCTTCGATTCGCGGCTGTTTCGCAACCACCTGCAGACGCTTGTGCGGGTCGGTTTGTTGCATCAGCAGGGCAGTACGCTCGAAATCGACCCGGCGCTACGCGATGTCGCCGAGCATGCGTTGCAACTGCTGGGTGCCGATCTGCGCCAGTCGATTGCGCATCTGACCTCGTTGCCGCATCTCGACGACGGCAGCGACAGCAGCACGGCGAAGGTGTCGGCCGGCGCGTCGTAACGGGCCGGCCGAACAGGCGGCTAGCGCGCCGTGGCCGGCTGCCAGAGATAGAGCGGCTGCAGCGTGGCCTGGCTGTCGAACGACAGATCCACGGGCAGCCCGGCTGCCCGCAGGCTCAGCCCGCCGGCGGTCGCGGCTTCCGAAAGAATCGAGTTGGGCGCGCTGCGGCCCTGGTAGTAGCGGATCACCCGGGCCGACTCCACACCGGCACGATCACGGGCCAGCGCGAGCACATCATCGATATGGCCGATTTCGTCGACCAGGCCGAGCCGCTGGGCGTCGTCGGCGGCCAGAATCCGCCCGTCGGTGATTTCGTCGAAATGCGCGCGATCGAGGTTGGGCCGGCCCGCTTCGACTACGGCCACGAAACGCGCGAATAGCGAATCGATGACGTTCTGGACGATCGCCTGTTCTTCAGGCGTGGGCTTGCGCAGGGGCGACATGATGTCCTTGTGCTTGCCGCTGACGTAACTGGCGTTGTCCACGCCCAGCTTGTCGAGCAATTCGCTGGCATTCACACCGGGGATGATCACGCCGATCGAGCCGGTGATCGAGGTTGGCTGGGCGATGATCGTATCGGCCGCAGTGGCCACGTAATAGCCGCCGGAAGCAGCTACACCGCCGAAGCTGGCGATGACCGGGACACCGCTATCGCGTCGGTAGCGCGCAATGCGCGCATGAATCTCGTCGGCGGCGGCCACCGTTCCGCCCGGGCTGTTGATACGCAATACCACCGCGCCGATATCCTCGTCCTCGGCGGCCTTGTCGAGCGCGCGGCTGACCGTAGCCAGCGTCGACGGCTGCTGCACGAGTCCGAGCGCGCGTTGCGCGGGCGCATCGGAAATGAAACCCGAAATGGGCAGCCACAGAATCTTGGTATCGCCCTGGCCCTGGACGGTGGTTTCGTGCAGGGCATTGCCGCGGCTACCGAACGGCGAGATCACCACGCAGCCGGCGAGCGCGAGGGCCAGCGCCGACACCGCGGCCAGCTTCAGCGCCCTGCGCCCACGCATGATCAGTGCACCTGAGTCTGCCAGGCTTCGATCGCGGCGATGGTGCGCTCGGTGGCCTGTTGCAGACATTTTTCGGCCTCGTCGCGCTGTTCGTCCTCGAGATGCTCCCAGGCCATAGCGATGAACGGGCGCGCTTCGTCGAGCACATCGTGTTCATAGAGCTGGCGATAGGCGGTTTCCAGCGCGGCCAGGCACTGGCCAATCGCGTCGGCCGGCAGCTTTGCCTGCTGGAAGACCATCACACAGGCCCCGGTGGCGGCGTGTTCGAGCATCGGCTCTTCTTTTGCAGCCGCCGGATAGTGTTCGCCGAACAGATCCGCCAGACGGGTGACCATTTCCACCAGGGCAAGCATCGCCGGCATGTCGTCGTGCAGCGTGGGATGGCCGCGTTTGGCGGCGACGTTGGCCGCGATCTTGAGCGCCGGGCCGATCACCCGGTGATAGGTGCGCGGGTCGAGCGCATCGGGGTCGAGTTGCTCGGGGTCGAGACGGCGGGCGGTATCGGGCTTATCCATGCGGCATATATCGGTTGATCGTCAAAAAGAGGCCAGCCCGGCGCGTGGGCGCGATCGCGCGTCGCGGCCGGGCACCGGCCAGCCCGTCATCGTATCACCCGGCCGGTAGTACGATCTCCACGCGCGCCCCGCCTTTTTCGCAGTGGGTGAGGGTGATATCGCCGGTATAGGAGCGCACGATCTCGGCGGCCACTGCCAGACCCAGGCCCTGGCCTTCACGACTGGTGTCCGCACGTACACCGCGTTCGAGCAGGCGTTCGGTCGAGCCGTCGCCAAAGCCGCGGCCGTTGTCGTCGATCTGCAGATAGAGATCGCTGCCCCGGGTTTCGGCGCGTACGTCGACTTCGCCATCGCCGTACTTGGCCGCATTGTCCATGAGCGTGCCCAGCAGTTCGGTCAGATCGCCCTCGTCGATGGGCGCCTTGACCGAGGCCGGGATATGCACCCGAAAACGGGTGCCCTGTTCGGCATAGACCTTGGTGAGTGCGCGCGCGAGCTTCTCGGCGACCGGCGCGATGGCAATCGACACCGCCAGGCTGCGCTTGCCGGCCGCGGCCGCCTTTTGCAGCTGGTAGTCGAGAATGTCGTTCATGCGCGCCAGCTGGGTGCGCAGGCCGTGGCGCTGGCTTTCGTCCAGGCGCTCGTCCTCGGCCAGGCCGCGCAGTACCGCCATCGGCGTTTTCAGGCTGTGGGCCAGATCGCCCAGCGCGTTGCGATAGCGTGTCAGGCGGGCCTGATCGTTGGAGAGCATGGTATTGAGGTTGCTCACCAGCGGCTGGATTTCGTCCGGGTAGCGGCCTTCGATACGGCGTTTTTCGTGGGCCTGGAGGTTGGCCAGGTTGCGCGCCAGCCGACGCAGCGGCGCCAGCCCCCAGCGCAGGATCAGCAATTCCACGATCAGCAGGATCAGCGCCGCAGCACTCAGCAGCGTCCAGAGCACGCCGCGAAAACGCTGCATCTGCTTGACGAATGTATGCGCATCCTCGGCAACCACGAGGGTATAGCGATAATCGGTGCCGGCATCGGTGACCCAGCGAAAACCAAAGGACAGGGTGATCAGCGTGCCGCGTTCGTCGGGGTAGATGCGCATGAACTGCCATTCACCCACGGCCGGCAGGCTGTCCAGGCTCAGCGGCTCCAGCAGCGAGGGCGAGCGCCAGATGGACTGGCCGTTTTCATCCAGCACCATGGCATAGAGGCCGGAATCGGGCCGGGTGAGATCGGATTCCGGCAACACCCGCGGGGCGAGTTTGAAGCCGCCGTCCTCGGTGATCTCGGCGCTGCCCAGCAGGGCATAGCTCAAGCCCTGCAGTCGGTCGTGCTCGGCCTGGTCGGCGCGCTCGCTCACCGCGGTTTCCAGCGCCACGCCAGTGAGCACGATAAAGGCCAGCAGAAGTACCGCGGTCGCGGCCAGCAGCCGCGCCCGCAGTGAATTCATCACGGTTGCGACGCGCTGTCGTTGGTCGCCGTACGGGGATCCCGTGCCAGGCGATAGCCGCGCCCGCGCAGGGTCTCGATGGGCTTGCGCGAGCCCTCGGGGTCGAGTTTGGCGCGCAGGCGTCGCACGAAGACCTCGATCACGTTGGAGTCGCGTTCGGCGTTCTCCTCGTAGATATGCTCGGTCAGCGCGGTCTTGGACACTACTTCGCCCGCGTGCAGCATCAGATGTTCGAGTACGCGATATTCATAGGCGGTCAGCTCGACCGACTCGCCGGCCACGAAAACTTCCTGGCGGGCCGTATCCAGCACGATATCGCCGGATTCCAGCTTGGGCTGGGCCCAGCCGCGCGAACGCCGTACCAGCGCCTGGATACGCGCGGTCAGTTCTTCCGGCTGGAAAGGCTTGACCACATAATCGTCGGCGCCGGTTTCCAGGCCTTCGACCTTGTCCTGCCAGCGGCTGCGCGCGGTGAGAATGAGCACCGGATAATCGAGGCCGGCTTCACGAACCTCGCGAATGATATCCAGCCCGGTCGGCCCGGGCAGGCCGAGATCGACGATGGCGATATCCACCGGGTACTCCAGCGCAAAGAACAGGCCTTCTTCGCCTTCGCCGGTCGCATCGACGGCAAAGCCGTCGCCGCGCAACTGCGCACAGATCTGTTCGCGCAGATCGACATCGTCCTCGATAACCAGTGCTCGCATAGGGTCAATCGTATTGTTCGTGGGCTAGTGGCGGGCCTCGACATGCACGATGCGTACACGTCCGCCATCCAGGAGTTTTACCCGATAGTAGGGCCCGCCGGGGCCGTCTTCCAGCACCACGTTGAGTACGCGTCCGCCATATTCGCGCGCTGCACGTCGGGCGGCCTCCGCCGGCGCCACATTGGGCGGCGGGCGTGATTCATCGCCCGCGACATCGCGCGCGGCATTGCGGCCCGGGCCAGCGCCTTCGGCCAGCGGTGCGCGCAGGGCGTCGCTACCGAACTGGGCCAGGGCAATCGGGCAGGTCAGAAGCACCAGCAGTGCCACGGCCAGACGCAGGCCGGCCCAGGCCGTATCGGGGTCGATCGCGTAGTGGCGCATTGCGATAGAGCTCGGGATCAGCCCGTGCTAGAAACTGCTGCGGAAACCCGAAGACGTATTGTTTCCGGGGTTACCGCTGCGTTGCAGGCAATCGTTGAGGCGGTTGTTTTCCATCCGACGCGCGTTCCAGGCGCCCGCGCCTGCGCCGGCGAGTGCGCCCAGGCCGGTGGCGATATCACGCCCCGAACCGCTACCGATCTGGTTGCCCAGCAGGCCGCCGGCTGCGCCACCGATGATGGCCTGACCGGCCGTACTGGTGGCGCCCTTGACGGCGACGTTGCGGTCGTCGTTCTGGTAGTAGCAGTCGTATTGGCCGCCGGGTACGGCCTGAAAAATAGGATCGACCTGCGGTTTCGGGTTGCTCGCGCAACCGGCGACCAACAGACAAGCCGCCGCCAGGCCGGCGACGACAAGGGTTCGGAGCGGCGTGATAATCGGTGTCATGATGCATGTCCCCTAGCGTCGTGCTGAACTTAGGCTTCAGGCGCTGAACGCATGCTTAATTCTGACTTGGCCGGGCCGGTCTGCATAGCTGCCGGTGGCAGGTATTCATGGCCGATTCACGCCCGCGCGCGCATGCTCGTATGAACAAAGTGCCGTGTTTTGCGGCCAGGAGGTTCGACATGGGTTGGCCACGCTTTATCACGCCCGCCAGTGTGCTGATGCTGGCGATCGCCGGCACGGCGGCCGCGGCCGATAATTCCGGAATCGTCATTATCGATCAGCAGCAGCGTTCGACGCCGTTCGGCAGTTATAACAGCCAGCGGCGCACCGAAGTTTACGGCCCGTCGAGCGGTTTTCGCTACGAGGAATACGAAACCCCGATACAGCCGGTCTATCCGCGCTATGGATACGGGCGTCATGGCGGCTATGGCTATGGGCCCGGCTATGGCGGACGGGGCCGGGTGTTCGAGCATAACGGCGCGCCGGCGGCCCCGGGTGTTTACGGCTGGGGATCGGGGCGTGGTGATCGCGACCATCACCCGCACCGTGATCCGCGCCCCGGCTACGACGCACATACGCGGCGCGACAACGGACGTACGGTTCAACCCGCACGACGAGCTGTCGAGCCGGCTCAGCGTACGATCGAGCCGGCCCAGCGGCTGCTGGACTAGGGCTTATCGCCGCGAGATAAGCCGTCGCATCGGCGGCCCGCGCCTTGCCTGACACGCCCGGCACGGGCATGGGATGACATATCCCGCGACCACAGGCCCTAGCGTGCGGGCATCAGATCGCACTGGCGCATCGCCTGTTGCCAGTGCTCGGTATGGTTTTCGATGGCCTGATCCAGGCGCGCCCATATGCCGGTCTGCGTGCTCAGCGTACGCGCGCGATAGCGCGTGAATTCGGGCGGTAAGGTCACGCGTTGCCGATCGATCAGCGCATTGACCGTCTCGCGCCAGAGGCGGCCGGCCCGCACCAGATCGGCCAGATAAGCCTGAACCCGTGGACCGTAGATCTCCACCAGGATCGTATGCAGCACCCGGGCTCGGCGGTTCGGGCGATGGTTGAAGCATAGCGGCCGTTCGTTCAGCCGGGTTTCGATCAGCTGGCTGGCGCGTTCGAGGGCCGCCGCGGCCTGCAGTGCGGCGATCTGCAGGGCGCCGCCGTATTCGCTGGCATCCAGGGTTTCATACACGCCCACGAGCGTGTCTTCGCTGACCACGCGTTCGGCCTGCATGTCGGCCATGGCTGCCGTCAGTCGGGTGAGTGCCGCGCGAGCGCTGCGCCCGGCCAGGCTCGGTTCGAGCCCGGCATTGTCGCCGGCGATACTGAACAGATGCGCCATGGGCGCGCTGGCCATCGTCTGATTCCAGATGATGGCGCCGCGTGCCTGGCGCTTGAGCGCGATCAGCCGATCCAGACGGGCGACGAATTCGCGTGCGTCGTGTTCGGTATCGCCATCGAAGCCGGCACGGCAGCGGATGAGGCCAGCCAGTAGCCGGGATTCATAGGCCAGACGCGCCTGGGGCGGGGCGACCCGGCCGAGAATGCTGTTGCGCTCGGAAATCAGGTTCACCAGGCCACAACGATGCAGCTGGAAAAAACCGATCCAGCCGGTACGCGGGGTCTGTACGGGTTGTGCGAGTGCGCGCCGGGGCGGATACAGGCTGCGCGGCGTGGCCGTTGCCGCTGGCAGATCGCGCTCGAGCGTACGCGCCAGCCGGGTAAGATAGTCGTCAAAGCGCGCCTGGGGGCTGTCCGCGGCGCGACAGCCGGCCAGGGCCGCGACCAGCAGTATCGCCACCAGGCCGGCTCGCGCGGTAGGTTTTCGCCTGTCGCGGGAACGACAATCGCCTGTACTCATGAGTCGCGATACGATCGGGGCCATCGCGCAGTTGCCGGAGAACAGCTCATGTTCGAAGCCCGTAGGAACGAGGGCGTACACGCCGGGCCGACGGGCCAGGCGCGTGTGGCCGTGCATGTAGATGCGCGTATCAAGGATAACCGTGCGCTGCGTGAGCGTATCGAGCAAGCCATCGCCCCCCGGCAAGGCCTGATGCTGGCCGATGCGCTGGATGAGCTGCCGGAGGTGGCCGCGGTTTTTGCACTCTATCCCGAGGTGGACGCGCTCGAAGCGCTGGCGCGGCAGGTCCGCGATGCGCGCGCACGGCGCGGCGACGGCCGGCCGGTGCTGGTGGTGGGCCTGTCGCCGGACCGTCTCACGCTGTTTGGCGGCTGGCTCATGCGCGCGGCCGCCGGTGGCGAGATCGACGGTCTGCGTCTGATCGTCGATCGCGATCCCAACGTGCTGGTGTCCCAGCTCGGTGATTATCTCGAGGCTGTGCATGAGCCCAGCGTGATTGCCGTGCCGGGCGCCGCGCAGGCACAAGGCGCTCACGAGCGCTATTTCTTCTGCCTGAGCCCGGCGTGGCAGGCAGCGATGAGCTATGTCGCGGAACTGGCAGAAAACCATGTGGCGCGTATCGGCCTGTTGGGCGAGCCGGGCGTGGGCAAGAGTGCGATGGCCTATTTCTATTATCTGTGTCGGGGCCGCGGAGAGTTCATCAAGCTCAATCTGGCCGCCGAAGTCGGAGATACGCCAGCGCTGAAAGCCCTGCTGTGCGGCGAGGTGACCGCAGCCCAGTCGCGTACCGGCGCGTTGGCCCAGGCACGCACGGGTGTGTGTTTTATCGATGCATTCCAGGGCCGGGCGAACGGGTTGGCGGATGTGCTCGACGAGGCCTTGGATAGCGGCGAATATCTGCCGCACGGGGCCGCCGCCAAACAGCCGCTCGACTGTGCGCTGGTGTTCGCGGCGACGCCTGCTGCAGCGCGCCCCCTGCCTGCCATGCCCGCGGAATTGCCGGCGCGCCTGGCCGCGCAACCGGTCTATCTGCCGTCGCTACGCGCGCGCGGCGAAGATCTGATCGCGATCGTCGCTGCCACCCTGGACACCATGCGCACGCGCTCGACGACCTGGCAGGCGCCCGCCGGCCTAAGCCATGCCGCCTGGCAGGCGCTTTGCAATTGCCCCTGGCGTGGCAATGCGCGCTCGCTCGAACGCGTCATGGAAACGGCGTTCATCAGCGCGGCGACCGCGCGCACGCCGCTGATCGAGCGCGATGCCATCGACAGCGCGCTCGCGCTCTGGGAGCCGGAGAGCGCGGCCGCGCCTGCGACTTAAGTCGCGCTGGCTGCTACGGAATCTCTGCATAACCTGTCGCGGTCGCGCCGGTGTGCTTTGCGTGCGATCGACAGACAAGTGAGCGCGTAGCGTGCCCAAGCCGATAACAAGTCGCACGGTAGTGAACACTGACGCCGATCAAGCACGCGCAAAGCCGGCGGCCCCGAAGGGGTTCGGCCTCAAATGTGCCGCGACGGCGTTGCCGAGCTTGACCTGCCCATCGTTGATTTCCTGGGGCAGGCGCTGCGCTCGGACGCCTTGTCGCAACGCCTTTGACCTTGAAAGTCTTTTCAGGGCGAACGCGAGCCGCGAGAGGTTATGCGACAGATTCCTAGGCGGGCTATGCTCGCAAAACGATTTCTGACGCGATGCTGTGATGCCCGAAACTGCTGTCGATCCGGTTGCCCGTCTGCGCGAACCGCTGATATTGCCCTGCGGCCAGCGCCTGGCCAATCGGATCGCCAAGGCGGCGATGACCGAGGGCCTGGCCGATGCGCGCATGAATGCCACGCCCGCGCTGGAAACGCTCTATCGGCGCTGGTCGCATGGCGGCGCGGGGCTGTTGATTACCGGCAATGTGCAGATCGACCGCTGGGATCTCGAGCGCCCCGGCAATGTCGTGATCGACGGCGATGCCGACCGCGACGCGCTCGCACGTTGGGCTGCGGCCGCCCAGCACGGCGGCAGCCGGGTATGGATGCAGCTGTCGCATGCCGGGCGCCAGGCGCCGTTGTATTGCACGCCGCGACCGGTTGCGCCGTCGCCGGTGGGCCTGAAACTACTCGGAGCCTATCGTCGGCCGCGCGCGCTCACCCAGCGCGGCATCGATAGCGTGATCGAGCGTTTCGTGGCCGCCGCGACGATCGCCCGCGATGCCGGCTTCGATGGTGTCCAGATTCATAGCGCCCATGGCTATCTGCTCAGCGAATTTCTCTCGCCGGTGACCAACCGCCGCAAGGACGAATACGGCGGCAGTCTGGAAAATCGAGCGCGCCTGCTGCTGGCGGTGGTGCGTGCGGTACGCGCCGCGGTCGGCAGGGAATTCGCGATCGGGGTCAAGCTCAACTCGGCGGATTTCCAAAAAGGCGGGTTCACCAACGCCGAGTGCATCGACGTGGTGCGCTGGCTCAACGACTGTGGCATCGATCTGCTGGAAATCTCCGGCGGCAGTTATGAACAGCCGCGCCTGCTCGGGCATAGCGGCGATCAGCGCCAGGCCGACGCCCCGCGTGAAAGCACGCGTGCGCGCGAGGCCTATTTCCTCGAATATGCGGCCTTGATCCGCAAAGTGGCGCGTATGCCGTTAATGGTGACCGGCGGGTTTCGTTCGCGCGATGCCATGGTCGAGGCGCTGGACAGTGGCGATACCGACCTCATCGGCCTGGGCCGGCCCCTGTGTGTGGATCCGAATTTCGTCGCGCGCCTGTTCGATGGCACCACCCGGCAGGCCGAAGATCCCGGCGCGGAACTGGCCTATGGCCGTGGTCTGTTCGGGCCGCGATCGTCGGTGTCGGCACTACGCTTTTTGAATATCTTTTCCCAGATGGGCTGGTACTACATGCAGCTCATGCGCCTCGGGCGTGGCCTGGAGCCGGACTGGCGGATGTCATTGCGCAAGGGGTTGTTCGGGCACGTGCGTTCGGAGCTCGGCGCTGCCCGCCGTATCCGGCCCTTTCAGAAACAGGCCGATACGCTCGATGCCGAATGATCGGCTAGCCAAACACCTGAATGCCGAGCAATAGCACGCCCAGGCCGTTGAGCGCGCCGTGGCCGATGATGAGAAATCGCGGCGGCGCCTGATGCTGGTAAATCAGGCCGAAGAACACCGCCCCGGCGGCGAAGCCGATCGCTACCAGCGCGAAGGCGCTCCACACGAGCACGCCCGGGTGCATGAATGCACCGATGAGCAGGCAGAGCAGCCCCACGCCCGATATCGCACCGTGACCGATGCGAAGCGGGCGTGTGGCGCCGTCGAGCGCCGCCATCGTCAGCCCGCCCAGTGCGGCGACGAGCAATAACCAGAAGGCGGCCGCGAGCATGGCTTAAACCGCGGCGCCGTGGGCGCTGTGCGCGCCGGCTGCGGCCGAGCCGCCGCCGTCGTTCGGGGCCATGGGCGGCT
The DNA here is from genome assembly GCF_040361255.1 of Salinisphaera sp. T5B8. Lineage (NCBI taxonomy): Bacteria > Pseudomonadati > Pseudomonadota > Gammaproteobacteria > Salinisphaerales > Salinisphaeraceae > Salinisphaera > Salinisphaera sp. T5B8. Next base: position 211,526 of record NZ_APNG01000001.1, on the reverse strand, counting down.
TGGGCGTATCGCCCTGGGCATCCGGTTGCGGCTGTGCCTGCTGCTTGGGCTTTTGCTTCGGTTCGTTCTGATCGTCGCCGCTGTTGTCCTGAGCAGCATTATCGGATTCGGATGGATTCTGTTCCTGTTGCTGCGCTTTCGCTTTCGCTTTCGCCTTCGGCTGGTCCGGGCTGGACTGGTTCGACTTGTCCTGCTCGGGCTGCTGCTGCGCCTGTTTGGGCGTCGAGGCGGCGTCAGCCGACGGGGCCTTGGGCTTGCCGTCTTCGTCCTGGATTTCGAGCTCGTCGATCACGTCTTCCACACCGGCCTGCGAACGGGCCTTTTTCAAGGCCAGCTCGCGCGTCTCCTCGTCCGGCACCACGCCCGTCAGGGTGACGACACGATCTTTCACGCCCACCGAGATCGCGGATTTGTCGAACGATTTTTCGTTGAGCACGTCGCGCTGGATAGTGCGGAAGAGCACCTGATCGTTGACCGTCTTGTTCACGGCCTCCGAGGCCGCGGCGACCTTGTCGCGCGCCTTCTTGAGTTCGGCTTCCGCTTCGTTGAGGTTGGCCTGGAGTTCCTGAAGCTCTTCTTTCTTGTCGTTGAGCGCTTCCTGGGCTTCGTTGCGCGACTCGCGCGCTTCCTTGAGCTGTTCGACGGCGTTGTCGTATTTCTCCTGCGGGGTTTCGGAGCAGCCGGCGAGCAGGCTCAGCGAGAGCACGAGGGCCGTGAATACGGTGGCGAAACGGAACGTGGCGTTGTTCATCGAAGGCGAGAATGCAAATGAGCCGATAACCGAAAATAACATGTTTCTACGAACCTGCTTCGGTGACTAGGGAATCTGTCGCATAACCTCTCGCGGATCGCGTTCGAGTCCTCACAGACGGTGCGGCAAGGCGTCCAAGCGCAGCGCCTGCCTTATTGGCAGGTCAAGCTTGGCAACGAAGCCGCGGCGTCTGTGAGGCCGAACCCCGCAGGGGCCGCCGGCTTTGCGCGCGCCTGGTCGGCGTCAAGGCACGCGCACCGTGCAACCAGCACGCTACGTTGCGCCTCTGTCGGCCCGCCACGCGCAAAGCGCTCCGGCGCGACCGTGACAGGTTGTGCAGAGCTTCCCTAGACTATGGGGCATGCGTATCGCTGGTTATACATTCGCGCAGGGGCTCGCGGCTGCGCCCATGGCCGGCGTGACCGATCGCGTGTTCCGGGCGCTGTGTCGCAGCCTCGGCGCCAGCGTGACGACCGCGGAAATGGTCTCGGCCCGCCCCGAACTGCGGGGCACGCGCAAGTCGCGGCTGCGTCTGGATCAGCACGGCGAACCGGCGCCGCGTATCGTGCAGATCGCCGGCGGCGATGTCGCCGATCTGGTGCATGCGGCGAAGGTCAACGCCGACGAAGGCGCGCATATCATCGATATCAATATGGGCTGCCCGGCCAAGAAGGTCTGCCGCAAGGCCGCGGGCTCGGCATTGATGGCCGATGAAGACCGCGTGGCCGCAATTCTCGATGGCGTGGCGAATGCCGTCGATGTGCCGGTGACCCTGAAAATGCGAACCGGCGTAAGCGCGGACCGGCGTAATGCCGTGGCCATCGCCCGGCGTGCCGAGCAGGCGGGTATCGCAGCACTGGCGGTGCACGGGCGCACCCGCGATCAGCACTACACCGGCACGGCCGAGTACGACACCATCGCCGCGGTCAAGCGCGCGGTATCGATTCCGGTGTGGGCGAACGGCGATATCGACTCGCCGGCCAAGGCCCGTACGGTGCTCGCAGCCACCGGCGCGGACGGGCTGATGATCGGCCGTGCGGCCTGTCGTCGGCCCTGGCTGTTTCGCGAAATCGCGCTCGAACGGGCCACCGGCATCACGCCGGCGCCGCCGAGTCTGGCCGACGAGCGGGAATTATTGCTCGGGCTGATCGAACAGCTGCACGATTTCTACGGCGAGCAGCAGGGCGTGCGCGTAGCGCGCAAGCATATCGGCTGGTTGCACGAACGCCGTCGGGCATCGGCTGTGCTGTATATGGATCTGGTCCAGGCGGACACGGCCGCCCGCCAACTGCGCCTGCTCGACTGTTATTTCGATGCCGCCGCCACCGCCGAACAGCGGGGCGGGGTGTCACCAGACAAAAAAGCGGCCGGGCGAGGTGTCGCCACGGCCGCCTGAAGCCAAGGGCCGGCTTACATGCCCGGTGCGGTGCCGCTAAGCCCCGCCGAGCCCACGAACAGGCCCAGAATCAGCAACTGGATCAACCAGCCGACGATACACACGCCCACGGCGCGCAGGGTGCTTTGATAATCCAGTGCCTGACGTACGGCGATGACCGTCGTGGCCAGCATCCAGATCGACACCACGAACACCACCAGCGTGCCGATCACCGGGATGATGCCGAAAATACGCAGCAGTCCAGGGGTGGCCGCAAAACCGAGCGTACGCAGCAGCTGGCCTACATCGGCCTCGGTCTGGGCTTCCGGTAGCAGTTTGGTGCCGATCGCCCAGATCAGCGCCGCCCAGATCAGCCAGCCGAGCAGGGCCGCGACAGCATTGAGCAGCAGATAGCCGATCCCGCCGCCGCCGATCGCACCGATGCCCGCAGCCAGGGAGGCGAGTACGACAATCAGCGCGGCCTGGCCGGTGGCACCGCGATCGTGTTCGACTTCCTCGTAGGTTGGCGCGTGCAGCTTGGCGGCGCCAATCATTCGTTCGCTAAGACTTTGCATGACGGAATGGGTTGTTGAATTTGCATCCGATCTTGGCTTAGATAAGTGTTCCACGCCAGCCTGCGGTTTTTGCGGATTGCGCTTGCCCCGGGGCGCACTTACGCTGTCGGCTCGACAATTCGCAATCGGTGAAGATTCTGCGCGCCCTACTGCTGATCAATCGCAAATCCCGCCAGGGTGAAGCCAACGCCCAGGCGGCCCGCGACGCACTCGAAGCGCTCGATGTCGAGATTACCCTCGGCAAATTTCAGGAACCTGACGACGTAGCCGCCGAGATCGATCGGCATGCGCCGAACGTGGATATCATCGTCATTGGCGGCGGCGACGGTACGCTCAATCTCGCGGCAGCTGCGGTCATGCGCGCCGAACGTCCGATGGGTGTCCTGCCGCTGGGCACGGCCAACGATTTTGCCCGTACGCTGCTGATCCCCACCGAGCTCGAAGCGGCCTGTCGCAATGTGGTGGAAGGCGTGAGCCACGGCGTGGATCTAGGGCAGTGCAACGACGTGTATTTCGTCAACGTCGCCAGCGTGGGCCTGGCCGTGCGGGCCTGCGAATATCGTTCGGATGCGGCCAAGAAATGGTTCGGCTCGTTCGGCTATGCCTCCAACGTGTTCCAGGCCTATCGCGATACCGAGCCCTTCGATGCGGTGGTGCGTTGCGGCGACGAAACCCATCGTCTGCATTCGATCCAGTTGGCCGTCGGCAATGGCCGCTATTTCGGCGGCGGGCTGGCGGTGGCCAGCGATGCCGCGCTCGACGATGGCCGACTCGATCTCTACAGCCTCGAGCCGCAGCCGCTGGCCAAGCTCGTGGGCATGCTGCCGGCGCTGGTACGCGGGCCGGACAAGTCGATTCAGGGCGTGCAGTTGCTCGAAGGCACCGAATTCGAAGTCGATACCGACAAGCCCATGCCCATCAATACCGACGGCGAGATTCTCACCGAAACACCGGCGACATTTCGGATCCACCCGGCAGCGCTGCAGGTGAAGGTGCCGCAGGAATATGTTGATCGATATGGGCGCCGTAACACGTCATAAGTACAGGCGATAATTACAAGTCATAACGAATCGAGCATGGCGAAGGCCGCTGTGCGATTCCAATGCCGAGGAGCATGCGATGAGCGACCGACCGCAGCGATTCACCGATGCCGAAGCCACCATCGACTGGCTGATCGAAACCGTCGGCCACGATATTCATGTCGGTGCGCCGCTGGGCCTGGGCAAGCCGGCGACGCTGCTCAATGCGCTCTACGCGCGCGCCAAGGCCGATCCATCGATCAATCTGCAGATTCTTACTGCCTTGTCACTGGATGTGCCCCAGGCCGGCAGCGAACTCGAACGCCGCATCATGGATCCGATCGTCGAGCGCGTGTTCGAGGATTATCCGGGCCTGGATTATGTACGTGATCTCAACGCGGGCAGCGTGCCCGACAACATCACGATCTCCGAATTCTTCTTTCAGCCGGGGGCGATGCTGGGTAACGACAACGCCCAGCGCCACTATCGCTCGGTCAACTACACGCACGTGGCGCGCGATCTGATCAACGCCGGGGTGAACGTGCTCATGCAGATGGGCGCGCCCGGCCCCGATGACAGTCAGTTCTCGTTATCCAGCAATACCGATGTCACCCTCGATCTCATGCCCGTGGTCGAGGCCATGCGTGAACGCGGCGAGCCGATCTGGGTGGTCGGCCAGCTCAACAAGCGCATGCCGATGATGACGCGTAGCGCGCTGGTGGACGCTGCGCTGGCGGATGCGGTGTTCGAAGGCGAGGCCGCCACCTTCAAACCCTTTGGCGCACCGGCCATGCCCGTTGCCGATGCCGATTATGCGATCGGTCTGCGCGTATCGAGTCTGCTTGCCGATGGCGGCACGCTGCAGATCGGCATCGGTTCGCTCTCCGACGCCATCGCCTATTGCTGCGATCTGCGCCATAACCACAACGACGACTACCGTGTGCTGATCGACCGGCTCGCCCGCAGTGCGCATGAACGCGAGCTGGCCGAGGCGATCGGCGGCGAAGACGTATTCGAGCGCGGGCTCTACGGCTGCACCGAAATGCTCGTCGATGCCTATATCCAGATGTATCGCGCCGGCGTGATTTCGCGTGCCGTGTATGACGATATCGATATCCAGCGTCTGCTGGATGCCGGGCGCATTGGCGAAACGGTGGACGCGAATACGCTCAACGCGCTGCACGACAGTGGCGCGATTCGGGCCCAGCTCGACGCCGACGATGTGGCCCGGCTCAAGCACATCGGCGTGTTTCATGCCGATGTGCGCTATGCCGAGCGCAAGCTGGACGCCGGCGATGGCGGCGAGCCGATCGCGGCCGATCTCGACGACCCAACCGCGCGCGAGGCGATGGCATCGCGTTGTCTGGGCGATCGGCTCAAGGGCGCGACGCTTGTGCATGGCGGTTTCTTTCTCGGGCCGAACAGCTTCTATCAGGCGCTGCACGACCTCGACGACGACGAGCGCGAGCTGTTTCACATGACCAGCGTCGGCCAGATCAACGAGCTCTACGGCAATGAAGCCCTGCGGCGCGTGCAGCGGCGCGACTCGCGTTTCGTCAATACCGCCATCAAGGCCACGCTGGCCGGTGCCATCGCCTCCGACGGGCTGGAAAACGGCCAGGTCATCTCCGGCGTGGGCGGACAGTACAACTTCGTATCCCAGGCGCACGCGCTCGAAGACGGACGCTCGATCATCTGCGTACGCGCGGTACGCCAGTCCTCGGACGGGCCCGAGTCCAATATCGTGGCCCACTATGCGCACACCACCATTCCGCGCCATCTGCGCGATATCGTGGTCACTGAATACGGCGCGGCCGATCTGCGCGGCAAGACCGACGAGGAAGTCGCTATCGCCATGATCGAAATCGCCGATGCCCGGTTCCAGGATGAGCTGCGCAGTGCTGCGGTTTCTGCCGGCAAGCTGCGCCGCGACTATCAGATTCCCGCGCATGCACGTAACAACACGCCGGATCATCTGCGCCGGCTGTTCGCCCCGGAAAAACACAAGGGGCGTTTTGCGGCCTATCCCTATGGCAGCGATTTCACAGAGGTCGAGCGTGCGCTCATCGGCGCGCTCAAGAAACTGCAGGGCGGCTCGCACGGCAAGACCTTGTCGAGCTTTGCCCGGCATGCCTCGCGTCTGGCCACCTTGCCGGCCAGCGCCGAGCCCTATCTCGAACGCATGGATCTGCAACGCCCGCGCACGCTGCGCGAATCGCTGTATGCCCGAGTGGTAGCACTCGCGCTGATCAACGACGGCGTGATCGACGACCACGACGAGCAAGCCCACACCGATCTATGAGCGCGCCCACGCGCTTTGCCAGCCCCGAGGCACTCGACGCCGCGCTCGCGGGCCAGGGCTATGTCAGCGACGGCGAACTGCGCATGACGCTGTATCTCGCGCTCGCGCTGAACAAGCCGTTGCTCGTGGAAGGCCCGGCCGGCGTCGGCAAGACCGAAATCGCCAAGGCCCTGGCGGCCGCGGTCGATACCCGCCTGATCCGGCTGCAGTGCTACGAAGGCCTGGATGCCGCCCAGGCGCTGTATGAATGGGATTATCCGCGCCAGCTGCTGGAAATCCGGGTCCAGGAAGCCGCGGGTGTCTCCACCGACAGCCTGCGCGATAATCTTTATTCCGACAGTTTTCTGCTCGAACGCCCGCTGCTGGCGGCGCTTCGCCACAGTCCGCCGCCGGTATTGCTCATCGACGAGCTCGATCGCGCCGACGAAGCCTTCGAGAGTTTTCTGCTCGAAATCCTGTCGGACTGGCAGATCAGTATTCCCGAATACGGCACGGTACGCGCCGACACCCCGCCGCTGGTGGTGATCACCGGCAACCGCACCCGGGCGCTGGCCGAGGCCACGCGAAGGCGCTGTCTGTATCTGTGGATCGACTATCCGGATCGGGCCAAGGAGCTGGCCGTGCTGCAAAGCCGGTTGCCCGGCATCGATACGCGTCTGGCCGAGGCCATCGCCGATTTCCTCGCCTGGGCTCGAACACAGGATCTGGCCAAGACGCCGGGTCTGGCCGAAACACTCGACTGGGCGGCCGCGCTCATCGAAATCGGTGCCACCGACCTGGATGATGCGCGTATCACCGCCACGCTCGGCGCCCTGTTCAAGGACCCGGCCGATATCGATGCCATGCGCGCACGCCTGGAAGACTATCGCCGCAGCCAATGAACGACTGGTCGCTCGCGCGTGTCGTGACCGCGTTCGTTCAACAACTACGCCATGCGGGCGTCACCGTCAGCCCGGCCGAAAGCGCCGATGCATTGGCCGCACTCGCGCGCACCCCGATGCAGCCGCGCGCGGATTTCGCCCGCCTGCTACGGGCCTGTCTGGCCAAGACCCCTGAAGACCGTGCCCGGTTCGATACGGTTTTCGCCGAATTTTTCGACGCCCGGCCCACGGAAGTCGCCGAGCAAGCGGACGCTGACGACGACCAGACAGGCAACCAGAAGGCCCATGGCGTCGGCGACGCCGAGCCCGCCCCCGCAAAAACGACCACCTCGGACAGTGACCCAAGCGAAAACGCCAACACCGGCGCCAGTGCTGCGCGGCAGGCCATGCAGACCGATCTGGCGGCGATCGGCGCCGATGAGCGCGAGGCCATGGAACGGCTCATCCGCACGCTCGGCCACCAACTAGCGCGACGCGCGGCCCGGCGCTGGCGCGCGCGCTCGCAGGGCGTGATCGATCTGCGGCGAAGCCTGCGTGCGGCCATCGCCCACGGCGGCGAAGTGTTTAAGCTGCGCCGGCGTTATCGTCCGCGCGAGCGCCCGCGGCTGGTGGTATTTGCCGATGTCAGTTATTCCATGGATGCCTACAGTCGCTTCTTTCTGTGTTTCATCCATGCGTTTGCGCGCGTGTTTCGGGCGGTGGAAAGCTATGTGTTCAGCACGCAATTGTCGCGGGTGACCGAGACGCTCGCGCGCTCGGCCTCGGTCGAAGCCGGGCTGGCGCGTCTGCCCGAGTGCGTCGAGGACTGGGCCGGCGGAACGCGTATTGCCAGCGCGCTCGAAACTTTCATGCATCGGTTTGCCGACCAGCAGCTCGATCGCAATACGGTGGTGATGATCGTCTCCGACGGCTGGGACAGCGACAAGCCGGAACGGCTGCAGGCCGTGCTCAAACGCCTGCGCGGGCGTTGCCGGGCCATCATCTGGCTCGATCCGCTGATGGGGCATCCGCGCTTTTTCAGTACCGCGCTGGGGGCGCAGCATGAATCACCGCATGTCGACATATGTGCGCCAGCGCGCAATCTGGCCGGGCTCGAGGCGTTGGTGGAGCGGTTGTCGCGGGCGCGGATTGTTTAATCATTGCGTGTGGGCGTGCTTGGCGGGTTCATGCCACGCGTCTTTCGCCAAGCTAGAGTTCGGCTAACCCAGCGTTGCACGCCGCAGCGCGAGGCACTTTTTGGTTGCGCGTCCCAACGAAAAGCAGCCAAAAGAAAAGACGCCCGGGTTATGGGTGGGCACTGCGCGTCTCGTTCGCGCAAACGGGGCTCGAATACGGCACGTAACCCGTCGTGGTGAGTCGCGACGCCTGCATGCCGGCATCAGTGTGGTTGGCTATGTTCTTGTCGGATTACGCCTTCGGCTAATTCGACCTACAAAAAATGTGGCCTTTAGCGAGCGCCGGCTACGTCGTTTGGCTTGGCGCGGCACGCCGTAAACCAACAGGGAATGGGTTTCTTGACTGGGTTGAACTATCCCGTTCCAATCGGCCCGGCGGGCTGGGTTCTTTGGTGGATCGCGCTGGCCGATCCACCTACGCCCTTCGTTCGGTGATGGTTGAATCGCCACCTATCATTTGCGCGTTTGGCGTTCATTTGCGGACTGTTTTTGCAACAGCGCGACGCGCACCGCGGTGTTTCACGTGGGTCTGGCAGGCACGCGATCTATGCGTCACTTCACCGTAAACCGCCGTGCACCAATCATCTGACCATCGTCGGTGATGACCGTCACCCGCCAGTGGCCGCTCGGGTCGTCGCCGAGGGCGAGCTTATGGCTCCACGCGCGATAACCGTTTTCCGGGCCGCCACCGGTAATCTCGAGCGGGATTCGGTCGACGACCTTGCCGTCGTGCGACCAGACATGCAGCACCTGTTGTTGCAGTCCGCGTGGCGCGGCGATGGCGGTAAAGGCATACAGCCCGTCCGCGGCGAGTTCGTCTGCCGAGAAGTTCGCGCGATCGTGGCCGGGCTGGCGGTTATCGACATCCACTTGCAGGGTGATGGCCATATCGGTGGCGCGCAGGGTGGCTGGCGGAATCCAGAAACGCCCGAACCAGGCGAGGCCGCCGAGGGCCACGGAGAGCGCGGCCAGCAGCAGCCAGCGCCACCACTGGCGTGCCTGCAAGGCGTCATTGAAGCTGGGCAAAGCGCATACGCCCATGGCCACCGAAGCGATGGCCACGCTTTCGCCAGTGGTCAGCGACAGCATGATGGGGCCGGCAGTCAGCAGGGCGACGAACAGGGTGAAACCGTGGAAACCCAGAAACAGCCAGCGGCGCTCGGCGATGCCGTGTAAGTAGATCGGATCGATCGTCGACGCGGCGGCGGCGACGATCAACAGGCCGGTGAACAGCGCCTGGCCGCTCAGCCAGGTAGTCGTGGCCAGAAAGAACGGCAGGACGAAGAACAGGGTTTCCTGGTGCAGGCACTGGGCCGCAAAACGCACGGCCGCCTGCGGAATACGTTCGCCGAAATAACGGGCGAGCAGGCGACACAGCAGCCCTTCGAACAACAGCGCCAGCCAGCCGAGCAGCATGAGCGCGGTGACCCATTGCGCCAGCGCGGCCTGGCGTTCGACCAGAAAGAAACTGCCCGCGCCCATGGCGAAGGAGGCCACCGGCAACAGCCGACGGTAGCGATAGGCGATACGGCCCGCGCGGCTGTTGAGCAGCCGGGTGAAATACTGTTCGACCGGACTGGCGTCGGGACTGTCGCTGGCAACGGTTTGGCTGGCCACGGGACTCGCTTGCAGACACGTAGAAGATCGCCGCGCCCGGTATCCAGGCGTGCGGCGGCGCGATCATAGCAGCGTGGTGGCTGTACGTCGGCTGACCGATATGCGAATGCAGCCGCTCGTATCGTGCGGCGCTCTTGCAACGGTTATCGGCGCCCGCCGTGTGAGGTTGAGTGCCGCAACCGCGGCGCGCCCGGGCGCGGTGTTATCATCGGGGCCGGTCAACGACACAGTACGAACGACGGTCGACGACGGCATGAGCGATTTCAAAGGCATTCCCGTAGTAACAGGCACCAAGGTGCAAAAGCCCAATGGCACGCGGGCGATCAAGAACGGCATGAAGGCGAACAAGAACGCCGCGGCCGTGCCGATCGGGCGCAAGCCGGACTGGCTGCGCGCGCGTCTGCCCACGGGCGACACCTATCAGGCGGTCAAGAAGAACGTGCGCGAGCACAAGCTGGCCACGGTCTGTGAAGAATCGATGTGCCCGAACATCGGCGAGTGCTGGAGCCACGGCACCGCGACCATCATGATCATGGGCGATACCTGTACCCGCGCCTGTCGCTTCTGCGCGGTGGATACCGGCAACCCGCGCGGCTGGCTGGATGCGCAGGAACCCGAGCACTGCGCGGATTCGGTCGAGATCATGGGCCTGAACTATATCGTGCTCACCTCGGTGGATCGCGACGATCTGCCCGACGGCGGCGCCCAGCACTATGCCGACTGCGTGAAGGCGATCAAGGCACGCACGCCCAACGTACGCGTGGAAGCGCTGGCGCCGGATTTCCGCGGCGTGGCCGAACATGTCGACAAGGTGGTGGATTCCGGGCTTGAAGTGTTCGCCCAGAACGTGGAAACGGTCGAACGCCTCACCCATGTCGTACGCGATGCGCGGGCCGGTTATCGCCAGACGCTGGATGTGCTCGAACACGCCAAGAAGCACAACCCGAATGTGCTGACCAAGACCAGCGTCATGCTGGGCCTGGGTGAGACCGAAGACGAAATTGCACAGACCCTGGACGATCTGGCCGCGATTGGTGTCGATATCGTCACCTTCGGCCAGTATCTGCGCCCGACCGTGAACCATCTGCCGGTCGAGCGCTATGTGCCGCCGGCGGATTTCGCCAAGTATCGGCAGTGGGGCCTGGCGCGCGGTTTCCTGGAAGTCGTCTCCGGGCCGCTGGTACGCAGCTCCTATCGCGCCGATCGGGTGTTCGACAAGAACAACGCCGGGCTCGACCAGACGGCGTAGCGATAGCCGGGGCGCCGTCAGCCAGTGCGGGCCGGGTCGGCCGGCGCGTCAGTGCTCTGGTGGCGGCGCCTGTCGAACGTCGTCGAGTTCCGCATGGCGTTCGGACAGGAAATCACCGAGATTGTGCAACGCTTCGATGTGCTCGCACAGGGTCTTGATAGTAACCAGCAGCGGTAGTGCCACGATCATGCCCACCGCCGACCACAGCCAGGCCCAGAACGTGACCGTGATGAATACGATGACCGTATTCAGACGCAGGCTGCGGCCCACGAAATAGGGCGTGACAATCTGGCCCTCGAGCGTGGTGAGCGCGAAATAGACGCCCGGAACGATCAGTGCCCAGCCCACCCAGTCGAAGGTGATGAGCGCAATCATCGCCGCGATCGCAATCCCGCCAAGCGCGCCGAGATACGGGATGAAGTTGAACAGGAAGGCGATCACCCCGAACACGGCCGGATAGGGCATGCCGAATGCCCACATCGTCAGCGCGACCGCGACGCCCAGACCGGCGTTGATCGTGGTGATGGTCAACAGATAGCGCGAGAGCTTGCGCTCGATATCGTGGGCGATCTGGGCGGCCCGGCGTTTGTCGCGAAAGCTCGGCATCACGTGTACGAGCTTTTCGTAGAACATGTCGCCCGAGGCGAGCAGAAACAGCAGCAGCACCATCGTGAACACGAACTGGGCGATTACGTTGGGGGCGAGCAGCGCGGCCTGGGTTGCTGCGCTTTCACCTTCGATTTCCACCGTTTGAACGTCCGGCGTGTCGCTGCGGGTCATGGACTGCAGCTTTTCGTTGGCCTCGAAGATGGCGCTGAAGGGGCCGGCGATATCGGCCAGCTGTTGTTCGATGCGTTGTTCGATACGCGGGGCGTTCTCGATCCAGCCAGTCGCCGGCACGGCCAGTGCGGCCACCGCGAACAGAAAACTCACCAGCAATACGCTCACGATCACCAGCGACGACAGCGCTGCGGGCACCCGTCGCCGGTCGAATACGCGCCGAATCGGCGCGAATACCATGGACAGCAGAAAGGCCAGCACGATGGGTACGAAAAAGCTGCGGGCCTGGCTCAGCACGAAGACGGACGCATAGAGAAACAATGCGACGAGCATCCACTTAACCAGCGGACTCGCGCCCAGCGCGACCGAATGCTGGCTGTCGCTGGATTGGGTGTCAGGTTCAGCCATTCAGGACTCGGTGGAGATGGAGCGCAGCGCCCGCCGCGAGCGGCCAGCGAATAGTAGCGGGCAACCCCGAGGGGCAGCGTCTTTTTGCTAGCTAACCACGAAAATCGATGTTTTCGTATGATTTGTGCAAAAAAACAGGCGATCGGCCGTAGCGGCGCGATCGCCTGCGTAACCGCCGATGACGCGTGTGGCCACGGGCGGATCGGTTTGCACGGCGCGTATCAGACCTGGGGCGGCTGACCGTTGGAGGCCATCAGCCCGCCGTCGACCGGCAGGTTCACGCCGCTGATGAAGCGGGCGTCGTCGCTGGCCAGAAAGGCGATGGCCGCGGCGATGTCTTCGGGCGCAGCGCCCGCCCCCAGCGGCATGCGCTCGGCGAACTTGTCGAGCAGGTCGTCCTTTTCGAACACGCCGCTGGCCATGTCGGTACGGGTCAGGCTCGGGCAGACCGCGTTCACGCGTACCCCGTCGCCGCCATGATCCAATGCCAGCGCCCGGGTGAAGTTGCTCACCGCGCCCTTGCTGGCGTTGTAGACGCTCATCGCCCAGTCGCCGCCGAGGCCGGACACCGACGAGGTGTTGACGATATTGCCGCGGCTTTCGATCAGATGCGGCATGGCGGCGCGGCAGCAGTGGAAGACGCCGTCGACGTTGATCGACATGATCTTGCGCCAGGTGTCGTCGTCGGTATCGGTAATCCGGCTCTGGGTGGCCACGCCAGCATTGTTGACCAGAATATCGAGCCGCCCGCAGGTCGCGATGACGTCGTCGACGAGCGCGTTCACCGCGTCGGCGTCGGCCACGTCGGCCGGGCGTACGTGAACTCGATCGGCGGGCAGATCCTTGGCGACCTTGTCGAGCTTGTCTTTTGTGCGGCCGACGAGCACGACGGTCGCGCCTTCGTCGACGAGGCGTTTAGCGGTGGCCGCCCCCATGCCGGAGCCGGCGCCGGTGATCAGAGCGATCTTGTCCTTGAAGCGTTGCATGCCTGCGGTTCCTGTTATTGGGCGTTAAAACCGAGCGACCCCGGCCGGGCCAGCCTGCCCGGCCGTTGTCTCATGCAACCAAAGCTGACGATGAACGCGCCTGAATCAAGCCCGTACGCGATTATTTACAGAATTCACCGTGCGGCGTGCCCAGACCATCTGGGCTTCGAGCGATCGGTCTTTCGCCTTATTCGCGTGTCTTCGCGTTCATTCGCGGAAACCTTGCTTGCTTGAGTTCTGCCAACTGCGTTTCACACACCAACAATCACCCTGGGGCCGATTCAGCGCTTGTCGAAAATCATGATGCCCCAGGCCAGATGGCCGGCATTGCCGGCATCCACCCAGTGCTGCAGGCCTTTTTTCATGTTGTCGATATAGGCAGTCGAGATCGCCGAATCGCGCAGCTCGTCTTCGCGCTCGACAAGGGTGTCGTGAATCCCGCCGTAGTGTCGCGGTATCTGGCGGGTATGGTCTTCGAATGCGCGGCGGGTGAAGCCGCGGCGTTCAAGTGCGCGGGTATAGAAACCGGGCGAGCCCATGGTATCGAGCTGGATGCGATCGAGCACCGGCTGCAGCACCCCGTCGGGACAGTCATCGGCCTGCATGGGATCGGTGAAGATGAACGTGCCGCCGGGTGCGAGCACACGGGCGACTTCGTCGAGCACGCGTTCGCGATTGCCGGAATGCAGCATGGCATCCTGCGACCAGACGATATCGAAATAGCCGTCGTCGAAGGGGATGTTTTCGAAGTCGCCGTCGACGACGCGCACGCGGTCGTCCAGCCCGCGTTCGGCGTTCTTGCGACGTGCGCGCTCGTTCTGCACTTCCGACAGATTCAGCGACACCACGGTGGCGTTGTGGCGTGCGGCGACATGGCGTGCGGAGCCACCGTAACCGCCACCGATATCCAGCACGCTCGCGCCGTCAAGAGCGGGCCCGAGTGCGGCGCACATGCGCTCGACGGTACGATGGCTGGCATCGACCACCGCCTCGGTGGCGGATTCATACAGGCCGATATGGATATCCTCGCCGCCCCACAGGCGCGAGTAGAAGTTCTCGGCGTCGTCGCTGTTGTAGTAGGCCTGGGCCGTGCGTACGGCCTGGGAATACTGTGTCATGTTCGCTCCTTACGATTGGTCCGCTTCGGCTTCGCGATAGGATTTTTCGGCGACGTGGATGAAGAAGTCCGGGTCGCTTTCCCGGTAGCTGCTCTGAAAATCGCCGTAGGTGGTCACCGACTGAAAGCCCACCTGGTGCATCAGTTCGTGCACATAGGCCTTGCGCAACGGGAACATGTTGAGGTGATAGATCTCGTCGCCCGGGAAGGTATAGCGAAACCGGGCGAGGCCGTCGTCGACATGCTCGGGCGCGGCCGAGACATTGGCGCCGCAGTAGTAGTACTTGTGGCCGGGTACGGCCTTGCCGTCGAGCAGGGCGTCGTAATTGCGCTGATCGAGGATGAGAATGCCGTCATGCTTGAGCATGGCGTAGAACTCGGCGAGCGTGCGCCGGCGGTCGTGCTCGGAAAAGATATGGGTGAAGGAGTTACCCAGGCAGATGATGGCGTCGTAACGGCCCACCACGTCCCGCGACAGCCAGCGCCAGTCGCTGTGCACGGTGGACAGGATCATGCCGCGTTGGCGGGCGTTCTCGAAGGCCTTGGCCAGCATCTGCGGGCTCCCGTCGATACTGGCGACCTCGAAACCGGCCTTGAGTAGTTGTACGGAATGAAAACCGGTGCCGGTGGCCGCATCGATGACAGACTGGCAGCCGTAACGCTTGAGTACGTCGATGAAGAAATTGCCTTCGCTGGCGGCGCGCCCGTCCCAGTCGATGAGATCGTCCCAGCGTTCCACGAAGTCGTGGACGTATTCGTATTGATAGTGGTCGGTTTCGCGCACATCGGTCGGCGCAGCGCCGAAGTCCTGGGTACGCTGGAATATCGGATTGTGCTGGGTTGCTTCTTTCATACACGAAAGTCCCCGTCACGGTGTCGCCGGTATCCGACGTCTCGCCGCAAGCTTTTCAAATGGAATGACTACGTTATGCAACCCGCACGCCAGGCTACAACCGCTGTTCGCCAGGTCCTTGATGCGACAGCAAAGACGCTGTTCCCGCAACGATGACCCGCCGATGACAGGTTGTACGCAACGTCGAAATCGCACCATCGTCGTGCCGTCACTTGCCATGGATGGGCGCTAGCCGTGCGTCGTTTTACCGCGCTCTACACGCGTCTGGACGCCAGCACGGCCACCAACGACAAGGTCGCGGCCATGCGCGACTATTTCGCAGCCGCGCCGCCCGCGGATGCGGCCTGGGCGGTATCGTTTCTGTGTGGGCGCCGCATCAAGCGGCTCATCCCCTCGGCACGACTGCGCGAATGGACCGCCGAGGCGATCGACATGCCCCTGTGGCTGGTCGAGGAAAGCTATTCGGCGGTCGGCGATCTGGCCGAAACCGTCACCCTGTTGCTCGATGAAATCGAAACCGGCGATACCGGCCTGGAGATCGCCCTGCACGACTGGGTGGAGCAGCGCATCCTGCCGCTGCGGGATATGGACGACGAGGCCCGCAAGGCGCGCATCGTCGGCTTCTGGCGGGAACTGCCCACCGATGCCCGCTTTACTCTCAACAAGCTGCTCACCGGCGCGTTTCGCGTGGGCGTATCGCGCCGGCTGGTTACCCGGGCGCTGGCCGAGACAGCCGATATCGAACCTGCCCGGATCGCCCATCGGCTGATGGGCCGTTGGCGGCCCACGCCGCAGTTCTTCGAACGCCTTATCGACCCGGAAGATCGCGGCGAGGACGCCGCCCAGCCCTATCCGTTCTTTCTCGCCTCGCCGATCGAGCAGGCGCCGATCGCGGCGATGGCGGATCTGGGCGCCCGTAGCGACTGGCATGCGGAATGGAAATGGGACGGCATTCGGGCCCAGCTCATTCGCCGCCAGGGCCAGTGTCATGTCTGGTCGCGCGGCGAAGACCTGATGGAAGGGCGTTTCCCCGAGCTGGAGGCCGCGGCGGCCGATCTGCCCGACGGCTGCGTGCTCGACGGCGAGATTCTGGCCTGGGCCGAGGGCGAGCCGCGGCCGCTGCCGTTCGCGCGCCTGCAGCGGCGTATCGGCCGGCTCAAGCCGTCGGCGAACATGCAGGCCAAGCACCCGGTACGTTTTCTGGCCTACGACCTGATGGAATACGATGGCAGCGATGTTCGCGAGTCGCCCATCGAGGATCGCCGCGCGAAGCTGGAAGCGTTGGTCGGCGGGCTCGAGTCGGATACGCGCATCGCGGTATCGGTGAACGTGGAATCCACCGGCTGGGACGAACTGGCCGCCCTGCGCGAGCGCAGCCGCGAATTCGCCACCGAAGGCTTCGTGCTCAAGCGCGCGCGCTCGCCGTATCGGGTCGGGCGTACCCGCGGCGACTGGTGGAAATGGAAGGTCGACCCCTATTCGATCGATGCCGTGTTGCTCTATGCCCAGCCGGGCAGCGGCCGGCGTTCGAACCTGCTCACCGACTACACCTTCGCGGTCTGGGACGGCGACAATCTGGTGCCATTTGCCAAGGCCTATTCGGGACTGACCGACGAAGAGATCGGCCAGGTCGACCACTGGATTCGTCGCAATACGCGCGAGCGCTTCGGCCCGGTGCGCTCGGTCGAGCCGACGCATGTGTTCGAATTGCACTTTGAAGGGATCCAGGCGTCCAACCGCCACAAGTCCGGCATTGCCGTACGCTTTCCGCGTATCGCGCGCTGGCGACACGACAAGCGGATTGAAGACGCTGACACGCTCGACGGCGTCAAGGCGCTGTTACCGATCGAGGAACGTATCGAATGAGCTGTTCAAGCCAGATGGCCCCTGCGCGGGCCGCGCCATGACCACCCGCCATTCCGAGTCCGAATCGCAGGCGCCCGAGCCCACGCGGATTCGTTTTGCCGACATGACCTGGCGCGACTATGTGCGTATCGGTCTTGGCGTGTTCTTCTTTCTGCTGGGTATCGCCGGGCTGGTGCTGCCGATCCTGCAGGGCGTGCTGTTTCTGATCATTTCGGCGATTCTGCTGGCGCCCTATTCGATCTGGGTACAGAAACAGCTGCGCCGTTTCGAGCGCCGTTTTCCCTGGGTGGCCGAACAGGCGCGGGCGGTGGCCGCACGCTGGAACCCCGGCAAGCGCGACTGAATGGAGTCGGCCGAGGCGCGTATCGAGGGCTGGTTCGCCGCCCGCGACTGGCAGATATTTGATTTCCAGCGCGAGGCCTGGGCGGCCTATGCCGCCGGCGAGTCGGGCCTGATCCATGCGCCCACCGGTACCGGCAAGACGCTGGCGGCCTGGTTCGCAGCACTTGGCGACTGGCTGGCCCGCGCCGACGACCCCAACGCCAATCCCGGCCTGACCCTGCTGTGGATTACGCCGCTGCGCGCGCTGGCAGCCGATACCACTGCGCACCTGGCTGCGAGCGCGGGCGAACTGGGGCTGAACTGGCGCGTGGAACAGCGCACCGGCGATACCAAGAGCCATATCAAGGCCCGCCAGCGCAAGAAGCTGCCCAGCGCGCTCGTGACCACGCCCGAAAGCCTGGCGCTGCTGTTGTCCTATGCCGACCACGAAACGCTGTTCGGCCAGCTCGACGGGGTGGTCGTCGACGAGTGGCACGAGCTGTTGTCCAGCAAGCGCGGCGTACAGCTCGAGCTGGCCCTGGCCCGGCTGCGCAGTCTGCGCCCGAACCTGCGGACCTGGGGATTGTCGGCCACGCTGGCCAATATCGACGAAGCCGCGGATGCGCTCACCGGCGGGGGCGCCGCGCGTGAAATTCGCGGCCTGGTACCGGCCGAAACCCGTATCGAAGCGCTCATCCCCGACACGATCGAACGTTTTCCCTGGGCCGGGCATCTGGGTACGCGCCTGGTCGAACCGGTCATCGAGGCCCTTGAGGCCGCCGAAACCACGCTGCTGTTCACCAACACCCGCTCGCAGGCCGAACTCTGGCACCAGGCGCTGCTGCGTGCCCGGCCGGACTGGCTGGAGCGTATCGCCCTGCATCACGGCTCGCTGGATCGCGGCCTGCGCGAGCAGGTCGAGGCCATGATCGCCGACGGGCGCCTGGCCTGCGTGGTGGCCACGTCGAGCCTCGATCTGGGGGTGGATTTCTCGCCGGTCGATCAGGTCATCCAGATTGGTAGCCCCAAGGGCGTGGCCCGCCTGCTTCAGCGGGCCGGGCGTTCCGGCCATCGTCCGGGCGCGGCCAGCCGTATTCTGTGTGTGCCCACCCATGCCTTCGAACTTGTCGAGATCGCGGCCGCCCGGCGCAAGGCACTGGCCGGCGATATCGAAGCACGTACACCGCTAACCGGCGCGCTCGACGTGCTTTCCCAGCATATCGTCACCCGCGCGCTGGGCAGCACCCGCGAAGGCGGGGTGGACGAAAACGCCCTGCTCGCCGAGGTGCGCAGCAGCCGGGCTTATCGCGACCTGTCCGAGGCGCAGTGGCAGTGGACGCTGGACTTCGTCACCCGCGGCGGCGCGGCGCTGTCGGCCTATCCGGAGTTTCAGCGCGTCGAACGTATCGACGGTCGGCTGCGGGTGACCGATCGGCGTATCGCCCGTCGTCATCGCATGACCATGGGCACGATCACCTCGGATGCGGCCATGAGCGTGCGCTTCATGAAAGGCGGGCGTCTGGGCACGGTGGAAGAGCGCTTCATCGCCCAGCTCAAGCCGGGCGACGTTTTTCTGTTCTCCGGGCGCCTGCTCGAGCTGGTGCGGGTACGCGAACTCACCGCCTATGTGAAAGCGGCGACGCGCAAGAACCGCCAGGTGCCGCGCTGGGCCGGCGGGCGCATGGCGATTTCCGGCACCCTGGCCGATGCGATCCGTGGCCTGCTGGAAGCCGCCCGCGACAACGACTACCGCGAGCCCGAACTGGCCGCGATTCGGGACCTGCTCGAAATTCAGCGCCGCTGGTCGGCATTGCCGGCCGCCGACGAACTGCTCATCGAGCATGTCACCAGCCGTGAAGGGAGGCACTGGTTCTTCTACCCCTTTGCCGGCCGGCTTGCCCATGAAGGCCTGTCGGCGCTGGTGGCCTGGCGGCTGGCGCAGATGCACAAGGCCTCGTTCCGGTTTTCGGTCAACGATTACGGCTTCGAACTCGTTACCCGCAACAAGGTCGATTTCAGCGACGCCGAGCTGCGCGCCGCACTCTCGCCGGATAATCTGGTGGACGACCTGCTGGCCTGTCTGAATGCCGCCGAGCTGTCCAAGCGGGCATTTCGCGATATCGCCCGGATCGCCGGGCTGGTGTTTTCCGGCTATCCGGGTGCGCATAAGAGCGCGCGTCAGGTTCAGGCCTCCAGCGGGCTGGTGTTCGATGTGCTTACCCGCTATGACGCGAATAACCTGTTGCTCGACCAGGCCCGGCGCGAAGTGCTGGAACGCGAACTGGAGTTCAACCGGGTGTCCGCCGCACTCGAGGCCATCGCCGGCCAGTCGCTGTGCATCGCCAACCCGCCGCGGCTCACGCCGCTGGGTTTTCCGCTCTGGGTCGAGCGGGTGGCCAGCCAGGTGTCGAACGAATCCTGGCGCGATCGCGTCGAGCGCATGACCGTACAACTGGAAAACGCCGCGGATAAGCTGAAGAAAGCGGCCCGCAAATGAACGCGAGCCGCGCCAATGTACGGCACATGGAAGGCGGGAAGACCGGGTTATCCGCAGATTACGCCGATTACGCAGATTGATTGATTTGGCGGTGGCGGGTGGTCGGCCTCACTGGCGCCGCGGCTTTGGTGGCGCTAGCGGTAAGTAAAGGTCCGCAGATCGACGCAGATCACACAGGTCCAAGACAATAAACCGCGGTCGTTCACTGTCGTGAGGCGCATGTGCCGCGCTTGTTCATCTGTGTAATCTGCGAAATCTGCGGTTGGTGAAGAACGAAGCCATCACACCGTCGATCATCGAAAGGGGCAAGCAGCAGTCCAGCCGGCCTTCGCGCGCGATGGGTCTTTCGCCTTATTTGCGCGTCTTCGCGTTCATTCGCGGACTCTTAAGTTTTGCTGGAGCGCAGCCGAATGCGCTTCATCGAAAGCGTTTTTTCCGCGTAAATCTTTGTCGATCTGCGGACAACCAGGGCTGGGCGCGAATGAACGCGAAGCCCGCGAATAGGAAAGACGGGCGGCGCGAGTCGCCAGCAGTCTAAGGAGGTGTGCGCAAATGAGCGCAGGGTCTGCATATGCAAGACAAGCGAAAAGCGGGAAGACATTTTTCCGCAGATCGACGCAGATCGACGCAGATCAAGACAAACGAAGATATTGATCAGTCTGTGGTTCGATATGCAATTCAGCTGCTTGCGACGTGACAGCGTTTGACTGGATGTAAAGTTGAGTACGAGGTCTGGGGCGCGGTTTACGCACCTTCCCGTCGATCTATCTGCCGCTTATTTGCGTATCTTCGCGTTCATTTGCGGACACTTCCGTGCCTGAGCGCAGCCAATATTCCTCAACCGAAGCGTTTTTATCTGCGTGAATCTGCGTCGATCTGCGGACAAGAAGATCTTCGCGGCCCCAGCTTTTGCTGGCGCGATTCGCGGGCAAGGCGCTCGCTTGAGTGCAGCCGATATCATGGCGTCTTTCGCCTGTATTGCGGACTGTTGAAACGCCATGTCGCTAAGCGCTGAAAGCCCGCGCGCACACAGTCAGGTCGAGCTGGAACTGGCCGGCGAGCGGCTGTGTCTGCGCGGCGATCACAGCCTGTTCTGGCCGGCCCGTTCGACCTTGTTCGTGGCCGATACCCATTTCGGTAAGGCCGGCGTGTTCCGCAAACAGGGGCTGGGCGTGCCCAGCGGCACGACCGATGCCGATCTCGCCCGCCTGGGCACGGCGCTGGCCGAAACGCAGGCGCAGCGGCTGATCGTGCTCGGGGATTTCGTGCATGCGCCGCCGGCGGCGGATACCCCGTGGCTGGCGCGTTTTGCCGCCTGGCGCGCGCAACATGCGCAGGTCGAAATGATCGTGACCCGCGGCAACCACGATCGCGGCGAGCGGCTGCCTATCGACTGTGACCTGCGTTGGCATGCCGGCAGCCTGTTCGATACGCCTTTCGTGCTACGCCACGAACCCGAGGCGGACGCGCGCGGGCCGGTGCTCGCCGGCCATGTGCACCCGGTGGTTCATCTGGGCGCGGGCCGCGAACGGCTGCGCGTGCCCGTGTTCTGGCGCCATGCCGACGGCTTGATGCTGCCGGCGTTCTGCAGCTTTGCCGGCGGCCAGCGTATTTCGCCGGCCGCGGGTGATCGCGTATTCGTCGTGGGCGACGGCGAGGTGGTCGAGGCGGCGATCGGGTAATCGCCGCCAATCGGCTGCTTCGACCCCATTATTGGGCGCCGTTCTGCTTGCGCCAGGCCTCGAAGCGATCGCGTTCGGTCTGGCTGGCGTTGTTCCACCAGTACTTGAGCATCTGCAGCGACTGCGGCGGGGCGTTCTCCGGCGCCGGCTGCGGTGCGTCGGTACTGGCGGCCGGGGTCTTGCCCACGGGGGCGAACACGGTATTGCCGCGGCGGATGGTTTCGATTTCGGGTTCGGCCACGGCGATTTCGCCGCTGACCGTATTGCCGTTGGCCCGGTTTTCGATCGACAGGCTCGGGTTGGCGGCAAAGGCTTCGCCAGCGTCCGGGGTGGTCGGGCGCTCGCCGGTGACCGCGTACTGGCTGTTCGCGCGGGCGCTAAAGCTGACGGTGATGGGTTCGGATAGCACGCGGGCGTAGTCGTCGGTGCGGTCATCGTTGTCTGCGATCAGATCGAAATAGCGCAGTACGAGTTCGTGTTCGCCCGGTGCGACCCGCAGGGTCTGATCGCGGCCGTCGAAGGTGTAGAAGTTGTCGCGCAGTACGGTGCCGTCGATGGCCTGCACCTGAAACTGGTAGGGCACGAACAATTCGGCACTGGCCGCGCCGCTGGGGGCGCCGGTATCGAGTTGACGCACGCCCGCACAGCCGGCGAGGGCGGTCAGGCCCGCGATCAGACTCGCGCGAACAAGAAAACGAAGAGCGATACGCGACATGAAAGGCCCCCGGCGCTGATGACTGCATGGGTGTTCGAGGCCGCGGCATGCGACCGACGCACACCTTGTGCCGCGAATATGACAGGCGCATGACAAACACGTGACGACAAGGCCTGTCGGTACGCGAGCGCTCGTACACGCACGCAGTCCGCGCGAACAGGTAGAATCGCCCCCATGCTTATTGCAATGATTATCGGCGCCGTGATCGGCGGCGCCATCATGGGGCTGCCCGGCGTGTTGCTGGGTGGCGTTCTCGGTTTCGCCGGCGCACAGATGCTGGCGATGACGCTGCTCAAGGGCGCGCTGGGCACGATTCGGGCGCAGTTTCTCGATTCCACGTTCGCCGTCATGGGTGCGTTGTGCAAGGCCGACGGCCAGGTCACGCGCGACGAGATACGCGTGGCCGAAGATCTGTTTGCCAAGCTTCGGCTCAACGACGAACAGAAAGCGCAGGCGCGGGCGTCGTTCAATCGGGGCAAGGCCGACGATTTCGATCTGGACGGCGAGGTGGCTGCGTTTCGTAAGGTCGCGCGCGGCCAGCGGGCGCTGCACCAGATGTTTCTGCAGGTCCAGATCGCCGCGATCGCGGCCGACGGCAAGGTCAGCAATGCCGAGCACGACATGCTCATGCGCGTGGCGCGCGCCCTGGGCCTGTCGGAAATGGAAATCCGCCAGCTCGAGGCCATGCTCTCCGGCGGTGGGCCCGGGCGTGCCTCCGGCGACGGTATGGGCTCGAAAGCCGGTATCGACCCCAAAGAGCAACTCGAACAGGCGTATACGGTACTCGGGGTGGATTCGTCGGCCACTGATGGCGAGGTCAAGAAAGCCTATCGCCGCCAGATGAGCCAGAACCATCCGGACAAGCTCGCCGCCAAGGGCATGCCCGAGAGCATGCGCGATATGGCCGAACAGAAAACGCGCGAGATCGGTGCCGCCTACGAACGTATTCGTGAGGCGCGTGGGCTGAGCTGAGTTCGGCGCGCGTTTTTGCGCCCAACCCGGGATCGCCGGCGTGGCTTTTCAGCCCTGCGTGGGCGTCTGTGCCGACAGGCGCTGGATGAACCATTGCAGCGCGCGCCCGGTGGTGGCGCTTTTCCAGAGTAGATAGCAGGGCTGCGGCGCGCGCGGGCTGGCCAGTTCGCGGGTCACGAGCCGGCCCTGGGCCAGAGGCGTACGCACCCACCCGGCCGGGCAATGGCCCACGCCCAGGCCTTGTTCGATAGCTTCGATCTTGCTGTACATGCTGCCCACGGTCAGCCGTGGCTGCCCATCCAGCAGCCCGGCACTGCGCGGCGCGAGTGCGCGGGCCGTATCGGCTACGACAACGGCGCGGTAGTGGCGCAGCAAGTCTTCGTCCAGTGGTGTGGTGTGTTCGGCCAGTGGGTGGTCGGGCGCACAGCAGAACACGAATTCCACGGTGGCAAATGCTGCGCGGCGGATGCCGGTCTGGGTTGGCGGATCGGTGACACCGATCGCGAGATCCACACGGTCTTCGATCAGGGCTTCCCAGCTACCACCTAGGATTTCTTCACTCAGGCGGACGTCGATCGCGGGATGCGCGCGATGGAAATCGGCCAGTGCCGGCCAGAGTTCGCACGGCGCGAGCAAGCCGTTGAGCGCAAGCCGCAGTTCCGGCTCCCAGTTGTCGGCCAGCCGGCGTGCGGCCGCGCCCAGTTCGCGGCTGGCAGTGAGAATACGCCGGCCCTCTTCCAGCAACAGGCGGCCCGCCGGCGTGAGTACGGCGCGATGGCCGCTTCGGTCGAAAACGTTGATGCCCAGCTCTGCTTCGAGCTGGCCGATCGTGTAGGAGATCGCCGATGGCACACGGTAGAGCGACGCAGCCGCGGCAGCGAAGCTGCCGTAGCGGTCGATCGCATCGAGCGCTTCCAGTGCTTCCAGGCGAACGGGGGGCGTTTGAGCCGACATGCGATGCCTTAATCAAATAATTTGAACGAGTATGCCAAAAGGCTTCGCTTTCATCGTTTTCGTATGCGTTCTATGTTGAGCCCATACGATCGAGGCGGCATACAAGCCACCGCGGTGCTGACGATTATTTGCATGAACAAGGAGTTGATCATGAAGAAGATGCTGGTGCTTTATTATTCGATGTACGGGCATATCGAGACGCTGGCCAATGCCGTGGTCGAAGGCGCAAAAAGCGTCGATGGCGTCGAGGTGACCCTCAAGCGCGTGCCGGAAACGATGAGCGACGAGGCGTTGCAAGCCGCAGGCGCGAAGATGGATCAGTCGGCGCCGGTGGCCGAGCCGGGTGAAATCGCCGATTACGATGCCATTGTGTTCGGCACGCCTACGCGTTTCGGCAACATGTCCGGGCAGATGCGTACCTTCCTGGATCAGACCGGCGGGCTGTGGGCCAACGGCAAGCTGGTGAACAAGTTCGGTAGCGTGTTCACGTCCAGCGCCACGGGTGCGGGCAACGAAACCACCATCACCTCGTTCTGGAACACGCTGGCCCATCACGGCATGCTGATCGTGCCGGTCGATTATGCTGGCGCTCAGGAGCTGTTCGATATTTCCGAACTGCGCGGCGGCTCGCCCTATGGCGCGTCGACCTATGCCGGCGGCGACGGTTCGCGCCAGCCGAGCGAAAAGGAGCTATCGATCGCACGCTATCAGGGCGAAAAGCTAGCGCGACTAGCCACGGCGCTAAGCCTCTGACACAGTTCGCCCATACGCCGATACGCAACCGCAAGGACAGGGGCATGAGCAAAAACGCAGCGACCGATCACCGTATTCACAACACCCTCGCTGTGCGCTGGAGCCCCTATGCCTTCAGCGATAAACCGGTGCCGGCCCAGGATCTGGCCAGTGTGTTCGAGGCGGCGCGCTGGGCGCCGTCCTCCTACAACGAGCAACCCTGGCGCTATATCGTGGGGATCAAGGGCCAAGGCGATACCCATGCGCGTATTCTCGAATGCCTGGTCGAAGCCAACCGCGCCTGGGCACAGAATGCGCCGGTGCTTGCACTGGGCGTGGTGGTTCGCACGTTCACCCGCAACGGCGAGCTCAACAAGGCCGCGGAACACGATCTGGGCTTGGCGTCGGCGAATCTGGTCACCGAAGCGACCACCCGCCGGCTGTTCGTGCATCAGATGATCGGTCTCGATCCGGATGCCGCGCGCAGCGCCTTTGCGATCCCGGAAAACGCCGAGGCATTCACCGCCATGGCGATCGGCTATCGCGAAACCTCCGATAACATGAATCAAGCGCTGCTGGAGCGCGATACCAAGCCCCGAGAGCGGCGTGCGCTTGACGAATTCGTGTTCGTGGACCGGTTCGGCAATCCGGCTGGACTCTAGGCTGGAGCGGCCTTGGCGCCGCATCGGCACCGTTTCGCGTTGCACTTCAGCTGTCGTTAATAAACGACAGTCGTGTTATAGATAGGAGAGGGAATCCACGATAATAGAAAGTGCATGAGCGATAGCGAACCTGAAGAGGCGGGTATCAATCCGCCTGTATTTTTTCCATCAGTCGCCGTCATTGGCGTGCTTGTCATCTTCGGGGCGGTTTTCCCGGATCGAGCCAATGACTTCTTCAGCGGGATGCAGAGCTGGCTGATCGCGACCTTCGGCTGGTTGTATCTGGGTGCTGTCGGCGCCTATCTGGTTTTCTGTATCGTGCTCGCGCTGTCCCGCTACGGACAGTTCCGGTTGGGGCCGGATCACAGCGAACCGGATTTCAGCTATATCTCCTGGTTCGCCATGTTGTTCTCGGCGGGCATGGGCATCGGTCTGATGTTCTATGGTGTGGCCGAACCGGTTCTGCACTATATGAACCCGCCGCAGGGCACCAGCGAAACGGGCGAAGCCGCGCGTGCGGCGATGCGGATCACCTTCTTCCATTGGGGTATGCACGCCTGGGCGATCTACGCCGTGGTGGGCCTGTGCCTGGCCTATTTCAGTTTCCGGCGCGATCTGCCGCTGCGCATGAGTTCGGCTTTGTACCCGCTCATCGGCAAGCGCATCTACGGCCCCATCGGTAATGCGGTCGATATCCTGGCCGTGTTCGGCACCCTGTTCGGTGTGGCCACGTCGCTTGGCTTTGGTGCCCAGCAGGTCAACTCGGGGCTGAACTTCCTGTTCAGCGTGCCCGAAGGTCTGAGCACCCAGATCGTGCTCATCTGCATCATCACCGCGATGGCCACGACCTCGGTCGTACTCGGCCTCGACGGCGGCATCCGTCGCGTATCCGAACTCAACCTGTGGCTGGCTGCGGCGCTGCTGCTGTTCGTGATCGTGATGGGCCCGACGCTGTTCATCTTCCAGTCGCTGATGCAGAACATCGGCAACTACATGTCTTCGATGGTGGACATGACCTTCAATTCCTGGGTGTATACAGGAACTGAAGATACCGACAGCTTCATGAGCAGTTGGACGCTGTTCTACTGGGCCTGGTGGATTTCCTGGTCGCCGTTCGTGGGCATGTTCGTTGCGCGCGTGTCGCGTGGCCGTACGATCCGCGAATTCGTGCTCGGCGTGCTGCTGGTACCGGTGGGGGCCACCTTCCTGTGGCTGACCGCCTTTGGTGACGGTGCGCTGCACATGATCATGGTGGACGGCATGACCACCCTCATGGACGCCGTGGACGAAAACACCTCGACCGCGCTGTTCGTCTTTCTCGAACAGTTCCCGTTCACCTGGCTGACATCGATTCTCGGCACGATGCTGGTGATCACCTTCTTCGTGACCTCGTCGGACTCCGGTTCGCTGGTCATCGATATCCTCACCGCGAAAGACGGCAACGAACCGCCGGTCTGGCAGCGTATCTTCTGGGCGGTACTGGAAGGTGTGGTTGCCATCGTGCTGTTGGCCGCCGGCGGTATCGGGGCGCTGCAGGCTGCATCGCTGGCCTCGGCTCTGCCGATTACCGTGATCCTTCTGATCATGGCCTATTGCTTGTATCGCTCGTTGAGTATCGAGCTGGTCAAACAGGACAGCCTGCGCTATGCGATGAATACGCCTTCGAACGTCGCCGGTTTCGGCGGTGGCAGCTGGCAGAACCGTCTCAAGACGCTGGTTACGTCGCCGCGCCGCAAGCAGGTCGACGAGTTCCTGACCAACGTGGTCAAGCCGGCCATGGAGGCGGTCGCCAAGCAGTTCGAAGAAAGCGGCATGACCACCAAGATCAGCACCGAGGATGATCGTTGCTATCTGGATGTGGACCATGGCGCCGAAATCGACTTCGTCTATGGCGTGCGCGCGCGTCGCTTCACCGCGCCCACGTTCTACATGGGCGCGCTGACCCGTCGCGAAGAGCAACAGAAGGCTCAGGAGCGCGAGCACTTCCGTGCCGAGGTCTTCCTGCGTGAAGGCGGGCAGCAGTACAACGTCGTGGGCTACACCAAGGAACAGCTCATCGGCGATATCCTCGACCAGTACGAAAAGCATCTGCACTTTTTGTATCTGGTGCGCTAAGCGTCAGGCGCTTTTATAGCGCCCGGCAGCCCGGCGTCGCCTCGTGCGGCGCCGGGTTTTTTTTATGCCTGATCCGGCGCGGGTGCGACGCGTGTGCTGCGGCCTGAAAAGACGATGCGGTATGCTTGGCGGGTTCCATTTTCGAGCCGAGTCTGCCTGCCCATGCGACAGGATCCGTTTGCCGTTTCCAGCGTTCCGCCCATGATCAAGTGGTTACTGATCGCGAACGGGCTGGGATTTCTGTTCCTGATGTATGCCCAGGAACCGGTCATGCAGTATTTCGCCCTGTGGCCGCTGGGCGAATATCCGGTGCGCACGTCCGCGGGCGTCGGCAGTGTCGGTTTCGAAGTCTGGCAGTTGCTCAGCTATGGCTTTCTGCATGGCAGTTTCGGCCATCTGTTCTTCAACATGTTTGGCCTGTGGATGTTCGGGCGCGTGGTCGAACAGGTCTGGGGTGGTCAGCGTTTTCTGCTCTACTATCTGGTTTGCGTGGTCGGTGCCGGTATCACCCAGGTGCTCACGCTCCTGCTCATGTCGCCGGGCCAGCCCGTACCCACGGTCGGCGCTTCGGGCGGGTTGTTCGGCGTGCTGCTGGCCTTCGGCATGATGTTTCCCAATGCCCGGGTGATGCTGCTCATCCCGCCGATTCCAATGACCGCGAAATGGCTGGTGATCGGTTACGGGGCGATGGAACTGTTCTTCGGCGTGACCGGCACCCAGGCGGGCGTGGCGCATTTCGCCCACCTCGGTGGCATGGCCTTCGGCTTCGGGCTGATCATGTACTGGCGTCAGCAGCGCGGCGGGCCGCGCGTCTGATTGAACGCGGCCCTGCGTGCGGGCCGCTAACGCGCGCGGACTCAATCGTTGGTCGACTTTCCCCGCTGACCGTTTTGCGGCAATCTGGCGCATCGGCGGCCCGTGCTCTATCGCGGTGCGGGCCTGGGCCGAACATGAATCATCTAAAAAAAGGCGAAGCGGTCGGCTCGTGTTGCGGGCGGCGGCCGAGCGAAGGGGAGCCATGAGCATTAAACGTCGTCAGTTTCTGACCGGAGCGGCCGGTGCGGTCGCGGCCGCGAGTACCGTGTTTTCGCCGATGACCATCGCGCGGAACAAGAAATATCGCCTGGGCATGGTCACCTCGTGGCCTTCGTCCATCGATACCCTGTTCGGGACCGCCGAATACATCGGCCGATCGATCGAATATGCCACCGATGGCGATGTCGAAGTCGAAGTGTTCGCGGCTGGCGAGCAGGTCGGCGGTCTCGAGGTCTATGACAGCGTGTCGAGCGGCGCCTTTGCCATGGGGCATACCGCGTCCTACTACTACATCGGCCAGGATCCGACCCATGCTTTCTTTACGGCCATGCCGTTCGGCCTAACCGGCC
This sequence comes from Salinisphaera sp. T5B8, assembly GCF_040361255.1. Taxonomy (NCBI): domain Bacteria; kingdom Pseudomonadati; phylum Pseudomonadota; class Gammaproteobacteria; order Salinisphaerales; family Salinisphaeraceae; genus Salinisphaera; species Salinisphaera sp. T5B8. Next base: position 182,537 of record NZ_APNG01000001.1, on the reverse strand, counting down.
AGCAGCAGAATGCCTGGATCGAGGAAGGCGGCGGTGGCGACCTCTGGAACGAGCTCAACGCCCGCAGCAACATGGTGGCGTTTCTGGCCGGCAATACCGGCGGCCAGACCGGTGGTTGGTTCAACAAGGAAATCAATTCGCCCGAGGATCTCAAGGGGCTGAAGATGCGTTTTCCCGGCGTGGGCGGTCAGGTGATGGCGCGTGCCGGCGTGAATATCCAGAATCTACCCGGTGGGCAGGTCTATTTCGCGCTCGAACGCGGCGTGATCGATGCGGCTGACTGGGTCAGCCCCTACGACGACGAAATCCTGCAACTGCACAAGGCCGCCAAGTACTACTACATGCCCAGCTGGGCCGAGCCGGGCGCGACGCTCGGGTTGTACGTCAACAACGATATCTTCAAGGATCTGCCCAAGGATATCCGCGAGACGATCCCGGTCGCCGCCAAGGCCGCCAACGAGCGTATGTTTGCCCAGTACACCGCCCGCAACGGCCCGGCTCTGAAGCGCCTGATCGCCGGCGGCGCGCAGGTGCGCACCTTCCCGGCTGAGGTGTTGGACGTGCTCAAGGGCTATACCGACGAGATCCAGCAGGAGCATGCCGACAAGAACAAGCTCTATGCCAAGGTCTACGATCAGTGGCAGGGCTTTCGCGACGAGGTTCGGGCCTGGACCGATGTCAGCCAGTACAACTTCCTGCGCTATATCAACGGCGATCTCGCCTAGCTGTCACGCTGTGAGGCCGGCAAGCCGCGCCGCCCCATCGGGCCGCGCGGCTTTTTAATGCCCCAGGGTACTGTTTGGTTTACTGAGGCGCGTTCGAAGAAAGACCGTCCGCAAATGAACGCGAATGCACGCGAATAAGACAAAGGTTTCCGCCCCGAGCGATACGCCAACCGCGTGGGCAGTTCAGACAAGCGCCTGACAACCGGTTTTCCATTTGCGTTAATTGGCGTTCATTCGCGGATTGTTTTAATCCGCCGATTGTTTGATCGGTTGTTCGTGCCTTGGAAGTGCGGTTCGAGGCGTGGAGCAACGCAGTGCGTCCGTCAGCTTTCCCATCGAATCTGCTTAATCTGCGAATTGCTTCAAAGAACAAAGCCTTGGCGTGGCCTAAGGCAAAGATGAGTCTGCAAATAAACGCGGATGCACGCGAATAAGGCAAAGGTTTTCGCCTCGAGCGATACGCTAACCGCGTGGGCAGTCAAGGCAATCGCCTGCCAAGCGCTTTTCTATTTGCGTTAATTGGCGTTCATTTGCGGACTGTTTTTCGCCGGGCTCGCGTCGTCGCCTATTGCACCGCGTTGCTGAGCTGGGGCAGCCAGAGCACGAGCTGCGGGAACAGCCACAGCAGGATCAGCGCGAACAGCTGCAGGCCGATGAAGGGCACCACGCCGCGATAGATATCGATGGTGCGGATGCCGGGCGGCGCTACGCCCTTGAGATAGAACAGCGCGAAGCCGAACGGCGGGGTGAGGAAGGAGGCTTGCAGATTGACCGCAATCAGCACGGCGAACCAGAGCGGATCGATACCCAGCTGGATGGCGATCGGGGTGATCACCGGCACCACGATGAAGCTGATTTCGATGAAGTCCACGAAAAAGCCCAGCACGAAGATGGTGAGCATCGTGAAGAACAGGAATGCCAGCGCGCCGCCGGGCAGATCGAGCAGGATCTCTTCCACCAGCTGCGGGCCGCCGAGTGAGGCGAAGACCATGGTGAAGGCGGTTGCGCCCAGCAGGATGATGAACACCATGGCGGTGAGCTTGACGGTCTGATCCATGACCGCGCTCAGGCTTTCCCAGTTCAGGCGGCGATTGATCAGCGCCAGCAGGCTCGCACCCAGCGCGCCCATGGCGCCGGCTTCCGTCGGCGTGGCGATGCCGGCAAAGATGGTGCCCAACACGATGAGAATCAGCGCCAACGGCGGCGTCATCATGCCCAGTACCCGCAGCAGCAGCCGGCGCGGGCTGATATCGCGTTCGCTGGCCGGCAGGGCCGGGGCCCGCTCGGGGTAGCGCAGCGCTACGAAGATTATCCACAGCACGAACAGCACCGACAGCAGAATGCCGGGAATGAGCGCGCCCAGAAACAGATCGCCGATGGACACCCGCATCTGATCGCCGAGGATGATCAGCACGATGCTCGGCGGTACGATCTGGCCGAGGGTGCCGGAGGCCGCGACGGTGCCGGAGGCCAGGCCCTTGTCGTAGTTGTACTTGAGCATCACCGGCAGGGCGAGCACGCCCATGGTGACCACCGAGGCGCCGACCACGCCGGTCGAAGCCGCCAGCAGGGTGCCGACCACCACCACCGAGATCGCCAGGCCGCCGCGTATGCGTCCGAAAAGCAGGCCCATGGTCTGTAGCAGATCGGAGGCCAGCCGCGATTTTTCCAGCATCACGCCCATGAACACGAAGAACGGCACGGCGACCAGTTCGTAGTTGTCCATGATGTTGCCGAAGATGCGGCCCGGCAGGATATTGAGCCGGGCCATGCGAAACGCCGGCTCCCAGGGCAGCGTCAGGCCCATATCCGGCAGCATGTCGCTGCCGATGAGCGTGAACAGCACGGCCGTGCCACCCAGCGTGAAGGCCACGGGATAACCGATCAGCAGCAAACCGATCGCGGTCGCAAACATCCAGAGGGCGAGATAATCCACGGTCAGGGCCTGTTGTCGAGGGGTGCGCGCATGCCGGGCAAGCCTAGAGGCCCTCGGTTTCCTGGGTGGCGCGATGGGCGTCGTTGTCGCTAAAGCCGGGTTCGCGGGCCAGATAGGCGATGTTCTTGATGATTTCGCTCACGCCTTGAAGGATGAGCATCGCGAACGCCACGAGCATGACGGTCTTGATCGGGTAGCGAGCCAGCCCGCCGGGGTTGGGGCTTTGCTCCATCACTGCCCAGGAGCGCTCTACATAGCCCAGGCAAAAATACAGGCCGAAGATACAAAAGGGAACGAGGAAGAACAGCGTGCCGAAGATATCGATCCACGCCCGCGCGCGCGGGCCCAAGCGGCTGTAGACGATATCTACACGTACGTGCCCGTCCACGCGCAGCAGATAGGCCGCGCCCAGCAGAAAGATCAGATCGAAGGCATAGGTCTGCAGCTCGAGGTAGACATTGGCCGACAGCTGCACGCCCAGATACTGGCCGAGATAACGGGTGATCACGTTATAGGCGCCGATCAGCACCATGGCGATCGTCAGCCACCACATCAGTCGGCCGACCAGGGTCGAAAAGCCGTCGATCGCGCGTGCCACGCCCAGCAGAATGTTCATGTTGTCTCCTCGGCCGTCGTTCTAACTGCGACGACTCACGCGCGCATACAGGGCGGCGATTCTAGCCGACCGCGTGGCAATAGCCCAAGTCGGGGGCCGTAATGTCGGGCCTGACGCGCTGGCATACCGCCAGCCGACAATAAAAAGCCCGGCGCGCGTATGCGGGCCGGGCTTTAACCGTGAGTAGCGTGCTACTCGGTCTCGACCGTTGCCTCGATGTTCTCCTGTTTCCTTTCGAGGTTGGCGGCAATATCGGCTTGGCGATAGAGCAACTTGCGGTAGTTCTTGTTCGAATACCGCTGATCCTGGTCCTCGAAGTGGTCGGAGCCGGCATCGTCGGACTGGCTGTAGCTGATCAGCCCATAGCCTGCCGGGCCGTTGTCGGTAAAGCTCAGGCCGAAGTGCCAGCTGGTGCCGTAGCCAATCAACCAGCCCTCGCCGGGCGTGCTCGACAGATCGCCCGAGTTCTCGATGGTATCGGCGGGCGCATAACGCGGATAGCGGGTACCGTCCTCGACCGGGTCGGTATCCGGGCGCACGATATTGAAGCCACCTTCCAGGTTCTGGTTGCCGTGCCATTCGATCGGGCTGCCAGACTTCGCCGGCGTGCCATTAGGACGGGTACCCGCCGACTGCTGTTCACGCTGAACATCGCCCAGGCGCGCGTTATACGCAATATTCACCTGATCGAGTCGGTCCAGGCCACGGGCCAGTGATGCCAGCATCGGATCCTGGGCCGGATTGCTGGGCGCGGCGTTGGGCGTGCTCGGCGTGGTTTCCGGGTTTTGCGGATCGAAATCCACCGAGAACTGGGCCGGATAGGTCGGATCGTAGTCCGCCATGAACATCCGGAACACATGCGCACCGGTACTGTTCACATCGTATACGCCGTCCCAGTTGGCCAGCGCGGCACACCCCTGGGCCACCGAGCGGCTGCCCGAGCCCGTGTTGATGGCGGTATCGCCGGCGTTGTCGCAACGGCTGCGCAACTCGTCGAGCAGGGTTTCGGCGTAGTAGGCCCGGTTGGAATACAGGGCGTTGATGATTTCCTCGCCGGTGAATTTGCCATCGCTGCCCGCCGGAGCCACGGTCGACAGGCCGGGGTCGGTCGGGTTTTCCAGCATCTTCAGGCCCATGCGGGTACGCGGCGAGAGGATGCTGTTGGTCTTGCCGTAGAGCGGCGAATAGCCGGTCAGGAACGACTTCGGATTGGTCGCCCAGTAGCTGTCGTTGGAGTTCTGGACATAATCGCGGCGCTCGAGCTTGGGCGCGCCGGCATAGGGCACCCGGCCATCGCAGTCACCCTCGATCCAGTCGTTGAGCGAACGGCTGCCGTCGAGCAGGGTCACGCCATTGTCGAACAGCCCGGCCACCACGGGGTTGAAGTTCACCCGCGCCTGAAACGCCTGCAGCGCGCCGGGCGAGAGTTGCGGTACCGAGGTGCCGTCGATATAGAACGCCTGACCGGAGTCGTCGGCATACATGGTGTTGACCCACAGCACGCTGCCGCAGGCCTCGAACGGCTTCTTGAACTGGGCAAGGTTGGATGCCCGGCCCATGTTCAGCCACTGGTCGACCACCTGGCGGGCGGTTTCGGTATTGGCGTCGCGATAGGTCAGCGCTGATTCACGTCCGGCGAACTCGCCGCCCCAGGCCGGAAGGTTTGCGTTGATCACGTTGCCGGCGAGCATCGGGCCGTATTCCGAGAAATAGAACTCACGTTGGAACGGCAGCGGGACGGGGGCCTGGTCTGTCAGCACCTCGATTGTGAGCGTGCGCTCTTCGATGCGCTTCGGCTCACCGTCCTTGATATACGTCATGTAGCTGGAGTCGCTCTCGTCGAGCGTCAGATCATAGAGCGTGAAATGCTGCGCGGTGGACACGGTGTGGGTCCAGGCGATGTTTTCGTTGAATCCGATCAGCGGGATCACGATACCGATCAGGCCAGCGCCGTTGACGTTATAAACGCCCGGCACCGTAAGCTGCATCTGATACAGGCGGCGATTGCCGGTATAGGGGAAATGCGGGTTGGCCAGCAGTGCGCCCTTGCCATTCTCAGTCATTTCAGAGCCGATGCCCCAGCCGTTGCTGGCCATGCCACGGTCGTTGAAATCGGTCTTAGCGCCAATCGATTTGGGCGTGGCCGAACGCGCGAACTCGGCGAGTGCCTTGGCGTTGAAAACGTCAGTCGATGCCGGATCGGCGTCGGCGTACGAAGTAGGCGCGGGCGAGGTCGCGCTTGTTTGCACGGCCAGCCGAGGCCTCGGGCTCGTTCCTGGCGGCACGGCCAGGAAAATGGGGCCGCCGGTGAACTGATCGCCACTCGCATAGAGGGCCACCAGCTGGTAGTAGGCATAGACATCGGTGGCCGTGATCGGGAAAACCCAATCCCCGCCATTGCACTTGGCCGGCAGATTGTCGTTGCCGGTTTCAGCGAGGTACTTGTTGTAGCCAGCGGCGAAGCCTCGCAGCATGGCCTGCGAGGGCGCCGAGAGTTCATCGAACTCGGCCTGGGCTTTTTCGTACAGGCCAAGGGCCTTGTAGCTGAAATCGGTGACGATATTTACAGGCAGCTGTTGGTTTTCAGGGTCGTCGGGGTTGATGGGCGTGCCCGGCCCGTAGTATTTCGCCCGTTCGCCGCGCGCACGCACGATCGAATCCGCGATGATGCAGATATTGTCGCGTGCCTGGACATAACCCGAGCCGAAGGCCACGGATTGCAGGTTGTCGGCGGTGATATGCGGCACGCCACCAGTGGTGGTCTGAATACGCGCGGACAGTTTGCCGTCCGGCGCACTGATCTGGCTGGCAGTCAGCGCGGCGGGGCCGGTGCCGGTGTTATTGCCGCTGTCGACATTGTCGTCACCTCCGCCGGATGAACAGCCGATCAGGCCGACACCCAAACATAACGATACGCCGGCCGCGAGTAGCGGCCGCTTGAATTTGAATAGTTTCATGGTCTCCCCCTGGGAATAATCTCTCGTGCCCAAGTCGCACCCGGCGATCATAGCCCCGTGAATTATTGTTTGCACGCGCAAGCGCCCGGCAATATATGGTTTTTGTTGCTCTGGCGCGTGCTGTGGCCCGTGCGTCGGTGAAATATGCGTGTGTTTGCATCCGCCGAGCCGATGGCGCGCTATATTAGGGGTATGAACATCCGATCATCGCTTGTCGTATTGTGCAGTGCCCTGCTGCTGGCCGCCTGTGCCAGCGGGCCGGCCTATCGTGCCGCGCCGACGGCGGATGGCTATGGGTATCGTGACACCCAGCTCACGGCCGATCGCTATCGGGTGAGTTTTTCCGGCGATTACGACATGGCACGGGAAACGGTCGAGAACTTCGCGCTGTTCCGGGCCGCGGATGTGGCGCTTGCGCACGGGGGCGAGCGTTTTCGGATCAACTCACGCGAGACGTCGCCGGTGACCAGCACCTATGGCGGTGGCCCGAGCACGAGTGTGGGCTACGGCTGGGGCTATCCGTTCTGGGGCACGAGTATCGGCTATTCGACCGGCGCGTCGAGCCGTACGCGCTACGAAACGGTGCTCGAAATCCAGATCGGCGACGAAGTACCGGCCCAGGGCCCCGACGTCTACGACGCGAATCAGCTCAAGCACAATCTGGCAGCGGCCGTGGCCGCGGGCGAACAGCGCTAGGGCCTGTCCTTGACCGTGGGCCCGCCGCGCTCGGCGGCCCGCGCCTTGCCTGACATGCCCGGCACGGGCAATGCGATCGTATATCCCGTGACGACAGGCCCGGGCGTCGGCTAGGCCTTAACGCAGCTGGAAGCGCACCGGTACGGTCAGGGCCAGTCGCTGCATGGATACGCTCGCTGGCAGGGCGGGCAGCGGGTCGGCCTTGCGGATCATGTCGCGTACCGCCTCGTCGAGCAGTTCATGACCCGAGCTCTGGCGGATTTCCCAGTCGAGCACGTGGCCGTTGCGGTCCATGACGAAATACAGCAGAACCGTGCCTTCCTGGCGCAGTCGCCGTGCGCGGCGCGGGTAGTCCTTGTAGCGCTGTAGCCAGGCGCCGAGCTCGGCACGGTAGTCGGGCGGCGTATCGGACACGCTGCCGGTCGTACCCTGCTGGGTGGTGGCGGCCGTCTGCGGTGCCTTGGCCGGCGCGTTGTTGCGATCCTGACCGCCCGCCGGGCGCGCATTGCTGTCGCGGCGCGCACTGCTGCTGGCCGTGGCGGTTTGCGGCTGTTCGCGGCGTTCCGGCTTCGGGCGCGGCTTGGGTTCGGGCTGCGGTTTCGGTTCCGGCTTGGGCTGTGGCTTGGGCTCGGGTTTCGGTTGTGGCTTGGGTTTGGGTTCGGGAACCGGCGTGGGTTCGGGCTCTGGTTCGGGCGTCGGCTCCGGTTCGGGCGCGGGTGTGGGTTCCGGCTCCGGCTCCGGCGTAGGCTCCGGCTTGGGCTCGGGTTCTTGCTCGGCCGGTTCGTCTTGTTGCTCGGCCGCGTCGGCGGCCACCTGTTCGGGCTGTGGCTCGCCCTGGGTGGGCGCAAGCGCGATGCGCACGCCGGCCGCGCCAGTGTCGGCCGTGCGGATCGTGTCGTTCAGCGTAAAGCGCACAAGCAACGCGGCATGGGCGGCGATGGCGATCGTGAGCACGATCACCCAGTGGTGCAGGCCGATGCGTTTCATGGGTCCGTGTGCTGGGTCAGCAGATTGACTTCAGCGATGCCGGCACCGCGTAGCGTGGTGAACAGGCTGCCCAGGGCATCGGCCTTGAGTCCGCCGTCGGCCCGAATCTGCAGGGGCTTGTCGTTCGGCCAGTCGGCCAGCGCCTGGGGCAGGGCCTCGCGCGTGATCGGTTCGCCGCCGAAAGCGAGGCGCCCATCGCCGGCAACCGCCAGCACCTTGTTTTCCAGCTGCGTGGATTGCTCGGCGTCGGTCGTGGCCGGCGGCGTGAGTTCAAACGGCGGCTTCTGGGCGAGCACCCCGGCGAGCATGAAAAAGATCAACAGCAAAAAGACGATATTGATCAGCGGCAGGATGTTCTCTTCGGTGGAGCGCGGCCGCTTGGGGGGCGCAAGGATCATGGGCGATCCTCCTTGGCGCTGGTGGTCCCGGTGGCCAGCGACATGGGCGCGACGCCCGCGCCCGAGAGCGCATCGAGCGCGCCCACGGTGACGTCCAGCGTGGCTTCGGGGGCCGGCTGAACGATCACCGCCGAGATATCCCCGGCCGCGATGGCGGCATTCAGGCGCTGTGCCAGCGTGCGGGGGTCGCGGCTGGTGCTGCCGTCGTAGTGCAGGCTGCCGTCAGCATCCACCCGTACCACGGCCGGCGGGGTGTCGCCGGGCGCGGCTTCGCTGGTGCCGGTCGCCAGCGTGATCGGGCGCCAGTCGGTAAAGCTGGTCGCCAGCATGAAGAATACGAGCAGGATGAACACCACATCGATCAGCGGGGTGAGGCTGATCGAGTGCTTGCGCCGCTCGAACGTCTCGATATGCATGGCGCTCAGGCGTGGGCGGTGGAGGTTTGTGCGGGGCCTGCGGCGGGCGCGGCGTTTGCCTGCGCCGGTCGGCTCAGCGCGGCGGCCTCATGGCGGGTGAAAAAGCGCGTCAATGCATCCTGCATGTCTTCATGCAGGCGCTCGACCACGCGCTCGCACCAGTTGAGTGCAACCACCGCGGGAATGGCGACCACCAGGCCGACCGCGGTGGTCAGCAGCGCTTCCCAGATGCCGTTGGACAGTACCGAGGGGTCGACCTGGCTGCCGGCGTTGGCCAGCTGCTGGAATGCCGTAATCATGCCCATGACCGTGCCCAGCAGACCGAGCAACGGCGCGAGCGAGCCAATGACTTCGAGCGGGCGAAAATAGCTGCGCATCTGGCTGAGATGGCGGGCGCCCACGCGGGCGGCCTCTTCTCGGACCACGGCCACATCTGCGCCGGCATTCACGCCGCGCATCGCGACGGCCAATGTATCGGCGATGGGGTTGCGTTCGTCGGCCAGGGCGGCGATCGCGCCCTGACGGTCACCGTTTTGCCACTGATCGAGTGCGGGTGCGATGAAGCGGCGTTTGCCCACGCGCGCGCTCGCGAACTGCCAGCATTTGAGCAGCACGATCGCCAGGGCGATGACCGACATGGCCACCAGCACGGCCACCACAGGGCCACCCAGGCGTAACAAATCGACCAGACCGGCCAGGTCGAATACCGCGGAACTATCGGATGTCATGACCGTTTTCTCGACTGTGGAAGATGAAAAACTGGATGCGACAAGGCGCAGGAGTATGAATCAAACAGGCAGTAAATGCGAACGATTATTATTACCAGCATAGGGCGGGTCGCCTCGCCCATCGAAAAACCAGGGTTCATGCGCCTTTCGTCTTATGCAGACGGCGGGTGCAAATGCGTATGCTGATTGATGTTTGCAATCGACGCATCGGGAGAATCTATGGCTGACAACAAGATCGAATCGGTTCTGAAAGAGGATCGACAGTTCGATCCGCCGCAGGCGTTTCTTGACCATGCAACGCTCAAGCCAGCCGACGTAGACGCGCTATACCAAGCCGCCGAAAAGGATCACCAGGGATTCTGGGCCGATCAGGCGCGCGACAAGATCGATTGGCACAAGCCCTTCAATCAGGTTCTGGATGAGTCTGACGCCCCGTTCTTCAAATGGTTCGCCGATGGCGAGCTCAATGTCTCCTATAACTGTCTCGACCGGCATCTGGACAGCAAGGGCGACAAGACCGCCATCATTTTCGAAGGCGATGATGGCGAGGTCGAGCACATCAGCTATCGCGAGCTGCATGCACGTGTGTGCCGCTTTGCCAACGCACTCAAGGCCAACGGCCTGAGCAAGGGCGACCGCGCGGTCATCTATCTGCCCAATATTCCGCAGGCCGCGGTGGCCATGCTGGCCTGTGCACGTATCGGCGCCATCCATTCGGTCGTGTTCGGTGGCTTTTCGGCCGTGTCGCTACGCGATCGTATCGACGACGCCGAAGCCAAGATGCTGATCACTGCCGACGGCAACTACCGTGGCGGCAAGCTCATTCCGCTCAAGCAGACCGCCGACAAGGCGCTCTCGGAAGGCTGCCAGAGCATCGAAAAGGTCATCGTCTACAAGCGTTCCGGCGCCGACGTCACCATGGCCGAGGGCCGCGATCTGTGGTGGCACGATGCCGTCGACGGTCAGGCCGACGAATGCGAGCCGGAATGGGTGGATGCCGAGCATCCGCTGTTCATTCTCTATACCTCCGGCTCCACCGGTAAGCCCAAGGGCATTCAGCATTCCTCCGGCGGTTACCTGCTGGGCGCGATCTGTACCTGCCGCTGGGTGTTCGATCTCAACGACAGCGACGTGTTCTGGTGCACCGCCGACGTCGGCTGGGTGACCGGGCATACCTACATCACCTACGGGCCCACCGCCTGTGGCGCGACCCAGGTCATGTTCGAGGGCGTGCCGACCTATCCGGAGGCCGATCGCTTCTGGAAGATGGTCGATACCCATCAGGTCACCATCTTCTATACCGCGCCCACGGCCATTCGCGCGCTCATGAAACAGGGCGACGAATACCCGCAGCGTCATGCGTTGGATAGCCTGCGCCTGCTGGGTACGGTCGGCGAGCCGATCAACCCCGAAGCCTGGATGTGGTATCGCGAAGTCATCGGCAAGGAACGTTGCCCGATCGTGGATACCTGGTGGCAGACCGAAACCGGCGGCCACATGATTACGCCGATTCCGGCGACCACGCCCACCAAACCGGGTTCCGTGGCCAAGGCACTGCCCGGCATCGCCGCCGACATCATCGACGAGTCCGGCGAACGGGTCAGCGATGCCAATGCCGGCGGCATTCTGGTGGTCAAGAAGCCGTGGCCCTACATGCTGCGCACGATCTGGGGTGATCCCGAGCGCTACAAGGAAACCTATTTCGGTATGTTCGACGAACATACCTATGTCGCCGGCGACTCCGCCCAGCGCGACGAGCAGGGTAATTTCCGTATCCTCGGTCGTATCGACGACGTGGTGAACATCTCCGGCCACCGCATGGGCACCATGGAGGTCGAATCGGCGCTCGTGGCGCACAAGGCCGTGGCCGAAGCCGCCGTCGTTAGTCGTCCGCACGAGGTCAAGGGCGAGTGCATTGTCGCCTTCGTCATTCTCAAGAACGACGATGGCAGCGATCAGCTGGCCGCCGAGTTGCGCGAGTGGGTGACCGAACAGCTCGGCGCCATCGCCAAGCCCGAGGAAATCCGCTTCGCGGACGGGCTGCCCAAGACCCGTTCCGGCAAGATCATGCGGCGTTTGCTGCGTACCGTGGCACGCGACGAGGAAATCACCTCGGACGTATCCACGCTGGAAAATCCGCAGATCATCGACCAGCTGCAGGCCAAGGGCAGTTAGCGTCGAGGGTGGTTAAGGCGGCGGGGGCGAATGCCCACCGTCGCTGACGATCGCAGGGGGTGGCTGGCCCGGTGTTGCGCGTTGCGCACGCCGGCGCCGGCCTTTTTTATGTCCGTCGTAAGCCGCTTGCAACGTGCGCGTTCATTTGCGGACAGGAGGCGCACCACGCATCCGCGCCCAATCGCCGTGTCGGCGAAAACGGTCCGCGAATGCACGCCAATAAACGCGAATGTGGCAGCGCTTGATCAGGCAAACCGGTGTGCATGCGGCATGAACAGCCCAGCAACCGGCCTTCGAGCGCGCGGTGTTACATCTTATTCGCGTGTCTTCGCGTTTATTTGCGGACAGCCGCTGGCTCGACCCCACGATGAGTCCACGCTCGTCGTTTCGTCGGCTAAGCCTTCGGTCACACAAACTGCGAGCTCTGCGGTTCTGTCTCCAACAAGGAAAACTGTCCGCGAATGAACGCTAATAAAGGCGAATGCATGGGCAGCGCCTGATTGCGTAAATCGTCCTGTACGTGGCGTGAATCGCCCGGCGGCCGGCCTTCCAGCGCCTTGGCTTTGGCCTTATTCGCGTGTATTTGCGTTCATTTGCGGACAACCTGCTTGAATGACCGCAGCGGCCTGAGTCCCACGCATACGCAAGACTCCCCGAGCGTGGTCCGCGTGCGCCAACCCGCGGATTTTTCGTAACATGGCGGCCATCGTGCCGCTGTGCGGCAATCCATTCCCGTTCTGGAGTATCGCCACGTGAAAGACAACATCGTTATCGCCGCTGCCGGGCGCACCGCGATCGGCCGCTTCGGCGGCACCCTGGCCGGCATCGGCGCAACCGAACTGGGCGCCCACACCATTCGCGCCTTGCTCGCCCGCCACGATATTCCCGTGGATGCGGTCGACGAGGTCATCATGGGCCAGGTGCTTGCCGCCGGGGCGGGTCAGAATCCGGCACGCCAGGCCTCGATTCGGGCCGGGCTGGGCGACGCCACACCGGCGATGACCATCAACAAGGTCTGTGGCAGCGGGCTGAAGGCCGTGATGCTCGCCGCGCAGGCGGTCGCCCTCGGCGATGCCGAGCTGATCGTGGCCGGTGGCCAGGAGAACATGAGTTCGGCCCCGCATGTCTTGCCCAACTCGCGTAACGGCAAGCGCATGGGGGACTGGGAGCTGGTCGACACCATGATTCGCGATGGTTTGTGGGATGCTTTCAACGGTTATCACATGGGCCAGACCGCCGAGAACGTGGCCGAAAAATACCGCATCTCGCGTCAGGAGCAGGACGAATTCGCCGCGCGCTCGCAACAGCGGGCGGAGGAAGCGCTCAAGCACGGCCGCTTTGAAGATGAGGTGCTGCCGATTGAAGTGCCGCAGAAGAAAGGTGACGCGATCGCCTTCGCCCGGGATGAGGGCCCGCGTGCCGGGGTGACTGCGGAAGGCCTGGCCGGGCTCAAGCCGGCGTTCACCCGCGACGGTACGGTTACCGCCGGCAATGCCTCGGGGCTCAACGACGGCGCGGCTGCCGTGGTCGTGACCACCCGCGAAAAATGCGAAGCGTTGGGGCTGACGCCGCTATGTCGTATCGCCGGCTATGCCAATGCTGGTGTCGACCCGGCACTGATGGGGATCGCGCCGGTGGCCGCGACCGAGCGTTGCCTCAAGCGGGTCGGCTGGCAGGTGGCCGATCTCGATCTCATCGAGGCCAACGAGGCGTTCGCCGCCCAGTCGGTTGCGGTCGGTCGTCAGCTGGAATGGGATATCGACAAGGTCAACGTCAATGGCGGTGCCATCGCGTTGGGGCACCCAATTGGTGCATCCGGTTGTCGCGTACTGGTCACGCTGATCCACGAAATGATGCGCCGCGACGTACAAAAAGGTCTGGCCACGCTGTGTATCGGTGGCGGACAGGGCGTCGCGCTCGCAATCGAGCGCTAGCTGTCAAGAAAATCGGCAGCTGATGCCTTCGTAATACACTGTTTTGCGATGATTAACGATTGCGTCGGCGGGAGATTGGGTAGCGCGGCGCGGATTTATGCCTGCTTTTGGCATCGCATTTGCAACAGCTATGGCGTACGACGATTTCGCGCCGTGTTGTTCTCCTCCAATGCGCCTGCGCCCAAGTTTTCTACTGAATCGTTGTACGATCGCGGCTTCCGGCCGGCGCCTCAGGCGCCGGCCGGTTTTCTATCCAGGGCCTATCTTGTAACGGCAGGCTTCAGGGCCTGCCGTCACGGGATATGCCATCGCAACCCCCCAGCCAATAACGATCGGTCGGCGGCCAAGCCACGGCAATCCGGCGTGATGGTTCATTGTCTGGCTCGCTGACGTGGCATAACCACGCAGCACGCGCGATGCCTTGTCTTGCCGCGGCCTGGTCGCCGATGCGACGGCTTATCTCGCGACGACAGGACCTAGGTCGTACGCCATTCCAGATCGCGTTGTTTCTGGGTTGCCGGCTGGCTGGTGGCTTTTGCCTGCGCGCCAGCTGAAGGCGCTTTTTCGTGTGGCGGTTGCGAATAGGGTACAGCCGCCGGGCGTTGTTCGAGCTCGAACACCGCCACGGCCGAGCGCAGTGTACGCGCCTCGGCTTCGAGCGCGGTCGCGGCATTGGCCGCCTCGGGTACCAGCCGTACATTGTGCTGGGTGACCTGGTCGAGCTCGGTAACCGCCTGATTGACCTGGCCGATGCCGCGGCCCTGTTCCTCCGAGGCGGTGGCGATTTCGGTCATGATCTGGTCGACCCGCTTGACCACGGCGACCACGTCGTTGATGGCGGTGCCGGCTTCGTCGACCAGCTTCGAGCCCGCATCCACGCGCGTGACCGACGCGTCGATCAGCCCGCGAATCTCCTCGGCGGCCTTGGCCGATCGGGTGGCCAGGCTGCGCACTTCGCCGGCCACCACGGCAAAGCCGCGGCCCTGCTCGCCGGCCCGGGCGGCTTCCACCGCAGCATTGAGCGCCAGCAGATTGGTCTGGAAAGCAATCGATTCGATCATGTCGATGATCTGGCTGACCTCGTGCGAACTGCGACTGATGCCGTGCATCGTGTCGACGACTTCACCCACGATCCGGCCGCCGCGTTCGGCGGTGGCCGAGGCCTCGTGGGTGAGCTGGCGTGCCTCGCGGGCGTTTTCGGTGTTCTGGTCGACGGTCGAGGTCAGTTCTTCCATGCTGGAGGCGGTCTGTACCAGCGAGGCAGCCTGCTGTTCGGTACGCGCGGATAGATCGCTGTTGCCGCGGGCAATAGTCTGCGAGTCGCCGTGAATGGCGTCGCTGCTTTGGCGGACCTGGCCCACGGTGTCGGCCAACGCTTGCTGCATATGCGTCAGACCCGCGAACAGCCGGCCGATCTCGTTATCGCCGCGCCGCTCGATCTCGCCATGCAGATTGCCCTGGGCGATGCGCTCGACATGATCCACCAGCCGGCTCATCGGTCGGGTGACGTTGACGGTAATGCCCCAGACGACGACTGCGATCAGCAACACAACGGCGAGAAAGACCCCGCCCAGGCCGATCTCAAGATCGACGGCGGTATCGCGGAACGTATCGTAGAAGGCGCTGCCCTGGGCTTCGACGAGGGTGAAATACTCCACCGCCTGCGCCGTGAAGGCCTGGGTCAGGCGTTCGGCCTCTTCGTCGAGGCTCAGATAGGCCGCGCTGTCGCCGGCGGCGATCGCCTGGATACGCGGCATGATCGCGGTATCGCGCAGCTGTTGATAGGCCTGTCGAACCGCGTCGACCGGCGCCTGATAGCGCGCCGAGAAGGGCAGTGCAAAGAATGCTTCGAACAGGCCGTCCACCGCCTCGGCCTCGCGGGCAAGCGCGTCGGCGCTGTTATCGATCGCAGCCGTGCCGGTCAGCGACTGATAGTCGTCCTGGACATGCAGGCGCAGTAAAAGCAGTGCGCTGTTGGCCTTGTTGAGTTGCGACTTCTGTTCGACCTGGACATCGCGCACCTTGGCCAGCGCGTCCTGGCTGTACCAGATGGTGTAACCGCCGATGGCACCGACCACCAGCAACAACGCGGTAAAGCTCGCCAGTACCAGTGTCCAGCTGGTCTTGACGCTCATGTTGTCCAGTATCTTCATTTCACGCTCGCGAAGCTTGAACCATCGGCGCCGTCCGAGGCTGTCTCAGGCGGCCTTGGTATTATCGGTCGCGCGCGGATTTTCTTTTGCCCGTTACGGCGTTACAGCCAAAAAAGCGATCGCGTACCTCAGTCGCGCCAGGGCAAGGCGGGCGGCAGCTCGCCCGGGGTGTCCACCAGCCGGCGGGTCAGCAGGCTGCCATCGGCGACATGCAGATCGATCAGGGCCTGGCGATAGGCGATGAAGGCATCGATACGGTCGAGCTCGGCAGCCAGCAGGTCGCGCTGGGCCTGGGCCACCAGCAGCCCGGTGGAGCGTCCGACATCAAAACGCGCCTGTTCAGCCGCGAGCGTGTCGTGTTGCAGGCGTACGGTCGCGGCCGTGGCCTCGATCTGGGCGGCGGCGCGTTCGGCCTCGATCAGGGCATAGCGGACCTCGGCCTCGATCACCCGTTGCAGATTGTCGAGGCTGGCCCGGGCCTGACGCAGGCTCGCCTTGGCGCGCCGGTCGAGGGCGTGGCCGGCGCGGTTACCCAGTGGATATTCGAATTCGAGCGCGCCGGACAGATCGTAGGTATCGCCGCCGTCGAGATTTTCGTAGGCGCCGCCATAATGGCGGGCAAAGCCGGTCTGGCCCAGGGTGACGAACAGATCCAGGCGCGGTAGCAGGCCGTTACGGGTGGCCACCACGTCCAGCTCGTTGCGGGAGATATCCAGCCGCGCCTGGTTGAGTTCCGGGCGGCGGCGTTCGGCCAGGGCTACGTAATCCGCCGGTGTATCGAGAGGCGCGGCGTCGGTGATGACATCGGTCGATGGCTCTACCGCGCGTTCGTAGCGCAGGCCGTCGGGGGCGCTGATCAGTTGCAGCAACCGAATACGCAGCCGATCCGCCTCGGCGCGTCCGTCGATGAGATCCTGGCGCCGGCGCGCGGCCTCGGCGGCGAAGGCGGCCTGTTCCACCCGGGCGACGGTCCCCGCTTCGATACGCAACCGTGCTTCGCGCGATTGCTGTTCGGCCACGTCGAGCGCGTTTTCGAGGATATCGATACGCCGGCGCGCGCCCAGATAATCCCAGTAGGTGGCTTCGACATCGGCTACCAGCGCGGTCACGAACGCGCGCAGTTCGTAGGCCGAGGCCAGCGTGTCCGCCCGGGCTTGGCGCAGGGCGACCAGATTGCTGGCAATGCCGAAGCCGTTGAGCAATGCCTGGGTCAGGGTCAGGCCCACCCGCGTACTGGCCTGGCGCGGCGAACGGCTGGATTCGCTCAGATCCTGGGTGAGGCTGAGTTCAAGCTCGGTACCGGTGGGCAGGGTCTGGCGAATGCCGGCGCGGGCGCGTTCGGTATCGTTACGCACCGCGAAGTTCTGCTGGATATCCTCGGATACGCGCTCGGCGACCTCGCGCGAGGTTTCGATACGCGCGAACACGCTCGGATCGAACACCGCCCGCTCGACAGCGGCGAAGGTGCCGGCAATCAATGGTTGCAGACGCTGGGCGGCCAGCGATGGGTTGTTTTCGAGGGCCATGCCCACGGCCGTTTCCACGCTCAGTTCGAGACGGTTGCGTGTGCCCAGGGCGGCCAGATCGTCGTTGGTGGCCACCGGCGCCGACGTCGTGGCCGGCGCGCCGGGCAGAGGCTGTTCCGGCCAGACCAGTGTCTGTGCATCGAGCCATGCGCTGGCCGGTGCGCTACCAATCAGCAGCGTGATGGCCAGGATGTATCGGTAGCGCGGCCGGCTCATGGCGTGGCGCCGTGACGTTTGGGCCAGGCGTGGTGCACGCCGGTATAGACCACCGGAATGACCAGCAAGGTGATCAAAGTGGCGCTGGTCATGCCGCCGACCACCGCCCGCGCCAGCGGCGCCTGCGACTCCGATCCCTCGCCAAGGCCGATCGCCAGCGGCAAAAGTGCGAAGATGGTGGTCGCGGCGGTCATCAGAATCGGGCGTAGCCGGCGCCGGCCCGCCTCGCGTACGGCCGCACCGGCATCCAGGCCTTCGCGCTGAAGCAGATTGGCTTGATCGACGATGAGAATCGCATTGTTGACCACAATACCGATGAGCATCAGGCAACCCAGCAACGACTGCGAGTTGAGTGTCGTCTGGGTCAGCATGAGCGTGACCGCTACGCCGATCAGCGCCAGCGGCACGGTCACCATCACGATCAACGGGTCGATGAGCGATTCGTACAGACAGGCCATGACCATGTAGACCAGCAACAGCGCCAGCGCGACATTCACGCCGATTTCACGAAAGGCGGCCTGCTGGGCTTCGTATTCGCCCACCAGCTGGACATCGTAATTGGCCGGAATGGCGATATCGCCGAGCGTGGCCTGAACGTCGGCGACCACCGAGCCCAGATCGCGCCCGGCGATATTGGCATTCACGCTCACCAGGCGTTGCTGGTTGCGGCGATCGATTTCGATCGGCCCCGAGGCTTCCACGATCCGCGCGACATCGCCCAGGCGAACACGCGCCCCATCGGCCGCGGGTACCGGCAGATCGAGAATCTGGGCCGGACTGACTTGCATGGGGTTGGCCAGTTGTACGCGTACGCGCACCTCGTCGCCGTCGTCGAGAAAATAGCCGGCATTGGTGCCGGCGATGGCGGTTTCCACCGTTTCGCCGATCGCCTGCACGGTCACGCCGCGATCGGCCGCGGCCGCGCGGTCGATAATGACATCGCGCTGCGGGGCCGCGCCTTCGCGCGAGGCACGCAGGTCAGTGATTCCGTCGATACCGGCAATGCGTTGCTGGATCCGTTTGGACAGGCGTTGCAGCACCGCGAAATCGTAGCCTCGGATCTCGATTTCCAGGCTTTCGTCTTCGCTGCCCACATCGAGCATGCGAAAGAAAAACGGCTGGCGTACGCGTACCCGCACCTCGGTTTCGGCCAGATCGCCGATCGCCGTGCGCAGATCCGCAGCCACTTCGGCACTACTGCGGGCGCGCTTGCTCGCGGGTGGCAGTTCGATACGAATATCGGCTTCCGCGCCAGCATCGGCGCGATAGCCGCCGCTGCCCACGGTGGTCACCACCGATACCGCTTCCGGTACGATGCGCCGCACCACGGCCTCGGCCTTGCGTGCCTGGCTGTCCATGAGCGACAAACGGGTGCCGGGCGGCATTTCCAGGCCCACACGGACTTCGCCCTCGTCGGTGGCCGGCATGAATTCGGTGCCTAGTTGGGTAAAACCGATCAGCGCCAGCAGGCTGGCGAGCGCGGCCACGCTCACTACGCGTCGGGGTGCGGCGAGCGCGCGCTCAAGCAGGCGCCGATAACCGGTATCCAGACGTTGGTATACGCGTGCGCCGGTCGTGGCCAGACCGCGCATACCCGTACTGCGCGGTGCTTTGCGTTGGCCGACGAAACGCGCCGTGAGCATGGGCATGATCGTGAGCGCGACCACCAGCGAACAGGCCAGCGCCAGGGCGACCACGATCGCCAGTTCACGAAACAGCTGGCCGGTGAGCTCGCGCGCAAACAGCATGGGGATGAAAATCGCCAGCGTGGTGAGCGTACTGGCCACGATCGGCCCGGCGATTTCGTTACTGCCGGCCACCGCCGAGACGTGATCGGACTCGCCCAGCTCCAGGCGCCGGCGCTGGATGTTTTCCAGCACCACGATGGCGGAATCCACCATCAGGCCCACGCCCAGGGCCAATCCGCCCAGCGTCATCAGATTGATGGTGTAACCAAAGCCGTACATGAGCGCGAAGGTGGCGATCAGCGATACCGGAATGGCCACCGATACCGCCAGCGCCGCGCGCAAATGGCCCAGAAACACCAGCAGCACCACGAACGCCAGCACGCTGCCATAGAACAGCGCCCGCGAGACGTTGGCGATCGAGCGGTTGATATAGTCCGCGGTATTGAAAAATGGGGTGATGCGTACCTGCGGAAACTCGCGATTGAGCTCGGCCACTTCGCGGGTCACCCGCTCGGCCACCTCGACCGTATTCGCGCCGGACTGCTTGCGTACGCCCATGCGCACGCCGCGTTCGCCGCCGATCCGTACCAGCCGTTCGGCGCGCTGCTGGGTATCGCGTACCGTGGCCAGTTCGCCAAGCGTAATCGGCGTACCGTCGCGTACCAGCACGACCGCCCGGCGCAGATCGTCGAGATCGGAAAAGCGCCCCGGTGTGCGCAACACCAGTTCCTGATTGCCGATTTCGATCGAGCCGGCCGGCAGGTTGCGATTGGCCGCAGCCAGCGTGTCGCGGATATCGGTGAGCGACAGATCGAGCGCGCGCACGCGGTCGATATCCAGATTGACCTGAATTTCGCGCTCCGGCTCGCCCCAGATTTCTACCGCGGCCACGCCCGGAATCTGTTGCAGGCGATAGGACAGCTGATTGTCGATGAGCCGGCGCAGCTCGATCGGGTCGATGCCGCTGGCCAGGCCCAGGCCCATGACCGGCAGGTCGGCGGTATCGAACTTGCGCAGGCGCGGGCGGCTGGCGTTGTCCGGCAGTTCGTCGAGCTCGGAGAACAGGCGGTCGCGTACGTCGTTGGCCGCGGCGTCGATATCCACGCCCCAGCCGAAACGCAGGGTGACATCGGCGGTACCCTCCACCGAGGTCGACTCCATTTCCTCCAGGCCCGGCGTGGCCGCCACTGCCTGCTCCACGCGGCGGGTGACCAGTTCTTCCATGGTTTCGGGCGCGGCGTTTTCGTAGTCGACCGATATGGTCAGCGACGGCGTTTCCACGCTCGGCAACAGGTCGACCGGCAACCGGCTCAGGCCGACCGCGCCGAGCAACAGCGCGATTGCCATGATCATGCACGTCGCGACCGGCCGGGCGACCGCGAACGCCGGCAGGCCGGTCATGGGTCGGCGCCCGGGCGCGTGTCATCGTCCACGGCCACGCCGATACCGTCTTCGAGCTGGGCCTGGCCGAGCACGACCAGAGGCCCGTCGAGCGTGTCGGGCGCGCGCAGGGCTGCCTGGTCGCCTTGCGTGAAGGCGACCTCAACGGCTACGAAATCGGCGACGTTCGAATCCTGATCGACGACGAACACCCCTTGGTGGCCATCGCGGCGTACCAGTGCCGCGCGTGGCACTACCAGGGCCGAATCCAGCTGCTGTGCCACCAGCCCGACCTGCACGAACATGCCGGGGGCGAGCCGACCGTCGTCGTTGGGCACGGTCAGTTCGACCCGTGCACGCCGTGTTTCGGGGTCGAATACCGGCGCGATGCGTGCGATTTCGGCTTCGAATTCGGCATCGTCGGCGCCGGCGATACGCAGCCGCGCGCTCTGGCCGACGGCAAGATCGGGATACAGCGTTTCCGGGACCTGGATCACGGCCGTCAGTGGACGAATAGCCACGATTCGCAGTAGCGGCGTATTCGCCGCCACGGTATCGCCCGGTTCGACCATGCGCTCGCCGATCTGGCGCGGCTGTGTGTCGTCCGGCCAGTGGGCCCGGATGTCGGTATAGCCCAGCCGGATGCGCGCAGTTTCTACCTGGGCCTTGGCCTGGGCGATGTTGGCACGCGCGACCGTGGCGGCGGCCTGCGCATTCGACGCCTCGGCCTCGGCGCTATCGAGTTCGGCCGTGGCGGCAATGCCCTTGTCGTTGAGCGAGCGTACCCGCGCGAGCGTGCGGGAAGCGGTGCCGGCATCGCTACGCGCCTGTTCGTACTGTGCGCGCGCGACCTGCAGCCGGGCCTCGGCCTCGGCCAGGGCCTGGCGGTATTCCTCGTCGTCCAGGCGGACCAGCGTCGCACCGTTGTCCACATGATCGCCGATATCCACGGCGATCGAGGCGATCTGGCCGCCGATCTTGGGGGCGACCGTGCGCACCGCGCTGGCTTCGAGCGTGCCGGAGAATTCGCGTATATCGGCGATGGCACGCCGTTCGGCGGCCCGGGTTTCCACGGCGACACGCCCGGCCGCGGCCGGTTCGGCCCCGCTTTGCTCGGCGCCGGTGCGATAGGCGATCACGCCCACCGCGACCACGAGCAAGATCGCTACGAGTACGAGCCCGTTACGCCGGTTCATTGGCGCTGCCCCGGCGCTCGCACGGCGGTTTTGCCGGGCAGGGCGGTCGCGCGTATGCCGGCCACAGCAAAGCGTTGCGCACTATCACAAATTTCCGGTAAAACAAGGCCCATGCGCGTCAACATACGGTCATATCGCCGTGTGAGGCTACCGGCAAACCGACCGGCCGGTGCCGCGAAACGGCGCGGTCGCAACGGAGGATGAGGCGTCGTGGCAATAACGATCCCACGCATACTGAAACTGGATGCCGGCGGTCTGCCCGTGGAATGGGTCGACTGGCGCGAAGCGGTCAGCCTGTACTTTACCGACAAGATCGCCTGGGAGGCGGGCAGCGAAAAGATTCGCCTGCGCGGCGGTCGTTCGCGCTCGACCGGCCTGCGCAGCCAGATCGAGATCGATTCCATCATCGCGGTGCGCGATCGTTCCCATCGTTTTGCCCGTAATCTGGTGCCGGCATTGACGCGGCGCGAATTGTTCCACCGCGATGGTGGCCTGTGTCTGTACTGCGGTACCCGCTTGAGCTTTTCGCAGATGCAGATCGAGCACGTCGTGCCCCGTTCCAAGGGTGGCGAACATGCCTGGACCAATGTCGTGTCCACCTGCGAGGGCTGTAATCGGTTCAAGGACGATCGCACCCCGGAGCAGGCGGGCATGACCCTGCTGGCGTTGCCCTATGAACCCAATCTCGCCGAATGGCTGATTCTGGCCAATCGCCGCATTCTCGCCGATCAGCAGGCGTTTCTCGAACGTCTTGCTCCCAAGCGCAGCGCCCGTTTCGACGGCTAGTTCGAAGCGCTCGAGAAGACTTTCCGGGCGATCGCGCTGCCGGCAGCGGCCGGATTGGCGCGAATCTTTTGCTCCTGTTGGCCGATCACCGCGAACAGCCCGTCCAGGGCCTGTTGGGTGACGTAGTCGTTGACGTCGAGGTTCATGCCCGGCACGAACGCCAGCATGGGTTTGGCTTTCGAGGTCAGCGCCTCGTAGCGCGATACCGCCTGCGACTGTGCGGTGGTATTCGCGATGATGGGTTCGAACTTCGCCGCCAGGTCGTCGCCCGCCTGGGCACGCAGATAGTCGGTGGCCGCGGTGTCCGGGCCCTGCAGGATGTCGTAGGCATCGCGCACGCTCATGTTGTTGATGGTTTCGCGCACGATCGGCCCGGCCTCGGCGGTGGCCTGTTCGGCGGCCCGGTTCATGGCCAGCTGAAAACTGTCCAGCTGATCGCCAAAACCGGCGCCGCGCAGGGCCGAGGAGGCCTGGCCCATCCAGCCGGGCAGCGGGATACGCCGGGCGGCATTGCCCCAGAAACCGTCGGTCTGGCCAAGCTGGGTGACCGCGGCCGAAGCACCATCGGCCAGTGCGGCGCGCAGACCGGTGACCACCTCGCTTTCGGGCAGCTGGCGAGCGCTGGCGTTCGGGCTGGTGCCGTCGAGGCCGCCCACGAACTGCTTGAAGCGATCGCCTAGGCTCTGGGCGCTGGCGGTCGTGGCGGCCGCGGCCAGCGCGCCGCTGGCAATGAAGCTGATGAGTCTGCGTCGCATGGGCGAATAGGTCCTTGATCGAATGCCGCAACGATCATACCCGCCCGTTTGTCGGTGCAACTGAACGCCGCGTTGTCAGGCGTGCTCGCGCCGCCCAGAATCGCCACGATGGATATCGATCGCAGTCAGATTACCGTGGCCATTCTGGCCGGCGGAGCGGGGCGCCGGCTCGGCGGTCAGGACAAGGGCTGGTATGAACTCGACGGCCGGCCGTTGATCGCGCACACGCTGGCACGTGTTCAGGATCAGGCCGCGCATGTGCTGATCAGCGCCAATCGGTCGCTCGATCGCTATCGCGCATTGGGTTTTGCCGTAATCACGGACGCCATCCCCGGCCATGCCGGGCCGTTGATGGGCCTGGCGAGTCTGCTGCGCGCCGTGCGTACGCCCTATCTGCTGGTCGTGCCCGTGGATACGCCCGCGCTGCCCCGCGACCTTGGCGCGCGACTGGCCGCGGCGATGACGCCGGCCATCGATCTCGCCCGTGCCCGGGCGGGTGGGCGCAGCCAGCCGTTGCATGCCTTGATGCATCGGCGTGTGCGGGCCAGCCTCGATACCGCGCTGGCCGAAGACATCGCACGGGTGATCGACTGGCAGGCGCGGCTGGCTGTGTGCGACGAGGATTGGCCGCAGGCCTCGGCCTTTGCCAATATCAATGCCCCGCGCGATCTGCAGACGTGGCGCGACGGAATGTTTCATGAGCGCGAGTGAGTCGATGCCGCAATCCTTTCAACAGTCGGATTTTCGCCCGAGCCCGGACAACAAGCCGATACCGCTCGATGTGGCGCGGGCACGCATCGTCGAGGCGATCACGCCGATCGACGAGCTCGAGCGCGTGCCGTTGCATGCCGGCTTGCAGCGGGTGCTCGGGACAGCGGTGGTATCCGACATCAACGTGCCGGGCGCCGATAATTCGTCGATGGATGGCTACGGCTATGCGGCGGGCGATCTGGGCGCCGATGGCGATACGCTCGAAATCGTCGGCGAAAGCCTGGCCGGCCATCCGTATGGCGGCGAACTCGCTGCGGGCCAGTGTGTACGCATCATGACCGGGGCGGTGGTGCCGGATGGCGTGGACACCGTGGTCATGCAGGAAAACACCCGCGTCGAGGGCGATCGCCTGGTGGTCGAACAACGCCCGAAGCCGGGCAGCAATATCCGCGCGGCGGGCGAGGACATCGCCACCGGCGCCACGGTGCTGGCGGCCGGTTGTTATCTGCGCGCGGCCGATATTGCCGTGCTGGCCTCGGTGGGCGTACACGAAATCGATGTGGTGCGCCGCCCGCGGGTGGCGTTTTTCTCCACCGGCGATGAATTGCGCCCGATCGACGGGCCGATCCAGCCGGGCGAGATCTACGACAGCAACCGCCACGGCCTCGCCGCGCTGTTGGCCGAACTGGGGATGGACGGCGTGGACCTGGGCGTGGTGGGCGATTCGCCGGAGGCCCTGCGGGCCGCCTTCGACAAGGCGCGCGGCTGTGATGCCGTGGTGACCAGCGGCGGCGTATCGGTCGGTGCGGCGGATTTCGTGGTGGACGTGCTCGGCGAACAGGGCACGGTCGATTTCTGGCGGGTGGCGATCAAGCCGGGCAAGCCGCTGGCTTTCGGTACGCTGGGCGATGCCCGCTTTTTCGGCTTGCCGGGTAATCCGGTATCCACGGCCGTGACCTTCGTGCAACTGGTACGCCCCGCGCTGGTGCGTATGGCCGGCGGGCATCCGGCTGTGCCCATTCGTCTGGATCTGCCGACCCTGGCCGATTTGCGCAAAAGTCCGGGACGCGAGAATTTCCTGCGCGCGCGTCTGGTCACCACCGACGATGGTCGGTTGGCCGTCGACCCGATCGACCACCAGGGCTCGGGCGTGATGCGCTCGATGAGCGCGGCCGATTGTTTCATCGTCCTGCCGGCCGCGCAGCACGATGTGCCGGCCGGCGAGATGGTTACCGTCGAGCCGTTCGCCCAGACTATCTGGGGCCATCCCGAATAAAACGCACCGACGGGCGGTCGTGCTGGCCCGCCACGGCATGCCCCGACTTTGGTCGCAGACCGGTTTGCATACGCCATACAGCTGTTAGGGTTCGAGCCAGTATCTCGTGCGGCGCGCTTGCCGTGTTTGTCGAGGGGGGAGATATGGCCGGTTTTTTCGATAAGTCCCGTACCGTGGCCAAGCCGGGGTTCAACCGCTGGATGGTGCCGCCCGCGGCGTTGTGTATTCACCTGTGTATCGGCCAGGTGTATGCGTTTTCGGTATTCAAGATTCCGTTGACGCGGGTGGTCGGGGTTACGGAATCGGCGCCGGCCGACTGGTCGCAGTCGACGCTGGCCTGGATATTCTCGCTGGCCATTGCCGCTCTTGGCCTGGCGGCAGCGTTTGGTGGCCAGTGGCTGGAACGCGTGGGTCCGCGCAAGGCGATGACGCTGGCAGCGGCCTGTTTCGGCGGCGGTTTCATCGTCTCGGCCTTCGGTGTGTGGTGGCACCAGATCTGGCTGGTCTATCTGGGCTATGGCGTGATCGGCGGTATCGGCCTGGGCATCGGCTATATCTCGCCGGTCTCCACGCTGATCAAATGGTTTCCGGATCGCCCGGGGCTGGCCACCGGCATGGCGATCATGGGCTTTGGTGGCGGCGCGATGATCGGCTCGCCGCTGGCGACTTCATTGATGGCGTTCTTCTCCGGGCCGGATACGGTCGGTGTGGGCTCGACCTTCGTGGCGATGGGCGTCATCTATTTTCTGTTCATGATGATCGGCGCGCTGATCGTGCGGATTCCGGCCAGCGACTGGCAGCCGGCCGGCTTTGATCCCGATGAGGATGGCAAGCAGGACAAGATGATCACGCGCAACCATGTGCACGTGAACCAGGCGATGAAGACGCCGCAGTTCTATTTCATCTGGATGGTGCTGTTTCTCAACGTGACTGCCGGCATCGCCCTGCTTGAGCAGGCCTCGCCGATGGCCCAGGAAATGGTGGGCACGAGTGCGGCGGCCGCGGCCGGTTTCGTGGGTGTGCTGTCGATCTTCAACATGGCCGGGCGTTTCTTCTGGGCCTCCACCTCGGATTACATCGGCCGCAAGATGACGTACGTGATCTTTTTCGTGCTGGGCATGCTGCTCTACGCAGCGGTGCCCAGTGTCGCCGCCGGCGGCAATATCGTGCTGTTCGTACTGGCTTGCTGTGTGATCGTGTCAATGTATG
Organism: Salinisphaera sp. T5B8; assembly: GCF_040361255.1. NCBI lineage: Bacteria > Pseudomonadati > Pseudomonadota > Gammaproteobacteria > Salinisphaerales > Salinisphaeraceae > Salinisphaera > Salinisphaera sp. T5B8. Next base: position 156,073 of record NZ_APNG01000001.1, on the reverse strand, counting down.
GCGGTGGTTTTGCGACCGTACCTGCCTATTTGCGCGATATCTTCGGCACCATGCATGTCGGCGCCATTCACGGACGGCTGCTCACGGCGTGGGCGGCGGCCGGCGTGGTGGGGCCGGTGCTGCTCAATCAGCTGCGTGAAGGGCGCATCGAGGCGGGCGTGGCCCCGGCGGATGCGTATACCACCACGCTCTACATCATGGTCGCGCTGCTGGCACTGGGCCTGGTCTGCAATCTGCTCGTGCGCCCGGTCGACCCCAAGCATCACCACGACGGCGCGCCCGAATAACGCGCAGCTACGTGAATCGACGGATTTGATTCGCTGCATAATGCAGGAGACAATGATGGACAGCAAAGCCACGCCTGTTGCGACGACGCCGACATGGCAGATTGCCGCCCTTTGGGCCCTGGTTACGATTCCCGCCCTCTGGGGCTTTTGCGAAACCCTGGTGAAGGCGCTAAGGCTGTTTACCAGCTAAGCACGCGTCCGCGCGCGGCATTCCGGCCGTTGTCGTCAACCCGTCGCGTCCTGCACGGCGGGTTTTTTTATTAAGTTAGCTTGCGCGCAACATGATCGTGCGTAACTGTAATGCACGAGGGTCGACCCAGGAGATTATGCATGGATGACGTTGCCGAACAGATCGAGATCACCGTAGACGGGCGTACGGTCTGGGCGCGCCCTGGCCAGCTGCTGCCCGAAGCGCTGGAAGGCACCGGCATCTATCTGCCGCATGTCTGCTATCACCCGAGCCTGGGGCCGCTGCAGACCTGCGATACCTGTTTCGTGGAGATCGACGGCAATCTGGTGCGCGGCTGCAGCGTAGCGGTCAAGCCCGGCCTGGACGTGACGATCGAAAGCGATACCGCCCACGCTGCCCGCCACGAGGGCATCGACCGGATCGCCTCGAATCACGATCTGTACTGCTCGGTGTGCGACAACAACAACGGCAACTGTGAAGTGCACAACACTGTGCGCGATATGGAAGTGCCCGGCCAGCACTACGAATTTCGCGGCAAGCCCTACGAAAAGGACTATTCCAACCCCTTTTATATCTACGATCCGGATCAGTGCATCCTGTGCGGGCGTTGTGTCGAGGCCTGCCAGAACCTGCAGGTCAACGAAACGCTGTCGATCGACTGGAGTCGCGAACGTCCGCGCGTGATCTGGGACGATGATATCCCGATCGAGGATTCCTCCTGTGTCTCCTGTGGCCACTGCGTGACGGTTTGCCCCTGCAATGCGCTGATGGAAAAGACCATGCTTGGCAACGTCGGGCCCATGACCGCGCTTTCGCCCCAGGCGCGTGGGCGTTATCAGAAGCTTGGTCGCTCGGCGATCGATCTGGTCAAGGCCGCCGAGCACACCACCGGCTTCGGGCCGATCTTTGCCGTGTCGGAAGTCGATGCGGCGATGCGCGAAACCGAGCTCAAGCGCACCAAGACCGTCTGCACCTACTGCGGCGTGGGCTGCTCGTTCGAGATGTGGACCCGCGGGCGCGAACTGCTGAAGGTGCAGCCGCAGCCCGAAGCGCCGGCCAACGGTATTTCCACCTGTATCAAGGGCAAGTTCGGCTGGGGCCATATCAACAGCGAACACCGCCTGACCAAGCCGCTCATTCGCGAAAACGGTGCCTTTCGTGAAGCCGAATGGGAAGAGGCGTACGCGCTGATCGCGCGTCGCTTCAACGAAATCCGCGAAGCCAACGGGCCGGACGCGCTGGCCTATATCGCCTCCTCGAAATGCACCAACGAGGAAGGCTATCTGATGCAGAAGTTCGCCCGTGCGGTGATGGGCACGAACAATATCGACAACTGCTCGCGCTATTGTCAGGCGCCGGCCACGGAAAGCCTGTGGCGGACCGTCGGCTACGGCGCGGATACCGGTTCGATCGCCGATCTGGCGGCTTCCGAGCTGTTGATCATCGTCGGCTCGAACACGGCGGAAAGCCATCCCGTGATCGCCACCCGGCTCAAGCGGGCCAAGAAGCTGCAAGGCCAGAAGCATATCGTCGCCGATCTGCGTAAGAACGAAATGGCGCAGCGCGCCGATCTGTTCGTCAAGCCCGAGCCGGGCACGGACATGATCTGGCTGAACGCGATCGCCAAGCGCATCGTGGAAATGGGCCGGGCCGATACCGACTTCATCGAAAATCATGTCGAGGAATACGAGGACTACGTTAAAAGCCTCGAGCCGTTCACCATGGAGTTCGCCCGCGAGCGCTGCGGCCTGAGCCAGGACGAGCTCGATCGGATTCTCGACATGGTGCTCGAAGCCAAGACCATCTGCGGCATCTGGGCCATGGGCGTGACCCAGCACACCATGGGCGCGGATACCGCCACCGCGCTATGCAACCTGCTGCTGCTGACCGGCAACTTCGGCAAGTTCGCCACTGGCGGCTACCCGATGCGCGGGCATAACAACGTGCAGGGCGCGAGCGATTTCGGTTGCATGCCCGGGCGTTTTCCCGGCTACGACTTCGTCACCGACGATACCGTGCGTGCCCGCTATGAACAGGCCTGGGGCGTGGAGCTGACCACCCGCAAAGGCCTGAACAACCATGAAATGGTCACCCACATGCACGACGGTGATCTGAAATCGCTGTATGTGGTCGGCGAGGATATGGGCATCGTGGATTCTGATGCCCTGCACGTGCAGTCTGCCTTCGAAAAGCTCGAGTTCATGGTCGTACAAGATATGTTCTTCTCGCGTACCTGCGAGTTCGCCGACGTGGTGCTGCCCGCCAGCCCATCGGTCGAGAAAGAGGGCACCTTCGTCAATACCGAACGCCGTATCCAGCGCCTGTATCAGGTGTTCGAACCGCTGGGCGATTCCAAACCGGACTGGCTGATCCATACCGAACTGGCCCGGGCGCTCGGCGCGGACTGGAACTATTCGCATCCCAGCGAGATCATGCACGAGGCGGCCTCCATCGCCGACATGTTCGCCGGCGTGCATTACGATCGGCTGGAAGGCTTCAATTCGCAGCAGTGGCCGGTTGCCGCCGACGGCACCAGCGAGGCCAATCTGTACTCGAACGGGCAGTTCCATTTCGACAACGGCCTGGCGCGTTTTCACCCCGTGCACTGGAACGAGCCGACCGACCAGCCCGACGACGAGTACGATCTGCACCTGAACAACGGTCGTCTGCTCGAACACTTCCACGAAGGCAATCTCACCGACGAAACCGCCGGCATCGTGTTCAAGATCGAGCGCAGTTTTGTCGAGGTCTCGCCGGAACTGGCGGCCGAGCGCGGTATCAAGCCCGGCAGCATCGTACGGCTGGTCTCGCGGCGCGGTGCGATCAAGGTGAGCGTGGAAGTCACCGACCGCGTGTCCGGCAAGCAGATGTACATGCCCATGCACGGCAAGAAAAACATCGAGGCCATCAACGTGCTCACCAGCTTCGAGTCGGACAAGGACACCGACACGCCGGCCTACAAGGAGCTGGCGGTGAAGATGGAAATACTCAGCGTCGATGGCCATCCGCCGCTCAAGGCGAACAACCAGCGTAATGCCACGCCCAACCCGGTGTCGGGCGTGCAGGTCAATGCCAAGTGGAAACGCGACGACTACAAGCGCCCGCCGAAGGCGCGCCCGGCCGACAGCGGGCTGTAGTCACGCAGGTTTTCGTTTTCGGATAACGATTTTTCAGGATTTCGCCATGGCAGAACAGATTCATTACCGACCCGCCGAGGCCAAGCAGTACCGCCAGGACACGTTGGCCGAATTCGAACGCCTGGAAGGTCGGCTGGCCGAGATCAACGGCCTGCTCGACGAGCTCTACGATTCCGGGCTGATTCGCTGGCTCAAGGATTTCGCCGGCGCGTTTCCGCAGATCTCACATATCGCCGTGGAAAGCATGAATACGCCCCAGGGCCATGCCGGCATGCGCAATCTGCTGGTGGTTGCCCAACAGCTGGGCAAGATCGACCCGGATCAGCTCGAGCGGACTTTCGCCTCCATCAACGCTGGCATGACCGAGGCCGCCAAGCCGGCCCGCGACGACACGCCCTACAACCCGCCGGGCGTGACCGGCGTGTTCAAGTTGCTGCACGACAAGGAACTCTGGGCGACGCTGTCGCCGTTGATCGCCGGCGCCAAGGCCTATGGTCAGGCGCGTCGCCAGGCTGGCGACGAACAACCCGACAAGCGTGACGACGCCGAGTAGCGGGGTGCGCTAGGCGGTCGCGATCACGCCCAGGGCGCTGAGCACGAACACCCCGACCGTGATCGTGGCGCTGGCTGCCAGCGTGGTGACGGCCACGATATTGGCCGCCAGGCGGGCATTGCCGCCCATGGCCTGCACCATGATGAAGCTGGCCGCCGCGGTCGGTGCGCTGAAATAGAGAAACAGCAGTCCGAGCTGGCGCCCGTCGAAACCGCACAGCCAGCCCACGAATGTGGCCAGCCCCGGAAATACCGTCATCTTGACTGCGGCCGCCGAAAACGCGATGCCGCGGGCTTGGTAGAGGGCACCCAGTGACAGCGTGCCGCCGATACAGATCAGCGCCAGCGGCAGGGTCAGGCCAGCGAAATACTCGCCCGAGGTCATTATCCATTCGGGAATCGGCAGGCCGACGGCGGCCACGGGAATGGCCACCAGCGTACCGATGATCAACGGATTGGTGATGATGCCGCGGCTGATGCTGCGCCAGTCGGCTTTCTGATCTGGCTGATACCAGGCCAGAATGACCACCGACAGCACGTTGTAGAGCAGGATCACCAGGCCGACCAGCAAACCGCCCGCCGACAGGCCGAAGTCGCCGTACATGCTTGCGGCCAGCGCCAGGCCCACGATGCCGCAATTGCCGCGAAATGCCCCCTGAACGTAGACGCCGCGCTCGATTTTCTCGACCCGCCAGATCGCCCATAGCCAGGTCAGCGCGAAACAGGCCAGCGTCGCGGCAGTGAAATACAGCATCAGCCCGGGCAGCAATGCCTGCGACAGATCCGCTTTGACGATGCTGATGAATACCAGCGTGGGCATGCTGCCCTTGAACACCAGCGTCGACGCCGTGTTGATGAAGGCATCGTCGATCCAGCCCGCGCGTTTGAGCCCGATGCCCAGAAACACCATCGAGAACACCGGCAGGGTGACATTGAGCGTCTGAACGAATACAGCGAAAAGATCCATGACCAGCGTGCGCACGGCGAAAGAGGGAAACGGTTGCATGCGCTGTGCCGGGCCCTCGGGATCGGGACACGACGGGCTGCGCGCGTGCAGAATACACAGATTCGCCGCGGTTCGCGGCATCGCGTCTGCCCAAGGCGCGAACGATCGGTTACCGTGGGCCGATGAGTGTCGAACCGGTCGATTCCGACCTGCCCAACGAAGCCGGGCCCGCGCGCCAGGCTGTGCGTATCCAGGCGTATTCGCGTGACGGATTCATCGTGCGCGACGACACCCTGGCGGTCGAACGCGCGCTGGAGATTCATGTCGCCGGTGCCGAGCCGTTGATCACCATGCGTACGCCCGGCGCGGACATCGAGCTCACCGCCGGACTCATGCACGGCGAAGGCGTGATCCGCTCGCGCGAGGACATCGTCTACCTACGCGCGGCCCCCGGCGAGGCCGATGTCATCCGGCTCATGCTCAAGCCCGAAGCCCGGGCGCGCCTCGATCGCGTCGAACGCAATACGCTGGCCACCAGCGCCTGTGGCGTGTGTGGCAAACCCAGTTTTTCGCCGCCCACACCGTCCGAGACACGGGCCGATGCATCCGCGCCGGCCCGGATCGCGCCCGAGCTGTTATTGGCGCTGCCGGATCGGCTGCGTGCCGCACAGGGCGTATTCGAATCCACCGGCGGTATCCACGCGGCGGGTTTGTTCGATGCCTGGGGCGAACTCCTGTCGATCCGAGAGGATGTCGGCCGCCATAACGCGCTCGACAAGCTCATCGGGGCCGCGCTGCTGGCCGATCGGCTGCCGTTATCGAATGGCATCGTCATGCTCTCGGGGCGCGCCAGCTATGAGTTGTTGCAGAAAAGCATCATGGCCGGCGTGGCCGTGGTCTGCGCAGTCTCCGCACCGAGCAGCTATGCGGTGGCGCTGGCCGAGCAGTTCGGCGTCACCCTGGTGGGGTTTCTGCGCGGTGATCGGTTCAATGTCTACACGCGCGCCGAGCGGATCGCGGGCGCCGACTAGCCGCTCGTACAGCGGACCGGATCGGGCGATGCCACCATGGCCTAATTGTCGGGCCGCGGCGGGTCTGCTATTTCTGGCGTTTTGGGGCGGCGCCCGTGCGTCGGCCCCGGCACGACGATTTCGAAAAAAGGGGAATGAACATGGCCACGAAAAGCGGTCTATGGGTAGCGGGCCTGGCCTGCGTGAGTCTGTTGCTGGCCGCCTGCGGTAACGGCGACGAAACCGGCCAGACCGATGCCAACAGCTCGGCGGATACGCAGTCGACCGAGTCGGTGAGCCTGATCTTCGGTACCGGCGGCACGTCGGGCAGCTATTATCCGATCGGCGGCGCGCTCAAGCGCGTGTTCGAGGACAGCGATCTGGTCGACCAGGTGCAGGTGGTATCCACCGGCGCGTCGGTACAGAACATCAACAATATCGAGGACGGCACCAACCAGCTCGCGATCGTGATGAGCGACGTGGCCTATGACGCCATCAATGGCCAGGGCCAGTTCGAGGGCCGCGAAGCCGATATCAAGACGATCGCCGGGCTGTATCCGAACGTGGTGCAGGTGGTGGCTACGGCCAATAGCGGCATCGAAAGCGTGGCCGATATGAAAGGCAAGCGTATCGGCGTGGGCAAGGTCGGCTCCGGCGTTGAGCAGAGCGCGCAGAAGGTGCTGGAAGCTGCCGGCATGAGCTATGACGACCTCGCGCGCGTGAGCCATACCGGCTATGCCGACAGCGTGACCGAAATGAGCAACGGTAATCTGGATGCCGCCTTCTTCACCTCCGGCGTGCCCAATTCCAGCATCACCGGGCTGATGCAGAACACGGACGTGAATTTCGTCAATGTTGACGGCGAAACCGCGGCCAATCTGCTCGACAAATACCCCTACTACGAAAAATACGAAATCCCGGCCGGCGCACCGGAACGCTACGATCTCGACAATGCGGTCAATACGGTCGCCATCCGCAATCTGCTGATCGTGCCGGCGTCGATGTCGGACGAGGTCAGCCGCGACCTGGCCAAGCGCTTCTACGACTATCTGGGCACCGACAAGGTGTCGGTGGGCGCGCTCAAGCAGTTCGATCGTTCGCGTATGGGCCGCGATGTCGTCGTGCCCCTGGCCGCCGGCGCACAGTCGTTCTACGACAGTCTGGGCGATGACGCCGCGAGCGACGCCAGCGACAGCGAACAAACGGGCGAGGGTTCGGCTTCGGATTCGAGCCAGGACCAAACCCAGGCGAGCGACAGCTAGCCTGAAACCAGGCGATGCGGCATCTGCGCGCCGGCGCCTACGGCGTCTGCGCGGTATTTGTTCTTGTGCTTGTCGGTCTGGCCTGCTGGCCAAGGACTTGGCTTACCGTCCGTGATGCCGACGGGCTGCGTTATGCGTTTGTCGTCGCACAGGACAACCGCTTCTCGCTAGCCTGGATGCACTCGGTCGAAAAAGAGAACTGGGTCGAGACCTTTCGTATCGTCAATCAATCGATCGTGCTGGTTTCGACCCGGTTCAAGACCTTTGGTGCCGGCGTGCCCGATCAGGCCGGCCAAACCACGCGTCTGGCCAACGGTTGGGTGGTCATCGAAGCAATCGATCGGGTGGTCGACCCGCTGGCCGTGCAGGCAGCCGCGGCCGAGCATTATCGGATGCGCTACGGTGACCGCTGGTTCGCCCTTTCACGGGCCCACGACGCGCCGATTCTGACGTTCGCGGTACGCCGGGCGACGGTCATCGGTATGTGGGATGGCATCGTCGGTGCCTGGCGCGCCACGAAGACAGGAAGACCATGAATCAAGCCCAGCAAGCGCCCGCCGCAGAGCCGGCCGTGGCCGATCCGGAAACACTGGAAAAATACGACCGCGAAAGCCGCGTACGGCATGCCTTGCCCAAACGGGTGATGCAGTTCGTGATCGCGCTGAGCGTGCTGCTGGCGCTGTTTCATCTGTATACCTCGTTTTCCGGGCCGCTGGTCGACGTGGTCCAACGCAGTATTCATCTGTATGTGCTGCTCGGGCTGACCTTCGTGCTCTACCCCTGGGCGATGCGCGGTGCGCGCGATCGCGTGGCCTTTGGGGATGTGATTCTGGCCGTGGCCGCCTTCGCGATTGGCGTTTACATGGTGGTCTCGGCCGACCGGGTGATCGCCTCGGCCGGGCGGATCAATACGCTGGACATGATCGTGGGCCTGGCCGCGCTGGCTCTGGTCATCGACGCTGCGCGACGGGTGACTGGCTGGGGCCTGCCGGGGCTGGCGATCGTGTTTCTTGCCTACGGCTTCTACGCCAAGCTGTCGTTCTATCCGCAGCTGACCGAATCCATCGTGCTGGCGAGTACGCGCCAGATCGTGTCGCATCTGGTCTATATCACCGAAGGCTTGCTGGGCACCGCAATCGCGGTGTCGGCCAGCTATATCATTCTGTTCATTCTCTTTGGCGCGTTTCTGGTCAAGTCCGGGCTGGGGCGGCTGTTCAACGATCTAGCCCTGGCCCTGGCCGGGCCCAGTCGCGGCGGGCCGGCCAAGGTGGCGGTGATCGCCAGCGGTTTTCTCGGCTCGATCAACGGTTCGGCCATCGCCAATGTGGTGACCACCGGGGCGTTCACCATTCCCTTAATGAAGCGCACCGGCTATCGCGCCAACTTCGCCGGGGCGGTGGAAGCCGCGGCCAGCGTGGGCGGCCAGATTCTGCCGCCGATCATGGGTGCGGCGGCCTTCATCATGGCCGAGGTGCTGTCAGTGCCCTACACCCAGGTCATGCTGGCCGGCATCATCCCGGCGCTGCTGTTCTATCTGGGCATTCTGTTTCAGGTGCACCTGCGGGCGCTGCGCAACGGCCTGGAAGGTATTCCGCGTTCCGAGCTCACGCCGCTGAAAAGCGTGCTACTCGAGCGCGGCCATCTGCTGCTGCCCATGGTCGTGCTGCTGTGGCTGATCTTCGACGGGCGTGCGCCGTTCTTTGCGGCGTTCTGGTCGATCGCGGCCACGGTGCTGATCTGCGGCACGCGCAATCTGGTGCTGGGTCTGGCGGCGGTGCTGGTCGCCCTCGTATTCGAACCGCAGATCTGGGCGCTGATCGAATCCCGGCCATTGCCCGGCCTGCCGGCCTCCCGGTTATGGCTGTTCGCGATCATCGCGGTACCGATGGCCATCAATGCCATTCGCAGCCGGCTGGGGCTGGAATCGGAGGTCATGGACCTGGCCGATTGTCGCGATGCTATGACGGAGGGCGTACGCAACTCGATTCCGGTGGCGATCGCCTGTGCGGCGGTGGGCATCGTCGTGGGCGTGGCGACGCTTACCGGCATCGCGCTGGATGCCGCGGATGCAGTGGTCAACCTCGGCCAGGCCATTCCCTCGGAGATGTTGCGTTTGCTGGTCACGCTGGCGCTGACGATGGGCGCATCGATCGTGCTCGGCATGGGCCTACCCAGTATTCCCTGCTACATCATCACCTCGACCATGGCCGCGCCGATCCTGCTCAACCTGCCCCTGTTTCGGGAGCTGGCGGGGTCGAACGACACGGCCGTGTTCGTGGCCCATATGTTCGTGTTCTATTTCGGCATATTCGCCAATCTCACCCCGCCGGTCGCGCTCGCGGCCTATGCCGGCGCCGGTATTTCCGGCGGCTCGCCCAACGCCACCGGGGTTCAGGCCATGAAGCTGGCGATTGCGGGCTTCGTGGTGCCCTATATGTTCGTGTTCGCCCACAGCATGCTCATGATCGACGCCACCTGGCTGAATGTGGCCACGGTCGCGATCACCGGGGTGGTCGGCGTGGGCCTGCTCGCCGTTGCGGTGGAAGGCTACCTGCGTCGGCCGCTGGGCGCGCCCTGGCGGCTGCTCGCGCTGTTCGGCGCGCTGGCGTTGATCTATCCGGGCTGGATCAGCGACGCGATCGGCGCGCTGATTGCCGTGGCGTTATTCATGTTGGGTGCGACGGGCCAGGCCGAGCGACAGCCGGCGCGTTGAACCTGCGGGTACGAATCCGCAAACAACCTGATTCGGTAACCGCGATAGCCTGTTACGCTCGCGCCGAGACACTTGAATGACAGTAAGCAGACTATGACCAAGAACCTGACCGACTGGGAAACCCTGGAACGCGACGAAACCCGCGGTTTCGAAACCATCGGCATCGAAAAGGAAGGCGGCTGGGAAATCGAAGTGCGCTTCGACGACGAGACCGAATCCCGGACCACCGACCGCACGCCCAAGACCCGCGAGGAAGCGATCGAAACCGGGCGCGAACTGGCCAAGATGGGCTAGTCAGGGGCAGCCCGAATGGCCCGCGCTCGAGCGTGTAAAACACGCCCGAGCGCGGGCTTTTTTGTGGGCGCAATCAATGGCGGTCGTATGCGTTGGCTGCTGGTTATCGCATCTACGTGATATTGCGGATTTGACTTGATATGCGAAACGGAGGATTTTCTTAAAAGCCGCTGCCCAAGGCAGCTGACCCCTAACGGAGGCGATATGGCCACACCCGCAGAACACATCAAGCACACCGACGACGGCAAGTCGGACGTCATCCCCGAGCGTCGGGATCTGCATTTTCTGCCGCCGGAAGACCGTATCAACGACTGGCACAAACTCGGGCCCCATGTGACCCAGTTCATGAATGCGTTGAGCCTGTTCTTTCCGGCCGGCGAGCGCATGTTCATCGATGCGGTTCGTGACTATCGCGACGAGATCCCCGATCCCGATCTCAAGAAGGCGGCGACCGCCTTCATCGGCCAGGAAGCCATCCATAGCCGCGAGCACAAGGAATACAACGAGCTCATGACGCGCCACGGCCTGCCGGCCGCGCAGCTGGATGCCTTCGTCTGGTCGTTTCTGGATTTCATCAAGAAACGTACGCCGCGCTCGTTTCCGCTATCGGCCACGATCGCACTCGAGCACTTCACCGCGCTCATGGGTAACTCGATTCTGGATTTTCCGGAGACGATGGAAGGCTCGCAAGAAGACTACAAACGCATGTGGCAATGGCATGCGCTGGAAGAAATCGAGCACAAATCGGTCGCCTTCGATGTCTACGATCGCTGTATCGGCCGTGGGCCGATCGCCTATGCCGAACGCGCCACCGGCATGCTCGTGGCCACCGCCATCTTCTGGCCCCTGGTGGCGTATTTCTATTACCGCATGAGTCAGGCCAGCGCCGAATGCCGCAAGGTAGGCTGGCGTGGGCATCTGAAGGTGCTCAATACGCTGTTCGGTACCGCGCCCGGTGTACTACGCCGCCAGCTGCCGGAATGGGCGGCGTACTTCCGCTACGGCTTCCATCCCTGGCAGCAGAACAACAGCCATCATCTCCAGCTCATCGACGAGCTGGTGGAAAAGACGGACGCGGCCTACGCCACCAAGCACTAGGATCGAGCCGGGCGGCGGACAAGGCATAGGCCTTATCCCCGCCCGGGCGCGCTGACGATGATCACGCCGCTAATGATGGCGATACCGCCGAGCACGAAGTTCCAGGTCAGCGCCTCGCCCAGCAGCAGGGCCCCGAAGATCACGCCGAATACGGGCGACAAGAACGAAAACACGCCCAGCCGGGACGCCAGATATCGGCGCAGCAGCGCGAACCACAGCAACAGCACGCCGAAGGCGATCCCGAACGTCTGAAAGCTCATGCTCAAAAGCACCGGCGCGGTGACCCGGATGTCGCCGATATGGCCGAGTGCGGCGGCCAGGATCAGCAGCGACACCCCGGCGATCGTGAGCTGGTAGGACAAGGTCAGCGTCGGGCGTTGTTCGGACAGGGCCGTGGTACGAATGACCACCGTCGTCGCGGCCCAGCCCATGCCGGCCATGGTGCCCAGGATATCGCCCACGATCAGCGAGCCCACGGCCGGGCCGCCGCCCGCCGTGCCGCTCGGCGCCATGGCCAGCACGATACCGGCAAAGGCGATCGCGATGCCGATCCAGTGGCGCAGGCCCAGCTGCTCGCCGGGTACGAGAAAATGCAGGCCGAGGGCCGCGAATACCGGTGCGGTATAGAGAAACACCGACATATGCGAAGCGGTGGTGTATTCCAGCCCGAGTGCCACGAAGCAGAATTCGGCGGTAAAGCCGATGCCCACGGCCACGCCCGGCCAGAACACCGCCCGGGCATCGGCCAGCCGTACGCCGCGCGCATAGGCCACGCCAATGACGAGGATCGCGGCCAGCATCGAGCGGATCGCGATCTGCGCGATGGGGGCGATATCCGCGGCGACCCATTTGATGGCTACCTGCTGCAGCCCCAGCGCCAGACAGAACACGAGCATGAGCAGACTGCCCTGCATATCCAGCGCGCGGCGGCTGGCCGGAGCGAACGCCTGGGTCATTTTTTCTGCATGTGTATTCATGCCGTGATCGCGGGTAAATGGCGCGCATAGGAAAGCACCGGCCGGTGGTGCGCGCAAACCATTAAACTGCAGGCCCAGGCTCAGGAAAACTCAATCGCCATGATCGACCGCCTGCCGCTGAATTCGTTGCGCGCGTTCGTGTGTGCTGCACGCCATGAAAGCTTCAAGGCGGCCGCTTTGGATCTGCATGTCACGCCCGGCGCGATCAGCCGCCACGTCAAGCAGCTCGAGGCCAGGCTTGGCACCGAGCTGTTCGAGCGTCATGCCCAGGGCGTACGCCTGACCCAGGGCGGCGCGCGCCTGGCCGAAGAATGCGGCGCAGCGTTCGCGCAGCTGTCACGCAGCGTTCAGGCCGCGTCACGTGCGAATGTCGGCAGTACGCAATTAACCGTGAGCGCATCACCCTCGCTCATCCAGCACTGGCTACTGCCGCGCCTGGCCGATTTCGAATCCCGCTATCCCGACGTCGGCCTGGCGCTGGAGGCCAGCGCCCAGCTGGTCGAGCCCGGCTGGCACGAGGACCGGGCGCAGTTGGCCATTCGTTACGGGCAGGGGCCGTGGTCGGGGGTGCGTAGTACGCGCTTGATGAATGAAACCCTGTTCCCGGTGTGTGCGCCGTCGCTGCTGGAAAACGGCCCGCAGCTCGAAACGCCTGCGGATCTGGCCGGCCATACCCTGTTGCATGTGAAATGGCTGTCGAACCAGGCGGAACTGTTTCCGGGCTGGCGCGAATGGCTGGAGGCTGCGGGTGCGCCCGGCATCGAACTCGATATGCATCGGCGTTATTCGCTGTTCGGGCTGGCGCTGGATCAGGCCATCGCCGGGCATGGCGTGGCGCTGGCGACCAGCGTACTGGCAGCCGACCGGCTGGCCAGCGGCGTACTCGTGGCGCCCTTTGGCAGCCGCTATGTGATGGCATCGCCGTTTACCTATGAGCTGCTATTGCCGGGCGCGGGCGAAGTGCCGGCCGCCGCACGCGCCTTTGCCGACTGGCTGACCGATCAGGCCGCGCGTTTTCGCAGCAGTACGCCATAGCACGAATCTTGCAGCGTCGAATGGACGCCGTATGTACGGTAATCGGTTGCACCGAGGGGCGTCGGGGTTTCCGATCAGGCACCGGATCAGGTCTAATGCGCGCGTTCGCCCGCGAATCGCCGATAAAGGAAGTTGCTCATGGACGAGAACGTGACCGTCATCGATCATCCGCTCATCGCACACAAGCTCACGCTGATGCGACGCAAGAACTCGTCCACGCAGAAATTTCGCAGCCTGTTGCGCGAGGTCGCGCATCTGCTGACCTACGAGATCACCCGCGATCTGGAAATGACCACCGAGCGCATCGAAACGCCCATGCAGGAGATGGATGCGCCGACCCTGGCCGGCAAGAAGCTGTGCTTCGTGTCGATTCTGCGTGCCGGCAACGGCCTGCTGGAAGGCATGGTCGAGCTCATGCCCTCGGCGCGCGTCGGCCATATCGGCATGTTTCGCGACCCGGACTCGCTCGAAGCGGTCGAGTACTACTGCAAGGTGCCCCAGGATATCGGCGAGCGCCGCGTGATCGTGGTCGACCCGATGCTGGCGACCGGCAATTCGGCGATCGCCTCGATCACGCATCTGAAAAAGCAGGGCGCGAAGAACATGAAGTTCCTGTGTCTGCTGGCGGCACCCGAAGGCGTGGCCGCGCTGCGTGAAGCCCATCCCGATGTGCCGATCTTCACGGCCGCCATCGATGAGCGGCTCGACGATCACGGCTATATCCGCCCCGGTCTGGGCGATGCCGGCGATCGGATGTACGGCACCAAATAACACGTCGACCCCGTGCGCGGGCGCCCGACGGCGCTCGCGTCAATGCGTAAGAGGGCAGAGGATGGCGAACGAGCCACAACAGCACGCCACGGCGGACAGCGTTTATCGGCTGCGTGCCCGCGATGGTCTGCTGGGCGCACAGATGCTGTTCGTGGCCTTTGGCTCGCTCGTGCTGGTGCCGCTGCTCACCGGGCTGGACCCGAATGTGGCGCTATTTACGGCCGGGCTCGGCACGCTGGTGTTCCAGATCGTCACCCGCGGACGCGTGCCGGTGTTTCTGGCCTCGTCCTTCGCCTTCATCGCGCCGATCATCTACGGCGTCGAAACCTGGGGTATACCCGGCACGCTCTGCGGGCTGATGGCCGCCGGCGGCGTCTATATGCTGTTGTCGCTGTTCATTCGGCTGCGCGGCGTCGGCGTGATCACCCGACTGCTGCCAACCATTGTCACCGGGCCGGTGATCATGGTCATCGGGCTCGTGCTCGCGCCGGTGGCGGTCAATCTGGCCATGGGCCTGGATGGCAACGGCAACACCCAGCTGGTCGAGCCCGCCGCGGCGATGACCGTTTCTTTCGTGGCACTGGCGGTCACCGTGGCCGTATCGCTGTTCGCCCGTGGCTTTCTGTCGCTGGTGCCGATTCTGTGTGGTGTGGCGGCTGGCTATGTGCTGAGCATGACGTTCGGCATGGTGGATTTCGCCCCGATCGCGGCTGCCCCCTGGTTTGCGGTGCCGAATTTCGTGGCCCCGGAATGGAACTGGCAGGCGGTCCTGTTCATGGTGCCGGTCGCCATCGCGCCGGCGATCGAACACTTTGGCGATATCGTGGCCATTCGCTCGGTCACCGGGCGCGACTACCTGAAAGATCCGGGCATTGATCGCACCATGCTCGGCGACGGTCTGGCCACCTCGCTGGCGGCCGTCCTCGGTGGTCCGCCCAATACCACCTATTCGGAAGTCACCGGCGCGGTCACCCTGACCCGTGCCTACAATCCGGCGCTGATGACCTGGGCGGCAGGGTTTGCGATCGTGTTCGCCTTCGTCGGCAAGCTCGGCGCGTTGCTGGCGAGCATTCCCACGCCGGTGATGGGCGGCATTATCGTGCTGCTGTTCGGCGCGATTATTGTCGTGGGCATGAACAGCCTGGCCAAGACCGAAGAAGATCTCGCCGAGCCGCGCAATCTGGCCATCATAGGCATCATTCTGGTGACCGGCGTAGGCGGGCTGCGTTTTTCGGCTGGCGAGTTCTCGCTCGAAGGCATCGCCCTGGCAGGCGTGCTGGGTGTGCTGCTCAATCTGCTTTTGCCCTGGGGACCGACGCGGCGCTGATATTGACATCGATGGATGTCACGTTATCTACTGCGGTGTCGATTTGGCACGGATACCGCTCATGCCGCAGGTTGAAAAACACGCCCGTCCCGCGATCCACCACGATGTGATCGTCATCGGTGCCGGCTTTTCCGGCATCAACGCCGGTATTCGGCTCAAACAGCAGGGCATTACGGATTTCGCGATTCTCGAGCGCGCGGACGACGTGGGCGGCACCTGGCGCGACAACACCTATCCGGGCTGTGCCTGCGATGTGCCCTCGCATCTGTATTCCTATTCCTTCGAACAGAACCCGGACTGGTCAACGACCTATTCCGGCTCGGCCGAGATCCAGGCCTATATCCAGCGCTGTGCTGAGAAATACGGCCTGCATGATCACCTGCAATTCGGTGTGGGCATCGCGGCGGCCGAGTTCGACGATGCGCGGGGCATCTGGCATCTGACGGCGGAGGACGGCGCGTGCTACACCGCGCGCGCGGTGGTCTGTGCGGTCGGCGGTCTGGTCGAGCCTGCGACGCCGAATTTCGCCGGTATGGATGATTTCAAAGGCGAAATCATGCATACCGCCCGCTGGAATCACGATATTTCGCTGGCCGGCAAGAAGGTCGCGGTCATCGGCACCGGCGCCAGCGCGATTCAGGTGATTCCGGCGATTGCACCCGAGGTGGCACAGCTGAGCGTGATTCAGCGTAGCGCGCCCTATGTGCTGCCCAAGCTCGACAAGGCGCTGCCGGCGTTGATGAAAGCCACCTTCCGGCGCGTGCCATTCGCACAGACCGCGTTTCGGCGGGCGATTCTGGCGATCACGGAAGGGCTGGTCGGCCCGGCGGTGATTCTGAATTCGCCGCTGGCCACGGGTATGAAAAAGCTCGCACTGTGGAATATGCGCTCGACGGTCAAGGATGCGGCGTTGCGCGAAAAACTCACGCCGGACTATGAAATCGGCTGCAAGCGCGTGCTGTTTGCCAGCAACTATTATCCGGCGCTCACGCGCGACAACGTGACGGTCGAAACCGCCGGTATCGAGCGTTTTACCGAAAACGGCCTGCGCCTGAGCGACGGTCGCGAGATCGAGGCCGATGTAATCGTCACCGCCACCGGTTTCAAGATCAATATCGCCAGCCCGCCGTTTCCCGTGATTGGCGAAAACGGCGTGCCGTTGGCCGATATCTGGGACGGGCCCGGCGGCAAGGCCTACAAGGGCGTAGCCACGGCCGGCGTGCCGAACTGGTTTTTCATGCTCGGGCCGAATACCGGGCCGGGGCATACCTCGGTGCTCATCTATACCGAGGCCCAGGCGCGCTACATCACCCAGGCGATCGCAAAGCTGCTCGACGACGAACTGACCGCGATCGCGGTCAAACCCGACATCATGCAGCGCTATCACGAAAAGCTGCAGAACCGGATGCGCTATACCTCGTGGACCTCGGGCTGCCAGAGCTGGTATCTGGACGAGCACGGCGAAAACCATACGCTGTTTCCGGGGCTGGCCACGGAATACGCGCTGTCGATGCGTCGTTTCAAGCTCGGCGAATACGAGGTCGTGCGCTAGAGCCTGCGACCGATCTGTCTATCTTATTCGCGTTTCTTAGCGTTCATTTGCGGACCCTATGCCTGCCCGATTGCAGTCGACTGGGGGTGAGGCGGCATGCAGCGGCCGCTAGCCGGCGCCGCTCGCCGCAGGCGGCGGATGGCGATAGCGCATGAACACCAGCACGCCGACGAGCACCGCCGCGCCGCCGATATAGTGGCTGGTTTGCGGCAAGGTGCCGAAGATCAGCCAGGCCAGCGCCGAGGCACCGATCGGCTCGCAGAGCACGACGACCGAAATCACCGTCGCGCTCACCCAGCGCATGCTCCAGTTGAATACCGAATGGCCGAGCAGGGTAGGAAAGATCGCCAGGCCCAGGAAAACGGCCCAGTCGGTATCGGCATAGCCGGCCAAGGCGACATCGAGCGTTGCGCAGTAGCCGAACAGCACCACGGCCGCCGCGGCGTAGACCACGAAGGTATAGGCATTGAGCGACAGATGCTGGCGTGCCTGAAAACCGACAAAGAAATAGCCGGTCGCCAGGGCCGCGCCCAGCAGCGCCAGGGCATCGCCGAACAGCGCCAGGCCGGAGACGGCGATATCGCCCCAGCCGATGATCATCGCGCCCGCGATCGAAAGTGCGGCACCGGCGAAGGCTTTCAGGCGCAGACGCTCGCCGAACATGGCATAGGCCAGCACGAAGGCGAACAGCGGTTGCAGTGTGGTCAGGGTGACCGCGCTGGCGACCGTAGTGTAGTCCAGGGACGAAAACCAGCTCAGAAAATGAAAACCGAGCAAAACGCCGGCCGCGATACAGCGCAACAGATCGCTGCGCCGCATGGCGGCCAGCTCGCCGCGATGCCGCCAGGCCACCACCGGCAACAGCATGAGCGCTGAAAACAGCATGCGGTAGGCAGCTACGGCCGGTGCGGGCGCGTCGGCGAGCTTGACCAGCGGCGCCGAGGACGACACGCCCAGTACGGCGACGACCAGTGCGAACGGGATTTTCCAGCGGACGGGTTCGGACATCGGTTTCACGCGTCGGGCGTGGCGGTACGCAAACGACGAAGCCCGCCGAATGGCGGGCTTCTTATGGCGATCGCACTGGGCGATCGCGCCGTGGCTACGCCGCGTCTATTTCACGACGTCGGCAATCGCGTTGCAGACATAGTCGAGATTGGCGCTGTTGAGCCCGGCCACGTTGGCCCGGCCCGACTTGACCATGTAGATGCTGTGTTCGTCGCGCAGTTTTTCGACATGCTCGGGCTTGAGCCCGGTGAACGAGAACATGCCGCGCTGTTCGGCCACATGGGCAAAGCGCTCATCCAGACCGTGCGGGGCGAGCGCTTTCACGAAATCGCTACGCAGGCCGTTGATACGCCCGCGCATTTCGTCGAGTTCCTCGCGCCACATCGTGGTCAATTCGTCCGAATTGAAGATGGTGGCCACGATGGCGCTGCCATGCCCGGGCGGGTTGGAATAGTTCTCGCGCGCGGTGATCGCCAGCTGCGAACGCACATCGGCCATGTCGTCGGCGTCCTTGGCCACGGCAATGAAGCAGCCGGTGCGCTCGCGATAGATGCCGAAGTTCTTCGAGCAGGACTGGGTGATGAGCATCTCGTCGAGCGTGTTGGCCAGCAGGCGCACGCCGTAGGCGTCTTCATCCATGCCGTCGCCGAAGCCCTGGTAGGCGAAGTCGACCAGCGGCAGCAGCTCGCGCTCCTGCAGTACGGCCAGCACCTGTTGCCACTGG
Source organism: Salinisphaera sp. T5B8 (assembly GCF_040361255.1). Classification (NCBI taxonomy): domain Bacteria; kingdom Pseudomonadati; phylum Pseudomonadota; class Gammaproteobacteria; order Salinisphaerales; family Salinisphaeraceae; genus Salinisphaera; species Salinisphaera sp. T5B8. The sequence continues at coordinate 137,190 of NZ_APNG01000001.1, read as the reverse complement.
TCCTGCGACAGGTCGAAGCCGGTCGGGTTGTGGCAGCAGGCATGCAGCAGCACCACGTCGCCCTGCGGGATCTGCTTGAGCGCGGCGAGCATGCCGTCGAAGTCGAGCCGGTTGTCGGCGTCGACATAGGGATACTTCTCGATATTCAGCCCGGCCGCGCCGAATACGCCCAGATGGTTCGGCCAGGTCGGGTTCGACAGCCAGATCGACTTGCCGGGCAGGTTGCTCTTGATGAAATCCGCGGCCAGACGCAGCGCGCCGGTGCCGCCGGGCGACTGGGTCGCGCTCGCGCGATTGGCGGCGAGCACGTCGCTTTCGGCGCCGAACACGGTCTTGAGAATGTCCGCGCCGTATTCCGGATCGCCGTGCGAGCCGATATAGGCCTTCGTTTTCTCATTATCGATGAGCAGCTTTTCGGCTTCCTTGACCGCGCGCATGATCGGCGTATTGCCCTGCTCGTCGCGGTAAACGCCGACGCCGAGGTCGACCTTGTTCGGGTTGCTGTCGTTCTTGAAGGCTTCGATCAGCCCGAGAATGGCATCGCCGGGGACTCGCTCAATCGATTCGAACATCGTTTTCCTCGTGTGTCGCTGCACCGCGCCGTACGCGCGCGGGTTTCGCCCCGTAGTTTAACGTCTCGGCGTGCATGCTGCCGAATAGCCGCGCGGTGCGGGGCCCACGGCAGGCGCCGGGACGGCGGTGGGTCACGATATGACCCACCGCCTGGGTCAGGCTGGGTGCATGTCCGATACGGCTTATCTCGACGATCTCAACGACGCCCAGCGCGAGGCCGTGACCCATGGCCTGCATATCGATGGGCGTTTCGATTGCGACCCTTTGCTGGTGATTGCCGGCGCGGGCAGCGGCAAGACCCAGGCGCTGTCGCATCGCGCCGCGCATCTGGTGCTGTCGGGCGTGGATCCGCGGCGTATCTTGTTGCTGACGTTTTCACGCCGCGCGGCCGACGAGATGACGCGCCGCGCGCATGCGGTGGTCGATGCAGCGTTTGCTGCCCGCGGGCGGCGTACGGCGGGCCTGAAGCTGCCCTGGGCGGGGACGTTTCATGCCATCGGCGCACGGCTGCTGCGCGAAGAAGCGGCGGCGCTGGGGCTCGATGAGCAGTTTTCGATTCTCGATCGCGGCGATGCGGCCGATCTGCTCGACGTGTGCCGCCAGAACCTCGACCTGGGCGCCGGCAAGACCCGGTTTCCACGCAAGGACACTTGCCTGGGCATCTATTCGCAGGTGGTCAATCGCCAGACCACCCTGGCGGACGTGCTGGCCACGCGCTATCCCTGGTGCACGGAGCATCACGAGGGGCTCAAGGCCCTGTTCGCGGCCTACACCGAACGCAAGCTCGCCCGGGCCACGCTCGACTACGACGACCTGCTGCTCTACTGGGCGATGATGATGGGCCACGATGCCCTGGCCGAGGCCGTAGCCGGTCGCTTCGACCACGTCCTAGTCGACGAGTATCAGGATACGAACATCCTCCAGGCCGCCATTCTCAAGCGCCTGTGCCCGGACGGGCGCGGGCTGTGCGTGGTCGGTGACGATGCCCAGGCGATCTATGGCTTTCGGGCTGCCGAGGTCGCCAATATTCTCGGCTTTGCTAACGACTACCCCGGCTGCATGACGGTACGTCTGGAGCGCAACTATCGCTCCACCGGGGCGATTCTCGATGCCGCCAACGCGCTCATCGGCGAGGCGAGCATGGGCTACCACAAGACGCTTTACAGCCATCGCGGGGCGGGCATGAAGCCGCGCCATGTCACTGTGCGTGACAGCGTGGACGAAGCCCGCTATGTGGTCGATCGCGTGCTCGAACGCCGCGAAACCGGGGTCGAGCTCAAGCAGCAGGCGGTACTGTTTCGCAACGCCCACCACGCCAACGACGTGGAGGTGGAACTGATCCGGCGCGATATTCCGTTCCGCAAGTACGGCGGGCTGAAGTTTTTGGAAGCCGCCCATGTGAAGGATCTGCTCGCACTGCTGCGCCTGGCGGAAAACCCGCGCGACGAGATTGCTGCCTATCGCGCCTTCCAGCTCGTGCCCGGCGTGGGGCCGGGCACCGCACGCCAGGCCTACGAGCACCTGCAATCGCATAACGATTCGCTGTCGGCCGTGGCCGGCTTTCGCCTGCCGCGCGGCGATCGCGACGTATGGCAGGCCCTGGCGGTCCAGCTTGCCGAGGCGGTGCATGCCGACTGGCCGGCCGGCGTCGAACCGCTGGCGGCCTGGTACAAGAACATGCTCGACGAACGCTTCGAGCCGCCCACCACGGCCCGTGCCGGCGATATCGACGACCTGGTGCGCATGGCCGCCCAGCACGCCGATCGAGCCGCCTTTCTGACCGATCTCACCCTCGACCCGCCCTCGGCGACCGGCGATCACAACGACGATGCCCATCTCGACGAGGATTATCTGGTGCTATCGACCGTGCACAGCGCCAAGGGTCGGGAGTTCGACAGCGTGTATCTGCTGCACGTGGCCGATGGCACCTTTCCGAACGAGTATTCGACGTCCAGCGATGCCGCGCTCGATGAAGAGCGCCGGCTGATGTATGTGGCTTTCACGCGGGCGGAGAACACGCTGGAGATCGTCTCGCCGCTGCGCTATTACGTCACCGAACAGCATCGTCACGGCGATCGCCATGTCTATGGCGCGACCAGTCGTTTTCTCACCCCGCGCGTCATGCGCCATTTCGAAGCCGTCACCGACGGCGCGGTCGAACCGGCGCGCACATCGGCGCCACAAACGCCGCGCCCGCCGCAGATCGATATCGCAGCGGGCGCAAGGGCGCTGTGGCAGTAAGTGGGCAGAGCTTTCCTAGACGCCGATATCCTCGTTCCACAGATCCGGACGCTCGCGCATGAAGTCGACCATGAGTGCCCGACAGCCGGCATCGCCCAGCACTTCTACGTCCACACCACGTTCGGCGAGCAGGGCTTCTTCGCCCATGAAGCTTTCGTTTTCGCCGATAACCACGCGCGGAATGCCGTAGAGCAGGATGGCACCGGTACACATCGCACAGGGCGAGAGCGTGGTGTAGAGGGTGACGTCCTTGTAGAACGAACCGGGGCGGCGGCCGGTGGCTTCGAACGCGTCCATTTCGGCATGCAGGATGGCGCTGTCCTGCTGTACGCGACGGTTGTGGCCGGCGCCGACCACCTCGCCGTCGCGTACCAGCACGCAGCCGATGGGCACGCCGCCTTCATCCCGGCCGAGCTGGGCCTGTGCCAGGGCCTGGGCCATGTAATCGCTATGGTTCATCACAAAACATCCGCAAAAGCGCGAGTTTAGGCGCTCATGCGCTGACAGGCGAGCGGGCCGGGCACGGCCGCCGGCACGGGGCGTATGGGTAGAACTGCGAATAGGCAGGACTAACGCCGCGCGCTAACAATCATGTACCAGGGCGTGCCGTCATATCTCGTGACGACACGCCCCAGGCACGGGAGTCGACATGTCCACACAAGACAAGCTTGCCCGCTATCGTGATCGCCGTGACGTCGAGCGCAGCCCGGAGCCTTCGGGCCAGGCGGCTGCGCGCCAACGCGGCGACGCGCCGATCTTCGTGATCCAGAAGCACGATGCCTCCACGCTGCACTACGACTTCCGGCTCGAGATCGACGGCGTGCTCAAGTCCTGGGCGGTGCCCAAGGGCCCGTCGACCGACCCGCGCGAAAAGCGCCTGGCCGTGGAAACCGAAGATCACCCGCTCGACTATGCCGACTTCGAAGGCGTAATCCCCGACGACCAGTACGGCGGTGGCACGGTGCTGGTCTGGGATACGGGCGCCTTCGAAAACGCCAAGCGCGACCATAACGGCGATATCGAAAAGAGCCTGGCCGAGTGTTTTGCCGACGGCCATCTCACCGTGGTGCTGCACGGCGAGAAGATCAGCGGCGGCTATTCGCTCACCCATTTCCGCAGCGAGAGCGGCAAGCGCCAGTGGCTGTTGGTGAAGATGGACGACGCCCAGGCCGATGCCCGGCGTAACCCGGTGAACACCGAACCCGACTCGGTATTGAGCGATCGCGGCCTTGCCGACATCGCCGCCCAGGAGCAAGACCATGACTGACTGGCGCGACGAGTTGCCCGAGCGCGTGCTCGACGACACCCGAAACGTGACCATGCCGCGCCATTTCGAACCGATGCTGGCCACGCTCTCCGATACACCGTTTTCGGACGATGAGTGGATATTCGAACGCAAGCTCGACGGTATTCGCCTGCTCGTGTTTCGCGACGGCGATCATGTGGAGCTGCTGACGCGCAACGGCCAGTCGCGCACCGAGCACTTTCCCGAACTGGTGGCGTGTTTCGCCGAGCAGCCGCATCGGCGCTTCGTGCTCGACGGCGAAGTGGTCGCCTTCGACGGCAAGGTCACCAGTTTTTCGCGTCTTCAGCAGCGCTCCGGCATCAGCGATCCGGAAGAGGCTAAAGCGAGCGGCGTGTCCGTGTATTTCTATGCCTTCGACTGTCCGTGGCTGGACGGGCTGGATTTGCGCCGCGTGGCCCTGCGCGATCGCAAGCAGCTGCTGCGCAGCCAGTTCGATTTCGGCAAGGCGCTGCGCTACACCGCGCACCGTAATGCCTGCGGCGAGGATTATCTCGCCGAAGCACGGGCCAAGGGTTGGGAGGGCATTCTCGCCAAGCAGGCCGACAGCCCCTACCGCTGCGGGCGCTCCAGGCGTTGGCTCAAGCTCAAGTGCAGCCACGGCCAGGAACTGGTCATCGGCGGTTTTACCGATCCGCAGGGCAGCCGCAGCGGTCTCGGCGCGCTGCTGGTCGGTTATTACGATAACGACGAACTGCACTATGCCGGGCGAGTCGGTACCGGCTTCGACGAGCGCGAGCTCGAGCGCCTGCGCGGCGCGCTCGATGCCATCGAGCGCAAGACCGCGCCGTTTGTCGATCCGCCCGCCGATACGGGCGGCGTGCACTGGGTCACGCCCGAACGCGTGGCCGAATTCGCCTTCACGGAATGGACCGACGACGGCCGCCTGCGCCACCCGAGCTATCTCGGCGAACGGGACGACAAGGACGCAAGCGAAGTCGTCCGCGAGCAACCCGAAAGCGCGCCATGAGTATCGAAATCGACAACGCCGACAAAGTGTTCTACCCGGATGCCGGCTATACGAAGGCCGATCTCGTCGACTACTACCAGCGCATCGCCGCCCAGATGCTGCCGCTTATCGAAAACCGGCCGTTGACGCTGCATCGTTTCCCCGACGGTATCGACGGTGTGAACTTCATTCAGAAAAACGTCCAGGATCATTACCCGGACTGGATCGAGCGTGTCACCGTCGACAAGGAAGACGGCCAGATTACCCATGCCCTGGCCCCTGATGCCGATACGCTGGCCTGGCCGGTCGACCAGGGCACGATCGCTTTTCATGTCTGGCTATCGCAGGCCGACAAACCCCATCATCCCGACCGGCTGATCTTCGATCTCGACCCGCCGGGCGACGATTTTGACCAGGTGATCAAGGCCGCGCGCTGTGTGCGCGAGCGTCTGGACGCGCTCGGCCTGGCCTCATTCGTGATGACGACGGGGTCTTCGGGGCTGCATGTGGTCGTGCCGCTGGATCGCAGCGCGGACTTCGACACGGTCCGCGATTTCGCCGAACGCGTGGCCGAACGGCTTGCCGACGAGCACCCGGATGATTTCACCACCGCCCACCGCAAGGACAAACGCCAGGGGCGGCTGTATCTGGATATTCGGCGCAATGCCTATGCCCAGACCGGTATCGCCCCGTACTCCCTGCGCGCGAAACCCGGCGCGCCGATCGCCACGCCGCTGGACTGGAGCGAGCTCGGCGACGCCAAGATCGGCCCGCAGCGCTTTCATCTGGGCAATATCTTTCGCCGGCTCGCGCAGCGGGACTGCCCCTGGGCCGATATCGACCGCCACGCCCAAAGCCTGACCAAGGCGATTGACCAGCTCGACGATTGAGGCCAACAGCGAACGGCTCGGCCCCGGGTCGCAGAAATGAGAAAGAGGGCCGTGCCAGGACATGGGTTACACCTCGACGCGCTCGCATTCGTGCAGGTGCATGCCGGGCGTAAGCCGTAGGCCCACGTTGTACGTGAGTACGCATGAAACTCAGTTGGCCGCGCTCAAGCAGGCAGGTTGTCTGCAAATAAACGCGAAGACACGCGCATAAGGCGAAAGACAGCCGCGTAGGTTGGCTTAGGCCGAAGGCCGTAAGCCAACATGGAACGACCTCTCCTGACGGCTTGGTGCGTCGGCCGGATCAGCCCTGCATGCTGGGTTCTTTGTTGGATTACGCTTCGCTAATCCACCCGCGCAACGCGATAGTTCTCATGTGGTTGCGGTGTCGTTTGTCGAAACCAGCGCCCGCAGGAACTCGAGTTGCAGGCCGATATTGGTGTCGTACCACGGCTGAAGGTAGGGATCGAAGTGGTTGGCGTCGATCGTTTTCACGCTCACCTGATCGGATGCCTGGGATTCGACCTTGCGGCGGTCGAAGGGGGCGACCGTGTCTCTTGTCGCGCCGATGATCAGCGTGGGGATACGGATGGATTTCAGGTACTTGAACGGGCGGTAGAAGCCCATTGTCGCCAGCGAGGCGGCGGAAACGCGATTGTCGTATTCCTCGTCGAGATGTGAGGCGACCCATGCATCGATCCGCCAGGCCCCATCGCGATCCATCGAGGCATACTCGCCCTTCGGGGCGATCGCCGGGATGTAATGGGTGCGTCCAGGCCTGGCCAGGTCGCGGGCCATATCCCATCCGAAGCGCAGCATGCGTGTGAACGGCACGGCGGTCACGGCGCGTATGCCATCTAGCATGGGCACCTGTGCGATGGCGCCGCAGAGCTCCGGATGCTTCGACGCGATCTTGACCACATGCCCGCCGCCGAATGAGGTGCCCCAGAGCACGATTCGGTTTTCATCGACCTGGTCGAGGGTGCGGGCGTGCGCGATCGCGTGCTCGACCACCTGCTCGCGTTTCCAGGGATTGATGGTGTGGCGGGGCGTGCCTTCGCTGTCGCCCCAGCCGGGGTAGTCGAAGGTCAGCACCGCGAACCCGGCCGCGTTGAATGCCTCGATGAAATGCGTGACGAGAAGCAGCTGGGTGCCGCCCCAGCCGTGCACCATCACGATCGTGGGGGCGGGTTGGTGATCGCTTTCTTCGGGCAAGTGCAGCGTGGCGGCACAGGTGGTGCCTTGGCTTTCGAACGACACGTTCTGCCTGCCTTGCGAAACCATGCCGGCCTCCCTCGTCGCCTTTTGTCTCGACATCGGCGCGACCTGCGCCAATGGAAAATCATTATTTTCCAAAAATGCGTCGGACGTCCAGTCCGGATTAGCCGAGCACAGGCGACTACGCCACTACGCGTCGCAGCGCAGTGGCGTGGTCTTGGCAGGTGGGGTGGGGCGCTAGGTTTGTTCCTGCTTCAAGCGCCCGAAGTAGAGCAGGCCGGAGCCGATACCGAGCACCACCAGGGCGAGCATGACGCCGAACAGCGGCCAGGGGCCGAAGTTGTAGATGATGGGCAGGGCCAGGCCGGTGACCAGGCCGCCCCCAAAGAACGGCTCGAATACCATCTGCTTGTAGCCGAAGGCTTCATAGGCCGGGGTGCGGTTATCCGGGTCGGCGATCTTCATGAGGATCAGGCCGGTGGCGGTCACGCCCATGGACTGGCCGATATCGCCGATGCCGCGTTCGAACCAGTATTTGGGAATGATGCGCGGCGCCAGCCACAGGAACATGCCGACGTTCCAAGCGATGCCGGCCAGGCCAAGCAGCACGAAAGCGGCCCAGTGATCGGCGATCACGGTCAGCGACAGGCTGGCGATCGCCGCAGCGATGAGCAGATCCAGCGCAAAGCCCTGGATACGGACCATCAAGTCGCGATCGAGCAGGTTGTGCTTGTCGAAACGGGAGAGCACCTGTTGCACGACCAGCCCGCCGATCATTGCCAGCGGAAACAACGGCACCGCGCTAAGCAGTTCGATGCCGTTTTCGCCGCTGCCCCAGGTCATGCGTTCGACCCAGCTCATGGCCTCGAGAATACCCAGGCCCACCAGAATGGCCATGGCGATGAAGCTGAAATGCAGGGTCAGCGGTTCGATCGACTCCGAGCGCACGGTCATGTTGCCGGCCGGCACGGGGCGTTCGTCGTGGGCTACCAGGCCGCGGCGCTGATGATGCGGGATGTTGTCGACGCTCTTATCCAGTACCGCGCTCTTGCCGCTACGCACGCCCCAGTTGATCAGGATGATGCCGAACACGATGCCCGAGATCACGCCCACGGTGGCCATGCCCACGGCCAGGTCCGCGCCATCGGCAAAGCCGAGTTCGCCGAAGGTGCCCTGCAGGCCGGCGGCCGTGCCGTGGCCGCCCTCGAAGCCGATTTCGATCAGCGCGCCGGCCATCACCGGTACGCCAAAAAACGGCGCCAGAATGAGCACGGCGATGAGGATGCCGATCACATACTGACCGGCGCCGAGCGTCACCCCGAACGCCAGCTGTGGGCCAGCCAGACCCCACACGCGCTTGAAGTTGGGCAACGGCACGCCTAGCAGCAGAGTGGCGAAGACCACGTTGATCAACAAGCCGGGCAGATCGCTCCAGATGGACAGCATCGATTCGGGAATCGCGCCCTGGGCGAGCGGCGCTTCTTCGCCGCCGACCGCGCGCACGATCGCGCCGAGCACGCCGGGGCCGAGCAACAGCCCGATACCGCCGGCCAGAATCGAGGCAGGCAAAAACAGTTTCTGGGCCGGCGCCCAGTGCATGCGAACCCATTTGCCGGCATAGAGCAGCACGGCGAGTATAAGTAGCGAAAAGCCAATCTGGTCGGCAGACATGACAGCCCCCTGGCGGTTGTATTCTGATTCTTGCGAAGTGCGCGGTTCCCGACGGCACATCGCTTGCCGTTGCCATGGCGACCTGTCGTCGCCATACCCCCGGTTCCTACACTAGTCGGATTCCCTCGGGCAGGGAAACGCAGTTTTCGTGCCGTCACGGCATGACTCTGCACAAACGCTTGTGCTGTGCCGATAGATCAAGCGCAAGTTTATGATTATAAAAGCAAGCGTCGGCGCTATTTACGAGCCAGCCTCGATCGCGGCGGCCAGTTCGTCCTTGCTCATGCGGCTGCGGCCCTTGATATCCAAGGCCTGCGCGCGATCGTAGAGCTCGGCGCGCGTCATATCGGTGCTTTTATCGACACGGCTGGCCTGTTCGTCCTGGGCAGGGCTGTCTTTCGAGCGCTTGTTGTGCCCCGCCGCGCGACTGCTTTTTTTCGGTGACTTGCCAGCGGATGACGCATCGTTTTTCTGTTCCAGGCTGCGCTTGAGCACGGCCATGAGATCGACCGGCTCTTCGTCGCTGTCGCCATCCTCGATATCGTCGTCTTCGGCCTCGTGGATCACGTCTTCGTCGGCTTCCAGCTTGTCGTCCACGCGCTCGCGAATACGTTCCGAGCGCACATCGGTGAGCGCGTCGCGATCCAGGGTCTTGCGCCCGTTCGCCTCGATCGATTTGACCATCTTCTTTGTGAGGTCGTTATCGGCATCGATCGATTCCGGCAGGCCGATATCGGCCGGGGTGCGCAGCTCGTCGGCAAAGCGCAGGATCTCTGCCCGCAGAATGCCCTGGTGCGACAAAATCGCGAGCAGATATTCCTTGCCGCGGATCACGCAGGTGGCAATGCCCGCACGCTCGCTGTCTTCCATGCTCTGGGCCAGCAGCCGATAGGGCTTGATCGCGCCCTGGTTCGGCGCCAGAAAGTAGGCGCGCTGAAAGAACATCGGATCGATCTGGTCCACCGGCACGAAACGGCGCAGGTCGATCTCCTGCGATTTCTCCGGGGCAATGGCGTCGAGCTCGTCGTTTTCCACCACCACGAACTGGTCTTTCTCGACCTCGTAGCCGCGCACGATCTCGTCGGATTCGAGTGCGACTTCTTCGGCCGGGCAGAAATAGCGCTTGGCCAGCGGCTCGCCATCGTGATCGACCATGCGCAGCTTCACGCGCTTGGACCGCGTGGCCACGTACAGACTCACCGGCAGGCTCACCAGCCCGAAGGTGATCGTGCCGGACCAGAACGGCCGCGGGCCGTGGTGCTCGGCCTCGTGGTAGTCCTTGTCGTCGTCCTTGTCTTCCTTGTTTTTAGGCACTCTTGCGCTCGCGCTTCAGGCTGGCTTCCAGGGCTTCGGCCACGTTGTCCGACGGCTCGCGCTGCTTGATCGGCGTGAGCTTCACGCTCTCGCCGCGGCGTTTGGTCTCGATGAGGTCGAGAATGCGTTCGCGGTGGCTGTTCTCGTAGTCCGCCGGGTCGAAATCCTCGGCCAGCATGTCGATGAGCTGTGCCGCCATGTCCTGTTCCTTGTCGTCGAGCTTGCGCCCGCTCGGCGCCTTCAACTCGTCGATGGATACGACCTCGCCGTCATGGCGCAACGACACCATTACCGGATAGCCGTGGTACAGCCGCAGTGCGCCTACGTAGGTCTTCTTGCGCATCACCCAGCGGGCCACGCCTTCACGGCCGGTCTGTTCGAGGGCCTTGATCAGCGCGCCGTAGCTCGCCTCGTCTCCGTCCGGGCCGAGATAGTAGGGGCGCAGATACCAGCGATGGTCGATCACCCCCGCCGGCAGAAAATGCAGGATATCGATCTCGCGAGAGGCCTCCGGCTCGATCGCGTCGAAGTCCTCTTCGTCGAGCACCACCCAGTCGTGATCCTCGGTCACGTACGCATACTTCGCCTCGGACTGGGCGACCACGTCATCCGTCTCCGGGTTGACCATCGCCTGCTTCACCGGCACCTGGTCCTTTTCGTGCAGCAGCCGAAAATGAACGCTCTTGTCGGCCACCGCCGCATAGAACTTCACCGGCACGCGCATGCCGCCGAAATGAATCGCACCTTTCCACATCGCTCGGGCGGTCATGGGCTCGTCTCGCTGTTGGCCGGGAAGGCTTTCAACTGACTATGACGGAAAACCGGGGAAGACACAGTCCGCAAATGAACGCAGATGGACGCGAATTTATTTGAGACTAGGTTGGGGTGCTGAAGGGACGTTGTGGGGGAGGGGGCGGTGGCGCCCATGAGATGCGGAACTCGCGTTTGTTGGGCTGTATCTGCACGTTAGTATTATTTGTAACCGGGGTCAGCTATGGCGTCGCATGCTATGCGAGACTTGGATTTTCTCCATATTGCGGACTCTTGGAGAGTCGATTGCACCTACGATAGGTGGCAAACTTTTTTGGGGCCAGTTCATGAGCGAGCTTTCCGGCGAAGAACTACAACGCGCGATCTATCCTTTTCTCCAGGCCCTCAACGATGGAGCCGAGTTAACCTCGAGCGAGAAACGCCGACTCTCGAACATTCTCGAGGATAGTTACAACTTCATCGCTGGCGCGCTAGCAAAACCGAACTTGTTCGTCGCCGCAGCTCAAGAGCAATCTCGTATAAAAGCAATAGAGCGTGAACGTGCCGACCAAGCGAAGGAGCGCGAAACAGAACAGCGCAACCTAGATGCACACAAGAAATTTGTTGAACAGACGTTCAAGAATGCAGACCACTATTTCCGCGGTGTTCAGCTTGCGGGCTACGCCGCATTCTTTGGTCTTTGGAACTTGACGACCTCGGCTCATCATGTACTAGCCACGCTTGCTGCACTATCTATGCTTATCTCAGCGGTGGCGTTCATCACATGGGAGTCTGCGCGTGCAACTGCATTGTCGTTCGCATTGAGAAAGCATGCGAAAATGAGTTTTTCGACAGTAGAAGAGTTCGTCGACTCCCGGAAGAGCGGGTGGTTTGAAAGATTCACCAATTCACGTGCGATCGCCAACACACGATTCGGCTTTTGGATAGCCGCAGTGATACCCGGTTCTCTAGGTCTTATCTTGCTTGCTAGTCAACTCGTTAGCGATTTAGCGTCAAGCCTGTGACTTTTCTTGGGACCTAAAGGGGACAGACACTTCTCCCTTCCCTCGAGCAATTGAGCAATTCTCTAATAGGTATGGCTAAAACAGCTCGATACTGCCCGGATAGCTCGTCAAGACACTATCACTGGTACACAGCGTCAGGTCTTCGACCTGCGCCTGTGCCACCAGGATTCGATCGAACGGATCTTTGTGAATATCGGGCAGATTAGCGATGGCGGCGGCATGGCGGCCGCTGATTGGCAGTTCGTCGTAGCCGTTCTCGAACAGGGCGCGGCGGAGCCGTCCAGCGGAAACCTTGAAGTCGGGCCGATTGAGTCCGGCCTTGATCGCTACTTCCCATATGCTGGCAGCGCTGAATAGCAGCTGGTTTGCTTCATCCTGAATGAGGTCGGCCGCTCTTGGCGGTAGCCGGTTAGAACCGGCGGCGGCCCAGAGCAGCAGGTGTGTATCCAGCAGGAAGATCACGATTGGTCGTAGAACGTGTCTTCGATAGCTTCCTTACCCAGCTCGTTGAAGTCATCGGGCACGTCGAACTCGCCGGCCATGAAGCCGATGCGCGAAGGCGTTTTATCGTCGAAGGCTGTTAGGGCGCTGACTTTCACCAGCGGCTTGCCGGCCTTGGCAATAATGAAGGGCTCACCGTTTGCAGCGTCTTCGATAAGGCGTGAGAGATGGGTTTTGGCTTCGTGGATATTGAAGGTGTTCATGCCGTGCTCCGGTTGAACTAAGTTAAGTTAGTTTAATCCCGGGTGGTGCGGTAGACAAGGCGCTGGGAAGTCCGGTAACGGTCTGGTCATCCGTGTTCGGTGGCTCGATTTATCTGTCTCGACGTCGACGGTGCGTTTGGCACCGTCCGATCGTCGCGATACAGATACAGCCTCAGAGTTCGAACCTTGCTACGGAGCCCTTCCGAACGCTGGAACCAATTCGCGTTAATTCGCGTTAATTCGCGTTCATTTGCGGATAATTTCCAGCAAGGACTGGCCGCCGAAGCCGTCGTTAGCCTCTTTAACTGACCGCATCCTGCATCGCTTTGGTGATCCGCTTGCTAGCCTCGCCGAGGTGAAGCCAGGGATCTTTCTCCAGGTTCTGCAGCCGCTGCAGTACGCGCTGAATATCGTAGTGATCCGGGCTGTTTAGGTCGGTCAGCTCGTCCCATCGAATCGGTACGGCAATGGTCGGTGTGGGATGGGCGCGGGGCGAGTAGCTGGCGATGGCGGTGGCGCCGCGGCCGTTGCGCAGATAGTCGAGGAATATCTTGCGGCGGCGTTTGTGTTTGGCCATGTTCGTGGTCAGGCGTTTGGGTTCGCGGGCGGCGAAGGTTTGGCAGACGGCGCGGGCGAAGGCCTTGGCGTCGTCCCAGTTCGTGCGGCGTTCGATGGGCACGACCAGGTGCAGGCCCTTGCCGCCGGTGGTGCGCAGGAAAGCGGTCAGCTCTAGTTCTTCGAGATAGGCACGCAGCTCACGAGCGATTCGGCAGGTTTCGGCCCATTCGACGTCGGTATGCGGATCGAGGTCGAACACGAGCTGGTCGGGGCGTTCGACGTTGTCGATACGCGCGCCCCAGGGGTGGATTTCCAGCACGCCGGCCTGCACCAGCGCGACCAGGTCGGCCGCGTCGCGTACATAAACATAATCCTGCGTGTCATCGGGCGCCTTTTTATCTGCAATGGCGACGGTCGGCAGGCTGTCGGGGAAGGCGGTGCGCGGGTGCTTCTGGAAAAAGCATTCGCCGTTCTGGCCGTCCGGGCAGCGAAGCAGCGACAGCGGGCGCTCGGCGATATGCGGCAGAATCCAGTCGGCGATGGCGACGAAGTAGCGGGCGAGTTCGATTTTGGTGAGCCCGGTTTCCGGGTAGACCACGCGATCCGGGTGGGTCAGGCGGATGCCTTCGAGTTTGACGGTGCGGCGTTTTCGGTTGGCGTTCTCGCTGCGGGGCAGTTTCTTTGGGCCGGTCGATTCGCCGTTGTGGTCGGGCGAGTCGTTCTGATCGGCGCCGATTGAATCGGCATCGCGATCTTCGCGCAGGCCGCGAAAGCTGGGGTGGCGGAGTACGCCGGCGGCGGTGCGTTCGGTAAACATGACGTCGACCACCAGTTCGGGGCGGACCCAGTGGGCCGTGTCCGCATCCGGCACGGGCTCGGCGAAGGGGCGTTTGGATACGCCGAGTTGGTCGAGCCGTGCGGAAAGATCTTCAATCTGGCGGTCCGAAAAGCCGGTGCCAACGCGCCCGGCATAGACGAAGCGGCCCTGCTCGTCGTGCGTGCCGAGCAGCAGCGAGCCGAAGCCGGCACGCGAGCCCGAAGGTTCGGTATAGCCGCCGACCACGAAGCTGTCATCATGGCTGGTCTTGATCTTGCGCCACTGTTTGCTGCGCCCGCCGCTGTAGGCGCTGTCGGCGCGTTTGCTGATGATGCCTTCCAGCCCGCTCGCGCTGGCCTGTTCGAAAAACGCCGGGCCCTGGCCCTGGATATGGTCGGTATAGCGCAGTGCCCGGTTGGCGTCGGCCGCGTCGCAGAGTTTTTGGAGCAGGCGTTTGCGTTCGGCCAGCGCGACCTTTTTAAGATCGTGCTCGCCGGCGTGGAGCAGGTCGAACACCTGGTAGACGAGCCGGTCGGTACGACGGTTGGCGATGGCATCCTGGAGTGGGCCAAAACGGCTGATGCCGTCGCGATCGAGGGCGACGATTTCGCCGTCGAGCAGGGCGCTGTCGATGGGCAGGGCTTCGACGGCGCGGCGCGTGGCGGCGAAGCGGTCGGTCCAGTCCTTGCCGTTGCGGGTGAGCAGCGTTGCCCGCCCGTTTTCCAGGCGCGCGAGGATGCGATAGCCGTCGAACTTGATTTCGTGCAGCCAGTCGTCGCCGGCGGGCGCTTTGTCCGACAAGGTGGCCAGCCGCGGTTTGGGCGTGCGCGCGAGCGCGCGTTTACGGGCGCCGTGGAGCGCGCCGGGGTCGAGGTCGAGCGTGGGGGCAGGCGCTTGCGGTTCGTGTTTGGCGGCCGCGCCGTCGGCGATTTCGGCCATGGTGCGGCCGGTGGCCACACTCGTATCGGCCGCGTCGGGTTCGTCGATGGGTTGGTGCTTGTCGCGGCGCTTGATGAGCAGCCAGTTCTTGCCGCCGTCGCCGGCCTTGCCGCCCATCTGGGCAAGCGTCCAGCGCCCGGCCAGCTTTTCGCCGGCGAGTTCGAAATCGATGCGGTCTTTCTTGCGTGTACTGGTTTCGCGCCAGAGGCCGGCGTCCCAGATCATGACCGTGCCGCCGCCGTACTGTTTTTTCGGGATCGTGCCTTCGAAATCGCCGTAGTCGAGCGGGTGATCCTCGACCGCCACAGCGAGGCGTTTTTCGCCCGGTTTCAGGCTCGGGCCCTTGGGCAGTGCCCAGCTGCGCAGCACGCCGTCTTCTTCCAGGCGCAGGTCGAAATGCAGATGCGAGGCGGCGTGTTTGTGCACGACAAAGCGGGGCCACTCGCTGGCGGCACTGTGATCGTCGCCCGCGGGTTCGCGGCTGCGGGTGAAATCGCGTTTGTTGCGATAGTCGTCTAGCCGGCTCACGCCAGGCCCTCAGGACAGGTCAAACGACAACGCATGGGCAGGCGTAGCAGTCGAAAATTCTGGGGTCGACCATAGCAGGCCGGCAGCCGGCTGCCATGCGGCGGACTACGCAGTATCGGCGATGGCGACAAAGCCCGCGTCGATGGTCTCGGCCAGGGCGAACGGCTCGATCTCGATTTCCAGCCCGCGCCGGCCGCCGCTGATGAAGATCGTATCGAATGCGATCGCGGATTCGTCGATGAAGCTGAGCAGCGCCTTCTTCTGGCCCAGCGGGCTGACGCCGCCGAGCACGTAACCCGTGGTCTTTTCGACCTTCGCGCGGTCGGCCATGAAGGCTTTCTTGGCATGTGCCGCGGCAGCGAGGCTTTTCATGTGCAGCCGCCCGGAGACGGGCACGATCGCAACCACGAGCGCGTGGGTGTCGAGCTCGGCCACGAGCGTCTTGAATACCTGCTCGGGGGCGACGCCGAGCTGCTGCGAGGCATCGATGCCGTAATCGCTGTGGGCGGTGGTGTGCTCGTACTGATGCAGCTGGTAGGGGACGTTCTGTTCGTCCAGAAGTTGAGTCGCGGGTGTCATGCGTACCGTGAATTAGGTTTCATCGGATGTTTACGGTGGTGTTCCGCGGTCGCGCCAATAGCCGGGGCGTCGGGAATGATGGGCCAGAGCGAAAACAACGATTGCGCTGTCTGTCGCCCGATACACCAGGGCAAAGGGGAAATCTCGTAAATACATGCGACGCGTATTTGCAGCGCTCGGGCTTCCCGACTCGGGGAAGGCGACCGCTCGCTGCAGTACCTCTTCGACCTCCCGGCTAAAGCGCCGTGCCAGCTCCGGGTCAATGTCTCGATAGTAGGCCAACGCCGCGAGGAACTCGTCCCGCGCTGCAGCTATAAACCGTGTGGGTTTCACCGCACGAGGCGGCGCGCTTCGGCAAACACATCGGCGGCAGGCTGGCTTGATACTTCGCCGCGGTCGAACGCCGCAACCCGCGCTTCGATCTCCCGATTCCAATCGGCTTCCACGGTCGAAACGGGAGGCTGGATCGACTCCAGCAGTAATTCGGCCAGGCGAGCACGCTCGGCCGTGCTTAAGGCCCTGGCCTGACGTTCGAGATCATCGAGCGAATTCATCGTGGCCTCCTGGGGACGATAGTTTCGAGTCGTGAGCTACTCGTCTGCGTGCCGTTTGCGATCGTCGCTGAGGCAAACGCGCGACCTGTTCAAGGATAAAGCATGTCGTATAAACCGCGCATACGCGCCGAAGCTCACCCCCCGATATACGACATCTCCACCTTGCCATCGGCATCGCCACGCCGGTTGGCGGTTTCTTCGCCGCGCTGCTCCGAATAGCGGTCGTCGCGGGCGGCCCAGATGCCGGAGAGTAGCGCGCGCAGTTCGTCATCACTTGCGCCCGAGCGCAGTGGGGTACGCAGGTCGCGCCCGTGCACGCCGAACAGGCAGGTATAGAGTTCGCCGATGGCGGACAGGCGTGCGCGGGTGCAGCCACCGCAGAACGGCTGCGATACCGAGGCAATAATGCCGATCTCGCCGGCGCCGTCGTCGTAGAGCCAGCGGTTGGCGGTTTCGCCGGGTACGCTCGCGGGCAGGCGGCTGATGGCGTGACGCGTACGGATCGTTTCCACGATTTCGCGGGCGGGGACGACTTCTTCCATGCGCCAGCCGTTGGAGGTGCCCACGTCCATGAATTCGATGAAGCGCAGCACCACGTCCGAGTGTCGGAAGTATTCGGCCATCGGCAGGAGCTGGTCTTCGTTGACGCCGCGCTGGATCACGCAGTTGACCTTCACCGGCGTCAGGCCGGCGGCCTTGGCGTTGTCGACGGCGGTGAGCACTTTCGAGGCCGGGTAGCCGACATCGTTGATGGCCTTGAACACATCGTCGTCGATCGCGTCGAGGCTGAGGGTGACGCGGTTCACACCGGCGGCGGCGAGTTCGTGCGCGCGCTTTTCGGTGAGCAGCGAGCCGTTGGTGGTCAGGCAGATATCGTCGATGCCGTCGATTGCCGCCAGCCGTGCAATCAGCACGTCGATATCGCGGCGCAGCAGCGGTTCGCCGCCGGTCAGGCGCAGTTTGGTGACGCCCAGGCCGGCTGCAATACGCGCCAGGCGTTCGATTTCTTCGAAATCCAGCAGCTCGCGGCGCGGCAAGAACAGATGCTCGCTGCCGAACAGCTCGCGCGGCATGCAGTAGGTGCAGCGAAAGTTGCAGCGGTCGGTCAGCGAGATGCGCAGATCCTGCAGCGGCCGCGCATACCGGTCGGTGACGCCGGGCGTGGTTTGATCGGTTGGGTGGTTCTGGCTGGCCATGACGTCATAATCAGGGTTACGCGCGCCAGTCTCAAGCGCGGGCCATAACGAAGTGTTCGGGTCTGGCCGGTTGATCGTGCAACTTGTGTATTCGCGTGCCGGGGATGGGAATGCGAATATCATTCGGTAATCAAGGCCAGCGGCCCGGACCGTTAGAGCGTGCAACCGCCGGCCTCATCCTTTCGTAGTATGGTGTGCGTGCGATGCTCGGCGATCGCGCCCGACGTGCCCCTGCAGGAGTTTTCCATGGCGCTCGATGCAGAAATCCTGTCGCGGATTCAGTTCGCGTTCGTGGTTTCGTTCCACATCCTGTTCCCGGCTTTCACCATCGGCCTGGCGAGCTGGCTGGCCATGTGCGAAGGGATGCACTTGCTGACCGGGCGCGACGTATTTCGTCGCCTGTATCAGTTCTGGGTGAAGATATTTGCCGTGTCGTTCGGCATGGGTGTGGTGTCCGGCATCGTAATGAGCTTCCAGTTCGGCACGAACTGGTCGGTATTCGCCGAAGCCACGGCACCCGTGCTCGGCCCGCTGTTGTCCTACGAGGTGCTAACCGCCTTCTTCCTGGAGGCGACCTTCCTCGGCATTATGCTGTTCGGCTGGAACAAGGTCGGGCCGAAGCTGCATTTCTTCGCCACGCTCATGGTCGCCATCGGCACCATGCTGTCGGCGTTCTGGATTCTGTCGGCCAACTCTTGGATGCATACGCCGGCGGGCTACGAGCTGCGCGACGGCGTGTTCTATCCGACCGACTGGTGGGCGATCGTGTTCAACCCGTCGTTTCCGTATCGACTGGTACACATGGTGCTCGCAGCCTACCTGACCACCGCGTTCGTGATTCTCGGCGTGGGCGCGTGGTATCGCCTGAAAGGCACGGCCCACGAAGCGGCCCGTGTGATGCTGGTGATGGGTGTGGCGTTTGTTTCGATCGTCACGCCGCTGCAGATCGTCGCCGGCGATTTTCATGGCCTGAATACGCTCGAGCATCAGCCGGCCAAGATCGCCGCGCTCGAGGCGCACTGGGAAACCGAACAGGGCGCGGCGCTGGCGTTGTTCGCCTGGCCGGACGAAGCGGCCGAGACCAACCATTACGAGATATCCGTGCCGAATATGGCCAGCCTCATTCTCATGCACGAATGGAATGGCGAGCTGGTCGGGCTGAAGGATTTCGCCAGGGACGAACGCCCGCCGGTGGCGCCCATCTTCTTTTCGTTCCGGCTCATGGTCGGCTTGGGCATTCTCATGCTCATCGCGGGCCTTGCCGGTTTGTGGCTGGCATTCAGAGGCCGCTTGTTCGATGCGCGCGGCTATCATCGCTATCTGGTCGCCATGGCGCCGTCGGGCTTTCTGGCGGTGCTGGCCGGTTGGTTCACTACGGAAATCGGGCGCCAGCCCTATACGGTTTACGGTCTGTTACGGACCGCCGACTCGCTGTCGCCGGTTGCTGCACCCAGCGTGGCGGCCACGCTGATCACCTTCGTGATTGTCTACGGCATCGTCTTCGGGTCCGGGCTGTACTACATCATGCGCGTGATTCGTACCGGGCCCGAGAAGGCCCCGACACAGCCCGTGCCCGATCCGTACGCCACGCCGGCACGGCCGCTGTCGTACCCGAATGAACCGGTCGGAGAAGAATGATGGAGAGCATCGAAATTCTGCCGCTGATCTGGTTTGCCGTCATCGCCTTCGGCGTATTCATGTACGTGCTGCTGGACGGTTTCGTGCTGGGCATCGGCATTCTGTGCGGCGTGGCCTATGGCGAAGCCGAGCGCGACATCATGATGAACTCGGTCGCGCCTATCTGGGACGGCAATGAAACCTGGCTGGTGCTGGGTGGCGTAGCGCTGCTGGCCGCATTTCCGCCGGCCTATACGGTATTGCTGCCGGCGCTGTATCTGCCGCTGACCGGCATGCTCATCGCGTTGATCTTTCGCGGCGTGGCCTTCGAGTTCCGGTTCAAGGCGCGGCGCAAGCTCGGCTGGAATCTGGCCTTCAATCTCGGTTCGGTGATTGCGACGTTTTTCCAGGGCGTGACGCTCGGCGCGATCGTGCAAGGTATCGACGCCAATGGCGCACAGTATGTCGGCGGGGCGTTCGACTGGTTCTCCGGTTTCACCATGCTGACCGGCGTTGCATTGATCGCCGGCTATGCACTGCTGGGCGCGACCTGGGTGGTGATGAAAACCACCGGTCTTTTGCAGGATCGAGCCTATGGCTGGTCGCGGGCGTTGCTGACGGCGGTGATCGTGTTCATGGCGCTGGTCAGCGTGTACGTGCCATTTCTCGACGGCGACTATGCCGAACGCTGGTTCGGTTTCCCGCACGCGCTGTTGCTTGTGCCGTTTCCGCTGTTGGGTGTCGTGGTTTCGTATTTCCTATACCGCAGCGTGGCCGAGCGCCGTGAGTACTGGCCGTTTCTGCTGTCGCTGGGCATGTTCGCGGTGGGCTATGGCGGGCTGGCGGCCAGCTTCTGGCCGCATATCATTCCGCCGCATCTGACCATCTGGAATGCCGCGTCGCCGCCCGAAACCCAGGCCTTTTTAATCGTGGGTCTGGCGATTCTGTTGCCGTTCATCCTGTTCTATACCGGCTGGTCGTACTGGATCTTTCGCGGCAAGGTCGGTCGCGATATGGGCTATCACTAGGCCCGCGAGGAGCCGTCATGGGTGAAACATCGCGTCGTCTTCTGTGGTTCGTCGGTCTGGGCCTGGCCAGTCTGCTGGCCTGGGGCGCGGTGGCGTTCGTGTTTCGCGAAGTCATCTTCTTCGTGCTCGAACATTAGCCGTGCGTGCCGAGCGCGCGCGGTACGCGTGTGCGATGTTCTAATACCGGCATGAATGCTGCCCATGCCGCGGGCCGGCGTTGGACGCTGGCCGATCTCATCGATTTCGAAACCGTGCTGACCGGCGTGGACGAGGCAACGCTCGAACACGACCGGCTGATATTCAATCGCGATATTCGTCCTGCATTGCCTGCGGGCGATGAGCGCGGGCGCCGGCGTGCTGGTTTGCGTGCGTGGCTGGCGTATCGCCGCGAGACCGATACGCTGGAAACTGGCCGGCTCTGGCGTCACGGTCTGGGCCTGATCCGGCTTGCGCTGTTGATCGGCATGGGCGTCGCCGGTTTTGCGCTGATGATCGGGCTCTGTGCGAGCGCGAATCCGGGCGTTCACGTGATTCTGTTTCTTGGCGTGACGCTGGGGTTGCCCTGGCTGATGTTCATGCTCGTACTGATCGCCGGGCTGCTCGGCGGGCGTTCCTCGGTGCTGCTGGCCGGCTGGGCGGGCCGCGTGCTGGCAATCGCCACGCGTTCGCATAGCGCAGATCAGCGCCAGCGTCTTCGTGCCCTGCGCGAGCGGCTCACCGATACGGCCGCGCCCCGGCGGGCGCTGCGCGCGGCCCTTGCGCGTACGCTGCAAATCGGCGCGGTCGGTTTCAATACCGGCCTGGTGCTGGCGTTCGCGGGGTCATTGCTGGTCTTCGATGTGCGCTTCTATTGGGAAGCCACCCCGCAGACGAGCGGCCTGGTCGCCTCGGCAACACAGATCGTGGCCGCACCCTGGCGCGGCGTGTGGCCGGCGGCGGTGCCGAGTACCACGCAGATCGAAAACAGCCGGGCGCGCTTTGTCGACGGTCGCCGGCGGGTGCCCGATGTGCCCGCGAGCACGGCGGCGTGGTGGCGTTTTCTGCTCATGGCGTTACTGGTGTGGGGCCTGTTGCCACGCCTGCTGCTCGTGCTGGCCTACGCCGCGATCGAGCGGCGTGCGTTGTCTCGTCTGGATTTTCAGTCGCCGCGCCATCGCAGTCTGTGGCGGGCGCTTACCCGTATCGAACGCGGCGCGGTTGCCGCGCCCGCGGCCGATAGCGCGCTGGTGCTCGATGTCGGCGGTAGTGGGTTGTCGGTCGCTTCGATCCGGGGCTTTCTGTTGCGCGCCCTGCGTGTGAATCCGCACGCCCATGCGCGAATCGGTGTGCTCGACGAGGCGGACGAAGCCGCGGCCGATGAAGCGCTTGCGGTGGGGCCGGACCATGTCGTGCTTGTCGCCGAAGACTGGGGCCTGTCGCCGCGTCAGGCCGCAGCACTGCATGCCCGGGTACGCCGGGGCGTGGGCGCGCAGACGCCGGTGACCTGGCTGATCTTCGCTCGTGACGAGCGCGGGCCGGGCGCGCCGGATGCGGCGCACTTGCAGCGCTGGACACGATTCATCGACGGCCTGCGCGATCCGGCCACCGAAATCGTGGCCTACGACCCCGGGCTATGAGATGACGATACGTACGCAAACGCCAGCCGAGTGGGTCAGCGCCGATGTTCCCTGTTTTGCCGTGGTCGGCAAGGTCAATATGGGCAAGTCGGCGGTGCTGGCAACGCTGCTGGAAGAAGACGACGATCGCATCATCCGGATTTCGCCCGAACCGGGGGAAACCACGCGCTGCCAGCGCCTGTCGCTGGTACTCGATGGGGCGGAGCGGCTGCGCTTTATCGATACGCCCGGTTTTCAGCAGCCCATCGAGGCACTGCGCGCGATCCGGGCGGTGCACGGCGAGGGCAATGGCACGCCCGGGCGGGCCGCGTTACAGGCGTTCGTGGACCAATATCGCGATCGCGGCGAGTTCGAGGACGAATGCCGTCTGCTCGAGCCCTTGTTGCAGGGGGCGGGCATTCTGTATGTAGTCGACCCGGGCGTGGCGGTCTACGACAGCTTTCTGGCCGAGATCGAAATCCTGCGTTTTTCCGGGCGCGCGCGACTGGCGCTGCTCAACCAGCGCGGCGAACAGGCCGGCACGTACGAAGCCGAATGGCGGGAACATCTGGGCAAGGCATTCAATCTGGTGCGCGTGTTCGATGCGCATCGCGCGCGCTTTGCCAGCCGGCGCGATCTGCTCGCCGCGCTCAACCAGATCGACGAACGCGATCGCGAGCATCTGCAAACCACCACGGCTTTGCTCGATGCCGAATGGCAACAGCGCCGCGAAGAGGCCGCCGAACGCATTCAGGCCTTTCTACGCAGCGCGCTCGAGCTACGCGAGCACGGTCACTATGCCGACGATGTGCCGGCGGCCGAAACCGCGAAACGCGAAGCCGTGAAACAGGCCAGTCTGCGCTATTTCGAGCGCATCGCCGCCCTCGAGCGTGAAACCGCCAACGACCTGCTGCGTGTGTATCGGCATACCGCCGTTCAGGCCGAGGCGATGCAGGGTTTCAGCGACGATCTGGATCTGGCCAGCGATGAAACATGGCGCCGGCTCGGGCTCACTCGACAGCAACTCACGGTTGTGGGCGCGGCCGTGGGCGCGAGTGCCGGTATTGGCGTCGATGCGGCGACCTTCGGCCATTCATTCGGTCTGGGTGCGCTCATCGGTGGGCTGGGCGGCGGGGCGCTTGCCTTTTTCAAGGGCGATGCGCTGCCCACGCTGCGCCTGGATCTGGCCCGTGTTGGCCCGCTCGGCGGGCAGCGCATCACCGTCGGCCCGCCGCGTAACCCGAACTTCGCCTGGGTGCTGCTGGATTCGATTCTGATCCGCTACCGCCAGATTCTGTCGCGGGCCCATGCAAGACGCGGCGACGCGATGCTCGAAGGCCAGGCCGCAGACGGCAGCATTGCCCGCGCGTTGGATGCTTCCCAGCAGAAAACGCTCGCGCGCTGGTTTCGCTCGGTCACACGCCAGCGCGATGCGCGCGAGCAGGACAGCGCGGCTTACGACGCGCTGGTCGCGGTGCTGGAATCGATCGAGCGCTCGCTCTAGTTGTCTGTCTGCTCGGCAATCGCCTGCTGGATACGGTCGTAGCTGACCACGCCGGAAAACATCTGGTCGCCCACGAGTACCGTGGGCGTGGCGCGTAGGCCGATCGCCTTGCCGGCTTCCTGGCTGCGTGCAATCACGTCGTCCGGACCGCCCTGGGTCATGCAGGCTTCCAGACGCTGGGCATTGATGCCGGTTTCGACCGCGATGTCGAGAAACATCGAGCTCGGGTCGTCGCGCTGCGACCAGTCGCGCTGGGTTTCGAACAGGCGGTCGTGGTAGGGCCAGAACTTGTCCTGGCGTGCGGCACAGCGGGCCGCCACGGCGGCCTGCTGGGCGTGGGCATGCATCGGCAACGGGAAGTCGAAGAATATGAAACGCGCCTTGCCGGATTCCACCAGTTCGTCACGGATCCGGCGCGCGGTAGGCGCGAACGCGCCACAGGCCGGGCACTGATAATCGGCGAATTCGCGAATGGTGATCGGCGCATCCGCGCTGCCGACGGCCTCGCCGAGGGCATCGTATTCGTTGTCGAACGCGGTCATCGTGTCGGCGGCCAGCGTGCGTACGTTGTCGTTGCCCGCGCCCGACGGGCCGTCGCCGCCACGAAAGCTGATTACCAGAATCGCCAGGATGATCAGTACGCCCAGAATCAGGGCAGGAACGAACAGGGCGCCAAACAGGCTGGAACGGCCGGTGTTCTGTGGGCTCATACGACGACTCCTTGGGCCGACAGGTGGGCGACAAGCCCCGGATCATACCGTGTGCGTCGCGACAGGTCAGGCACGTGATGCATCGCGGTGCAGGTTCGGCCGCGTGTCGGGCGGGCAGCCCGTGCATAAAACCCGCGCATAAAAAAAGGAGGGGCGAATCGCCCCTCCTTTCATACGGACAGCGTTGGCCGGCCGCTAGTTGCTGGCGTTATCCGCCGCTTCTTCGGTCTTGTCAGCCGTGTTTTCGGCGGCATCGCCGGTTTCGTCGGCCGCGCCGTCGAAGGCATCACGCGTATCGTCGATCAGGTCGGTGGTGCCGTCCTTGATTCGCGTCCAGGCGCTGCTGGCGGACTGCTTGGTCTGTTCCCAGGCATCGGCGGCCTGGCTCTGGGTGTTGTTCCACCAGGAGTCGTTATAGACCGGATAGCTGCTGAGCGTCTGACCATCGGCCATCAGATTGATGCGGTACTGCGGCTCGGTGGCCTTGTCGCCCTGCATGGTTTGCACGCTGAGCTGATCGGGGGCCACGACATAGGATTTGCCGTCCAGACCGAAATCGCTCTCGGTTTCGACGATGAACGACTTGATTGTCATGTTGTTGTCGAGGATGACGTCCTCGATCTCGCCGACCTGCTTGTCGGAGCCCTGAGCATAGACTTCGGCGTCGAGCAGCTGGTCGGCCGAATACAGGCCTTCGGGTTTTTGCTGGGCCAGTGCGAAGGTACTGGTGGCGGCCAGCGTGATACCGGTCAGCGCAATGGCACTCGTTTTACGTACTGCCATGGGATGTCCTCGATTACTGGTAAATATCGGTTGCGATGGTAGGCCGTGTGGCTGAACGAGAACTGAAAATCCGTATTTCATTTTCGTGATGGATCGAGTGCGGCGTTCAGCTCGGCTTCGAAGCGGTGCAGTAACGGGGCCTGGCTGGCCATCGCCATGCGTCGAACACGCCAGAGCGGCCGGGCCAGGGACAGTCCGTCGAGTACGACGAACTCGATCGGATGCGCCGCACTGGCCTGCTCGGCGGCGAGGCGGCTGACGCACGCCAGGCCCGCGCCATGGGCGACCGCGCGTACGATCGCGCCGCTATCGTCGATCTGCAGCTGGGCTGCGGGCACGGTATAGCCGGCCAGGGCCAGGCTTTGTTCGAACACCGCGCGGGTGCCCGAGCCGGGCTCGCGTGCGACCCAGTGGTGCCGATCCAGATGCGCGAGTTCGATCGTGTCGGTGGCATAGCCGGGCGGTGCGATGACCTGCAGCGTGTCCGTACGCCAGTGGGCGATATCGAGATCGTCGCGTTGCGGCGGGCCTTCGATGAGGCCGATGTCGGCCTCGAGATTGGCCACGCGCGCTTCGGCGCGGGCGCTGTTGCCGGAAAATATCTGGATCTGCAGTTGTGGGTGGCGGCTACGCAGCGTCGCTAACGCGACCGGTAGCACGTAGCGCGCGATCGTGCTCGACGCGGCCAGGCGGATACTGCCCGTCAACACCGCCGCGCCATCGTCGCCAGGCGCGAGATGTTCGGGCAAGGCGGCGAGGGCGTTCATGGGGTCGGCGCTCAGTGCCAGCAGCTGACGGGCGGCGGGGGTGGGCACGATCTGACGACCGTGGCGTTCGAACAGGGTGACGCCCAGGGCTTCGGCCAGTTCCGAGATAGCCTGGCTCACCGCCGCCTGGCTCAAATACAGCGTATCGGCCGCGCGGCGGACCTGCCCGGTGCGGGCGACCGCAGAGAATATCTCCAGTTGCCGCAGGGTAAAGCGTAGGCGTGTAATCATTACGAATTATTCGGTAAAGCCGAATGGTAATTTAATTTTAATTAGATTTTATTGAATGACAAGCAGGCGCAGGATTTCTTCCATGGTTTTCGTTCGGAGTTCTGCGGATGCGCTTGTCGAATGTGGTGTGGGCACGGCTGCCGGTTGCTCAGAGAGCAGGCCGGATCGCGACCGTGCTGCCAGGCCTACTGCTATGCCTGGGCTTGGCGGCGCTGTCCTATGGGATCGCCGCCTGGCCGGCACTCAACACGGTGGTGCCACTGAGTGCCTTGACGGTCGGTATTCTCGTCGGCGTGGTTGTACGCCTGTGCGTGCCGTTGCCGACAGCCTGCGAGCCGGGCGTGCGCTGGACGCTGCATTATCTATTGCGCGCCGGCATCGTATTGCTGGGGTTTCGCGTCGTTGCTCAGGATTTGCTGTCGGTGGGTATGGGTGGTCTGGCGCTGGTGGCGGTCGCGGTGACGAGCACCATCGTGTTGTCGGTCGTGCTCGGGCGGCTGCTCAAACTGCCCGATACGCTGAGTGTGCTGGTTGGTTGCGGGACCGGTATCTGCGGCGCCTCGGCGGTGGTGGCGGTCGATGGCGTCATTCGTGCGCGCGAACAGGATGTGGCCTGTGCAATTGCTATGGTTACGGTTTTCGGCACGGCCGCCATGTTTGCCTACCCCAGCCTCGCCGCGCATATGGGATTGAGCGAGTCGGCCTATTCCGCCTGGGCGGGCAGTTCCATTCACGAAGTTGCCCAGGCGCTGGCGGCCGGTTTCGCGTTCGACCCGGCGGCGGGTGTACAGGCCAGCCTGTACAAGCTTTCACGCGTCGCCCTGCTGGTGCCGGTATGTGCCGTACTGGCGCTGTGGTGGCGTCGGCGCGCGCAGGAAGGCGATCGCGACTTTCGCAGCGCGCCCTTTCCGTGGTTCGTGGTGGGTTTCGTGCTCATGGTGGTGCTCAATTCGGCAACGCCAATGCCGAGTGCGCTGCATGACGGGCTCATAGGCCTGGATGCTGCCCTGCTGAGCGCCGCGATGGTCGCGATGGGCTTGCAGACCCGGCTGGCGTCGGTGCTCGGTCTGGGGTGGCGTGCGCTTGCGCTCGGGCTGGCGCTCGCGGTCTGGATCAGCGCGGTCGCGCTGGGTGGGGCGCTTTTGATCGGCTAGGCCGGAATCGGCGGCTTGTATCCGAATTCGTCGCAGTCGGGTCTAATAATAGCCGTTGCGTTTACTGTCGTTTTGGCGGGGAAGGCGTTACCATTAGTTGCACTGCACAATGACCGTGGGTTTCATCCCATTGTGTGCAACGAATCTGGTGGAACTGACGTAGCAAAGATCGTAGCGTGGGCTATGGTTGGCTACGTCAAGCGCGATCACCCGTTGGAATGCCTGTAATGTCTATCAAAACACTTGCAAGAACGATGCGTGGCCTGCGGGTTCCGTTGATCGTCGCGCTCCCCTTGTTGCTAAGCGGCTGCGGTGCGCAGTGGTTCGTCGATACCTTCTACCTCAACGAGCTGGTGACGTTCTTCACGGCGGGCCCGGTGGCCGCCTACGAGCGCAACGTCATGCTGTTCACCTTCACGGTAATGCTGTTCGTGCTGGTGCCGGTGGTGGGCTTTACGCTCTGGTTCGCGTGGCACTATCGCGCGTCGAACCGCAAAAACACCTATACCGCCGACTGGTATCACTCGACGTTGCTCGAAGGGTTTCTCTGGGGCGGGCCGGCCGTGATCATCGTGATTCTGGCGGTGCTGACCTGGGTGAGTACGCATGATCTGGATCCGTACAAGCCGTTGGAGTCCGACAAGCCGCCGATCGAAGTCCAGGCCATCGCCATGGACTGGAAATGGCTGTTCATCTACCCCGACTACAACATCGCGGTGGTCAACGAACTGGCCATGCCGCTGGATACGCCGGTGCAGATTGACCTGACCTCGGCCAGTGTCATGAATGCCTTCATGATCCCGCGGCTGGGTAGCCAGATCATGGCGATGTCGGGCATGCGTACGCGCCTGCATCTGATGGCCGATCAGCAAGGCGAGTACTTCGGCAAGAATTATCAGTACAGCGGCGACGGTTTCGCCAACATGAACTTCCAGGTCCATGCGGTGAAGCCAGCGGAGTTCGAGCAGTGGGTCGCCAAGGCCCGGTCCGCGTCGAAACCGCTCGATCTGTCAGCCTACCGCGAACTGGTGCAGCCCAGTAAAAAGGTCGAGCCGACCTATTACTCGTCGGTTTACGACGGCCTGTTCGACTATGTCATCAAGCGCTTTCAGGAAGGCGATGGGTCGGTGCCGCCGCCCGAGCGCCTGACGGATCGCTAGCTTCAGCGCATCGAGGACACGATGTTCGGAAAACTCACTCTAGACGCGTTCACTCATTCGAGCCTGATCATCGTTTTCGCGAACGTGATCATGGTCGGAACCGGTGTGCTGGTTGTCGCCCTGCTGACGTATTACCGCAAGTGGGGCTATCTCTACCGCGAGTGGTTCACCACGGTGGATCACAAGAAGATCGGGATCATGTACATCACGATCGCGCTGATCTTCCTGTTACGTGGCTTTATCGATGCGTCCATGGTGCGCGCGCAACAGGCCACCGCCGGTTCGGGCGGGGCGGGCTATCTGGAGCCGCACCACTTCGCCGAGCTGTTTACCGGCCACGGCACGATGATGATCTTCTTCATGGCCATGCCGTTTCTGGTGGGCTTGATGAATATCGCCATCCCGCTGCAGATCGGCGCGCGCGACGTGTCCTATCCGTTGCTCAACGCCATCAGCCTGTGGCTGACCGCAGCGGCTGGTGCGCTGGTGATGATCTCGCTGCTGATTGGCCAGTTCTCGGAAGCCGGCTGGTCCGGGTATACGCCGTTCTCCGGATTGGATCACAGTCCGAGCTCCGGCGTGGACTACTGGATATGGGCATTACAGATATCCGGTATCAGTACCACGCTGACCGGGGTCAACTTCCTGGTGACCATTCTCAAAAAGCGTGCGCCGGGCATGACCTTCATGCACATGCCGATGTTCACCTGGACAACGCTGTGCACCACCATTCTGATCGTGCTGGCGTTTCCGGCGCTGACCGTCGCCCTGGCGCTGCTGGCGCTGGATCGCTCCGTGGGGACCCATTTCTTCACCAGCACCATGGGCGGCGACCAGATGATGTACATCAACATGTTCTGGGTCTGGGGCCATCCCGAGGTGTATATCCTCGTGTTGCCGGCGTTCGGTGTCTTCTCGGAAGTGGTCACCACCTATTGCAACAAACGCCTGTTCGGCTACACGTCGATGGTATGGGCGACGATGGCGATCGCATTCCTGTCGTTCACGGTGTGGGTGCACCACTTTTTCACCATGGGCCAGGATCCGTTGCGTAACGCCGCATTCGGGATCGCCACCATGATTATCGCTATTCCCACGGGCGTGAAGATCTACGACTGGATCTGGACCATGTTCCGTGGGCGTATCGAGTTCAAGCTGCCGATGCTGTGGACGCTGGGCTTCATCATCACCTTCACCATGGGTGGCATGAGTGGTGTGCTGTTGGCCATTCCCGGCGCCGACTACAAGATGCACAACAGCCTGTTCCTGGTCGCGCATTTTCATAACGTGCTGATTCCGGGCACGATGTTCGGGCTGCTCGCCGGTTTCTACTACTGGTTCCCCAAATCCTTCGGCTTCAAACTCGACGAGAAATGGGGTCGGCATTCGTTCTGGGGCTGGCTCGTGGGCTTCTATGTGGCCTTCGTGCCCCTGTACATGCTCGGCATGATGGGCATGCCCCGGCGCATGGTCACCTATGACAACCCGGTCTGGCATTTCTGGCTGGTGATAGCCGCCATCGGCGCGATCATCGTTGCCTACGGCATCTTCTCGATGTTCATGCAAATCTATGTCAGCTTCCGGGATCGCGAGAAGAACCGCGATCTGTCGGGCGACCCCTGGGGCGGCCGTACGCTGGAATGGTCGATCGCGTCACCGCCGCCGGAATACAACTTCGCGGTGATCCCGACGGTGGAGGATCGCGACGCCTTCATGCACAAGAAGGTGCACAACACGGCTTATGAGCGTCCCGAACGCTACGAAGACATTCATATGCCCAAGTCCACCCCGGTGGCGATCTTCATCGCGGCGATGGCCTTCTTCTTCGGCTTTGCCTACGTCTGGCATATCTGGTGGCTGGCCGCGCTGTGCCTGACGGGTATCGTGGGCGCGGTGATCGCGCGCAGCTTCAACCCGGAGCCGGAATTCGTCATCCCGGCCGAAGAGGTCGAGCGTATCGAAAACGCCTTCCATGCCAATCTCGAAAAGGATGGCGCCTTCGAGCGCATGAAGCATATCGAGTCGTATGGCGACGAGCGGTCGGAATATGCCGATACCGCCGAGCCGGCGACCACCGAGAAGGGCCCGCCGTTATGACAATCGACTTGCAAGCACAACCGAGGCCGTGCCCATGACGTCTAGCGCCAACGATCTCAACAGCGTTCGCGCCGCCGCTCGCGCCGATACCGAAGTCAACTTCGGTTTCTGGATCTATCTGATGAGCGACGTGATCATCTTCTCGATGCTGTTTCTGATGTACGTCGACCTGTCCCAGCGTTTTGCGGGCGGGCCGACGGCATCGGAAGTATTCGAGTTGCGCGGCGTGTTCCTCGAAACCATGGCGCTGTTGCTGTCGAGTCTGACCTTCGGCATGGCGATGGTGAATCTGCATCAGGGCCAGAAGAGCCGGGTGATGATGTGGCTCGGCGTGACCTTCGTGCTCGGCGCCTTCTTTCTGGGGCACGAGCTCAGCGAGTTCGTGCATCTGATCAACGAAGGCGCGTCGTTCACGCGTAGCGGTTTCCTGTCGGCCTTCTTCGGGCTGGTGGGCACGCACGGTGCCCACGTGTTCTTCGGTCTGGTGTGGCTTACGGTCATGGTGGTCCAGCTACAGATCTACGGTCTGACCGCGCCGGTGGCTTCGCGCCTGGCACGGCTGAGCCTGTTCTGGCATTTTCTGGATCTGGTCTGGATCTGTGTGTTCTCGACGGTCTATCTGCCCGGTATCTTGCAAGGAGGCGCGTAATGAGTCATTCCACCGACGCGACTCCCGGCCACGCGCCGACCGCGCGCGGCTATATCACCGGCTTCGTGCTGGCGCTCGTACTCACCCTGATCCCCTTCGGTCTGGTCGCCTTCGGGCTGCTGTCGCAGGGGGCGACGCTGATCGTGATTGCGATCGCGGCCGTGCTGCAGCTGGGTGTCCATCTACGCTGGTTTTTGCATCTGGACATGTCCAACGAGCAACGCTGGAACACGATTTCCATCCTGTTTTCGTTGTTGATCATGGTGGTGATGGTCGGCGGCACCATGTGGCTGTTCTACAGCCTGTATGTCCGCCACATGATGGTGGGTCACGGCTAGGTCCTAGCTGTTTCGCCGGCCCGCTTGCGGCCATAAAAAAACCCCGCGTCGGTGTCCCGACGCGGGGTTTTTTTTGCGTAATCGGCCGGTGATTTATTCGTCGCCGACCTTGCCGTTGGCTTCGCCCTGGGCATTGGCATCGACATCGGCGGCGGTGTCCGAGCTCATGCCCGTATCCATGTCAGTGTCGGTGTCCATGTCGGTATCGGCGTCCATACCGGTGTCGGTATCCACGCTCGATTCGCTGTCGCTGTTCATACCGCCCTGGGCGTTGCTATCGACATCTGCCGAGGTATCGAGATCGGCTTCGGTGTCGGTATTGAGCGCGCTTTGGCTATTGGCGCGGTTCTCGGCGGTATCAGTGCCGGCATCGGCGCCAGCCGACGTACCCACGTCCGCGTTCACACCCAGCCCGGTGTCCACGCCCGCGTTGGCATCGGCGGCGGCATTGGTGTCGGCGTTTGTCGCGGCGATTGCGCCACCGCTGGCCATGGCGATGGCGGTAGCCGCAGCGATCGTTAGATGTTTGTACATTGATATCTCCTCGGTCAGTGAAGTTCGCAGACGCTCATCGCCTTGCGTGAAGACACTGTCAGCCGTGGCGACTGAATCGGCGGTTAATGCCGCGGCCTTGCATTTCGCCGGCAAGCCCGGGACAGGGCATGGTTCCTGCTTGTACTCTTGGACGCTCGATTCATGTTGTAAAACAACGGATGTCCATTCTCGTCTCGGTTCTGGCCATTGCGGTCGGCGCGGCCTGCGGGGCCAATCTGCGTTGGTTGCTCGGCCTGGGGCTTAACGCGCTATTCCCGGCCCTACCGCCCGGCACGCTCGTGGCCAATCTGCTCGGCGCGGGCTTGATCGGCATGGCCATCGCCACTTTTGCGGCTCTGCCCGAACTGTCGCCGTTCTGGAAACTGGCGATCGTGACCGGCTTTCTCGGGGCGTTGACCACCTTTTCCACCTTCTCGGCGGAAATCGTTACCCAGCTTCAGGCCGGGCGATTGGGCTGGGCGTTTCTGGGCATTGCAGCGCATGTCGTCGGTTCGCTGGTCATGACCGGCCTGGGCATGGGCGCGGTAGCGCTGCTACGCCAAATGGGACGCTGAACAGGAGCGAATGATTATGAAAGGCTTCGAGCTAATATTCATGGCGCCACGATCGCGTCGCCACCAGGGCAAGCCGGTACTGGACGTGGTCGCCCGTCTGGCCAGGGAACAGGGCATCGAACGCAGCACCCGGCGGGTGGATGCCGAAGGCACGGGCGTGAGCGGGCATACCCACTCCGCGCATTTCTTCGAGCAGGCCGACGAGCCCGAAGAGCTGATGTTCGTACTCGACGGCGGCCAGGCCGATGCGCTGGTTCGCAGCGTGGACGAACAGGCCGTGCCGGTGTTCTGTGTGCGCCGGGCGATCGAATACTGGCAGTTCGGCGAGGATTGATCGCGCGACCCGGCCGGGCCGATCGCGCTTGAATGCGCCGCGCGCGCTCAGCCGGGCTGTCAGCCGCTACGGCGCTGGTCGATCAGCGCCGGTAGCTGGTCGAAGTGGGTGAAACGGGTGATGGCGATGTCCGGGTGTGCGCCGATGGCGCCCTGCGGGTCGTAACCGAAGACCTGCATGCCGGCGCGGTGGCCGGCCAGTACCCCGGCGTCGCTGTCTTCGATGACCGCGCAGTTTCGCGGGGCTACATCGAGCGCGGCCGCCGCGGTCAGAAACAAATCCGGTTCGGGTTTCCACACCCCGATGGTGTAGGCGCTGAATACGTAATCGCCGAAATAACGGGCCAGGTCGGTCGCGTCGAGCGCGGCGGCCAGTTTCTTCTCGGGCCCGCTCGAGGCCACGCAACGCGGCAGGTCGATGGCCTCGATCGCCGCGGCGACGCCGGGCATGGGCTGTAGTTCGCGATAGAATAGGTCGATCATCTGTTGGCGATAGCGCGGCGTGAAATCATCGGCCAGGGTCACGCCATAGCGTTCGGCCAGCGTATCGATCATCTGCTCGAACTGGCCGCCGCGAAATTCCGACTCGATCGCGCGGGCATCGAGTTCGATGCCATGATCGGTGGCGAACATTTCGGCCACGCCCTTGGCGTTGAGCAGTTCGCTATCCACGAGCGTGCCGTCGCAATCGTAGATCACGGCCTCGATCGGGGGCTTGGCGGCGGAATCATTCATCGACAGACCTCGGTTGCGGGGCGCCTGCGATTGCAGGCGACGCCCGCTCGACGATGGGGACGAAGTGCGCTGCTAAAACCCGCCGATCGAAAATCGGGGCCAGGCCCTGTGCCGCGGCTAGTGATGATGGCAGCAGTGCGCGGGCTCGGCGGCCTGTTTCGACAATCGCCACAGGCCCAGGCCCACCACGATGAACACCAGGTTCAGCCAGAAGGTGTAATCAAGCTTGAAAAACTCCATCGCGCCGACCGCGGTGGCCGTGGCCTCGGGCGTCAACCCGGATGCGGTGAACACGACGTCGATGACAAACCCGGTCAGCGCCATGGCGATATACAGAATCAGGCCGAGTTGCAGCGCGAGTTTGGTGCCGTAGTACTGGCGATAGACCAGCAGCATTGGAATCACGATCAAATCGCCATAGATGAACGCCAGCGCGCCGCCAAAGGAAATACCACCATTGAACAGGGCTGCCGCCATGGGCACGTTGCCCACCGAGCATACAAAGCTGAACACGGCCACCAGCGGGCCGACCAGGGCGTTTTCGATCATCTGCAGCCAGCTCACCGTATCGCCGGACGACAGGAATACCGTCTGCCAGAAACTTTGTGGCACCCACACCACGACCGTACCGGCGACCACGATACCGATGACGATATCCTTCCAGATCATCGACCAGTCCATGGCGAAGCGCGAAGCGGCCATGCGCCAGCCGTCCAGGCTGAAAAGACTGGGCACGTTGTCGTCACCATCCGCGGCGTTTTCGGATTCCGCCTCGCGCACGCGCTCGAACGCCGCGATCGGGCCGAAGGCCTTCATCAGTACCGCCACGATCGCGATCAACAATACGCCGCCGGCGAATTCGGCGACCACGAACTGCCAGCCCATGAGCGACCATAGAACGAAGCCCAGTTCGATCACCAGATTGGTGGCCGCGATCATGAACGCCACGGCTGCGGTGATATGCGCGCCGCGCAGGAATACGCTGCGGCTCATCGCGGCCGCCGCATAGGAGCAGGACGAGCTGAGGGCGCCGAAAAAGCCGGCACGGGCCAGCGAGGCCGGCCCGTGGTCGCCCATGACCCGGGCCATGCGCCGTTTGGGCACGAATGCCTGTACCGCGCCGGATATGGCGAAGCCCAACACCAGTGCCCAGAGCATCTTCCAGCCCATGCCAGCGATCGTGTACAGCGTTTCGCCGAGCATCGAAAGCCAATTCATAAACAATCCCTCGTTTGCGCCGCGTTCGCCGCGGTGCGCGTCGAATGCGGCTCACGTTAGCCCCGTAGTCGGGTACGGCTGCAAGTGTGTTCGCAGCATTTTGTTTGTTCAGTATTGATTGAATGATTCGAAGGCCGTAGGCTTTGTGGCTATGAGCGACGCACAACAGGCGATCAGCGCCTTCATCGAACGCATGGGCCTGGCCGCGCAAAGCGACGGCATGCCGCGCATCGCCGGGCGCATGCTGGGCTATTTCATCATTCATGGCGGGCCCGCGAGCCTGGCCGAACTGGCGCAATCGCTGCAGGTGTCACGGGCCAGCGTCAGTACCAATGCCCGTATTTTGCGTAATCTCGGCGTGCTCGAAGCCACGGCCATGCCCGGCGATCGCCAGGATTATTATCAGCTGGTCGAGCGCCATTATCTGCGCCTGCTCGAAGGCCATGTCGAGCGCATGGGCACGATGAGCGCCTCGCTCGCCCAGGCCGAACGCGAGCTGCCTGCCGACTGGGCAGGTGCGCAGGCGCGGCTGGCCGATATGCACCACTTCATCGATACCGCACGCGACAATACGCGCAAGCTCATCGAACGCCTGGCCCGGCGTGGCGATAAGGCCTCGACCAAGGGCCGCTCATGAGCCGGCTGCCGACGATTCGCCCGATCTGGATCGTGCTGGTCATCGTGGTCGCGCTCGCGGCCTGGTTGGCGTCCGGCATGGTAGGCGGTCACGACAAGCCGGCGGCTGAGGCCGCGCCCAAGGCCGAGCAGGCCGAGCCGGTGAGCGTGGCCGTGCGGACATCACAGGCACAAACGGTGTGGCGCGAGGTCGAACTCAACGGCCGTACGGCGCCCGACCGTGCGGTGACCCTGCGCGCCCAGACGGCCGGGCGAATCCAGTCGGTCCAGGCCCGGCGCGGCGCGCGCGTAGAGGCCAACGAGGTGATCGCGCGCATCGCTATCGACGATCGCAGCGCATCGCGCAACGAAGCCCGCGCGGTGGTCGAACAGCGCCGTCTGCAGTATGAGGCGGTGCGCAAGATGTCGGAAAAGGGCTACCAGACGCGTACCGATCTGGCCCAGGCGAAATCCGACCTCGAAGCCGCCCAGGCCCAGCTCGCCGAGATCCAGCAGGATATCGATAACACGGTCATTCGTGCGCCGTTTGCCGGGGTGCTGGAAACGCGCCCGGTCGAGGTGGGCGACTATGTTGGCGTGGGCGACGAAATCGCGCGCGTCATCCAGCAGAACCCGTTCGTGGTGGCCGGCGACCTGGCAGAAAAGGATGTGGCCTTCGTCGAACCGGGCCAGACAGGCCGTGCGCGCCTGATTGATGGACGCACGGTCGACGGCACGGTGCGCTATGTGGCCACCGAAGCCGACGAGGCCACGCGCACCTATCCGGTGGAACTGGAAGTCGACAATCCGGGCGGGCGGCTTGTCGCCGGGGCCTCGGCCAAGTTGATCCTGCCGCTGGAACAGGTCCAGGCCCATGAGGTGGCCGCCGATCTGCTCACCCTCGATGAAGCCGGCGACATGGGCATCAAGACGATCGGCGACGATGGCCGTGTGGCCTTTCATCGCGCCGATATCGTCAAAAGCAGCGACGAGCGGCTGTGGCTGGGCGGACTGCCGGCGCGCGTGCGGCTGATCACGACCGGCCAGGGTTTCGTACGCGCGGGTGATCCGGTCCGGGTCGTCGAGGACGGCGATGACGCGGCCGGTGGCGCCCAGGCGAGCACCGCCGAGCGCGCGCAAGAGGCCGGCGTAAACGAAGCCGACGATCGTTCATGAATGCCCTGATCGCTGCCGCTTTTTCGCGGCCGCGCACGGTGGTGCTCGGTCTGATCGTGATTCTGATCGCCGGCAGCGTCGCCTATCGCGATATTCCCAAGGAATCGTCGCCGGATATCACCATTCCCACGATTTATGTGTCGATGACGCATCAGGGCATTTCGCCCGAAGATGCCGAGCGGTTGCTGGTCAAGCCCATGGAGCAGGAACTGCGCTCCATCGAAGGCCTCAAGGAAATGAGTGCGACCGCCTCGGAAGGCCATGCCAGCGTGATTCTCGAGTTCGAGGCCGGTTTCGACCCGGATGACGCGCTCGACGACGTACGCAACCAGGTGGATATCGCCAAGGCCGATCTGCCCGACGAAACCGACGAGCCGACGGTCAACGAGGTCAATGTCGCGCTGTTTCCGGTGCTGGTGGTCAATCTCTATGGCGATGTCTCCGAGCGCGTGCTGGTGGCCCTGGCCGAGGACGTGCAGGACGAGGTGGAGTCCATCCCCGGCGTGCTCGAGGCTGATATTGCCGGCGATCGCGAAGAGCAGATCGAAATCAATATCGACCCGCTCAAGCTGGAGTCCTACGGGCTGTCGTTGCAGGAGGTGTTCGACTCGGTTCAGCAGAACAACCAGCTGGTGCCGGCCGGGGCGCTGGAATCCGGCAGTGGCCGGTTTTCGATCAAGGTGCCGGGCGTGATCGACAATCTCGACGCGCTGCGCAATACCGCGGTCAAGCGCGCCGACGATCAGGTGGTCACCGTGGCCGATGTGGCCAGCGTGCGGCGCGCGTTTGCCGATCGTGAAAGCTTTGCCCGCCTCAACGGTCAGCCCACGCTGGCGCTGGAAATCACCAAGCGTATCGGTGCCAACATCATCGATACCAATCAGGCGGTACGGGCGGTCGTCGAACGCATGCAGCAGGACTGGCCGGCGGCGATCAAGGTCAATTTCTCGCAGGATGAATCCGAAGACGTCACCCAGCTGCTGGGCGACCTGCAGAACAACGTGGTCAGCGGCATCCTGCTGGTGATGATCGTGATCGTGGGTATTCTCGGTCTGCGCGCCGGCACGCTGGTGGGCGTGTCCATTCCCGGTTCGTTTCTGCTGGGCATTCTCACCCTGGCCGCGCTCGGGCTGTCGGTGAATATCGTCGTGCTGTTCGCGCTCATCCTCGCGCTCGGGCTGCTGGTGGACGGGGCGATCGTGGTGGTCGAGCTGGCGGATCGCTTTCTGGCCGAGGGCGAGACCCGCACGTCGGCCTATATGCATGCCGCCCAGCGCATGGCCTGGCCGATCATCTCCTCGACCGCGACCACGCTGGCTGCGTTTGCGCCGTTGCTGTTCTGGCCGGGCGTGGTGGGCGAGTTCATGCGCTATATGCCGATCACCTTGATCGCGGTGCTGAGTGCCTCGCTTTTGATGGCACTGATTTTCGTGCCCACGCTCGGCGCGGTTATCGGCGGCTCCGCGCCCGGTGGTGCCGAGGCGGTCTGGCAGCCAGGCCAGAAGCTGCGCGGTGCCACCGGCGCCTATGTGGCCACGTTGTCGTTTTTCGCCCGGCATGCCGGCAAGACCGTGATCGGCGCGGTGCTGCTGTTCTTCGTGGCCATATTTGCCTATGCCGGCTTTGGCAAGGGCGTGGAGTTCTTTCCCGATATCGCGCCCGACAATGCCGTGATCCAGATTCATGCCCGTGGCCAGCAGTCGGTCGCCGAGGCCGATCGACTGGTACGCCAGGTCGAGGATCGGGTGCTGGCCATGCCCGGTTTCGAGTCGGTCTATACGCGCACGGGTGCAGGCCAGCAATCGTTTCGCCAGGGCACGGCCGACGACGTGATCGGCCAGATCCAGCTCGAGTTCGAGCCCTGGGGCGTACGTCGGCCGGCCGACGAGATCATGGCCGATGTGCGCAAGCGTATCGCCGGCATTCCCGGCATTCGTACCGAGGTCCAGGAGCAGGCCCAGGGCCCGACCCAGGCCAAGCCGATCGAGCTGCAGATTTCCGGGCCGGACATGGACGCGCTCGATAAAGCCACCGATTTCGTGCGCCGCGGCATGGCCAAAGTCGGCGGGTTTACCGATATTCAGGACACGCGCTCGACCCAGGGCCTGGAATGGCGCATCGACGTGGATCGCGCCGAGGCCAGCCGCTACGGCGCCAACGTGGCGTCGATCGGCCAGGCAATTCAGCTGGTCACCCAGGGCATCAAGGTGGGCGAATACCGCCCCGACGATGCCACCGACGAAATCGATATCCGGGTACGGTTCCCCGAGGATTCTCGTAATCTCGAAGCGCTGGACAACCTGCGCCTGAAAACCAGCGATGGCCAGGTGCCGGTGTCCAATTTCGTGACCCGCGTGGCCGCGCCCAAGGTCGAGAATATCGAGCGTACCGACAGCCAGCGCACGGTCACGGTCGAGTCCGGCGTGGCCGACGGTCGGCTTGTAGCCGATCAGCTGCGTGCGTTGCGCGACTGGATCGGCGCGCATGTGGCCGAGGCCGGTCTCAATCCCCGGGTGGATATCGCCTTCAAGGGTGAGGACGAAGACCTGCGCGACGCCGAGGCGTTTCTGTCCAAGGCCTTTGGCGTGGCCATCGCGCTCATCGGCGTGATTCTGTTGACCCAGTTCAACAGCTTCTATCAGTCGTTTCTGATTCTCTCGGCCGTGATGTTTTCCACCATCGGTGTGTTGCTGGGCCTGCTGATTGCTGGCCAGCCGTTCGGCGTGGTGATGAGCGGTATCGGCGTGATCGCGCTCGCGGGTATCGTGGTCAATAACAATATCGTGCTCATCGACACCTACAACGTGAACCGCGCGGCCGGGCTCAATGGCTGGGATGCGGTCATTCAGACCGGCGCCGAACGCTTGCGTCCGGTGGTATTGACCACGGTGACTACCATTCTCGGCCTGTTGCCGATGGTGTTACAGATGAACGTCGATATCATCGGCCGATCGATCACCTTCGGTGCACCCTCGACCCAGTGGTGGACCCAGCTGGCCACCGCGATCGTGGGTGGGCTGCTGTTTTCGACCCTGCTGACGCTGGTGCTTACGCCCTGCCTGCTCGTGCTCGGCGCGCGGGTGGCCGAGCGCCGCGAACGATTGCACGGAGGTGATGCATGATACGACGCCTATGCCCGCTGCGGCGGCCGCTCGCGGTCGTCGTGCTAAGTGTGCTGACACTGCCGGCCTGGGCCGGCCAGAACCTGCTCGATACGTACGATCAGGCGCTGCGTAACGATACCGAACTGTTGACTGCCCGGGCCGAGTCCGGCGCGGCCGATGCACGCTATCGCCAGGCGCGTGGCCAGCTTCTGCCCTCGCTGTCAGCCAGTGCGAGCTATACGCGCGTCGAGCAGGAGCAGACCTTCGAATCCCCCGACAACGGCGATGGCGCCGGCGGCGGGCTGGGTTTTTTCGGCGGCAATGACGGCGCGACCAGTTCCGATCAGCAATCCTATTCGCTCGATCTGACCCAGCCGTTGTTCAACTGGGGCGCCTGGCAGAACAAGAATGCGGCCGAT
The DNA here is from genome assembly GCF_040361255.1 of Salinisphaera sp. T5B8. Lineage (NCBI taxonomy): Bacteria > Pseudomonadati > Pseudomonadota > Gammaproteobacteria > Salinisphaerales > Salinisphaeraceae > Salinisphaera > Salinisphaera sp. T5B8. The sequence goes on along the minus strand of NZ_APNG01000001.1, from coordinate 97,042 downwards.
GCCCGCCGCGATCAGGCGGTGTTGTCGTTATCCGATGCCGAGCAGGGACTGATCGTGCGGGTGACCGAGGCCTATTTCGATGTGCTGGCCGCGCGCGATGCACTGAATGCGGCGCGCGAACAGCAACGCTCGATCCAGCGCCAGCTCGATCGCGCCGAAGCGGCATTCGAGGCCGGGCTGGACCCGGTCACCGATCAGCAGGAGGCGCAGTCGAGCCTGGATAGTGCGATGGTCGATGCCATCGATGCCGAAAATCAGCTTGCCAAGGTCCGCGATGCGTTGATCGCGCTGACCGGACGCGCGCCCCAGGACCTCTCGGGCATCGCGGTCGACGAGCCGATGCCCGCCAGCGCGGTCGATAGCGCCGCGCGCGATCACGACGCCTGGCTGGCGCTCGCGCTCGAACGTTCGCCCCAGGTGGCGGCCTCGGAGGCCGCCTGGCGTGCCGCGCGCCAAGATGTTGGGGCCGAACGGGGCGGGCATTTGCCGACGGTCGATCTGGTCGGGCGCGTGGGGCGTCAGGAACAGTTGTTTCCGATCAGCGCGGGCGGGCAGGCCAATCTCATCGACGAAACCCGTTCTATCGGCGTCGAACTCAAGATGCCGCTGTTTTCCGGTGGCGCGACCAGCGCGGCGGTATCGGAGGCCGAATATAACGCCGAGCAGGCGCGTCTGGATGCGATTTCCGCGCGCCGCCAGTTGCTCATCGACATCAACGAGGCCTATCGCAATGTCGAAACCAGCCAGCGCCGGCTGGCCGCGCTCGATCGGGCGATCACCTCGGGCGAAACCGCGCTCGAGGCCGCGCAGGCCGGCTATCGGCTGGGTAATCGCACCATCCTCGATGTCATCGAGGCCCAGATCACGCTGGTCAACCGGCGTGCCGATCGCAAACAGGCCTGGTATGACCACGCGTTGGCGCGCCTGCGCCTGCGCAAAGCCGCCGGCGTGCTCGATTTCGATGAGCTGGCCCGTATCAATGCCCGGCTACGCGGTGCGCCCGAGGCCGGGACGCCCGGTTGAGTCCGGGTCGTTATTTGTCTGCAGCGGTTGCCGGTGCCAAGGTGTGCGGCTGCTATCATCGACATCGCTCGATGTTAGCGGCGACTGATACGCTGGCGCGATAGGCGCATTACCACCGTGCGCCAAACAACGACGATAAATACAACGACGGCAAGTACGAGGAGCATGGCGGCCTTTCCCGTGACAGGCGCCGCAGCGATGCATGGACGGCAGTTTTCTCTATTTGAGTCTGGATACATGGAAATATATTTCCATGCCGGTGATCAGCGCGGCGGTCGGCTATGTGACCAACGTCGTTGCGATCAAGATGATGTTCCACCCCATCGAGTTCGTTGGCCTGTATAAACCCTGGCTCGGCTGGCAGGGCATCGTGCCGCGCAAGGCGTCGAAAATGACCGGTATTTCGGTGGACACGATAACCGAGTCGCTGATTACCGAAGCCGAGATCTTCGGCCGGCTCGATCCCGATCGCGTTGCCGATGAGCTCGAAGGTCCGATGATCGAGCTCACCGACGAAATCACCGATACGGTCATGCACCGGCATCACCCCACGCTCTGGGAGGCGATGCCGCTGGTGGTACGCAGCCAGATCAAGCGCCGCGTGCGCTCGCAGGCGCCCACCATCATCCGCGAGTTGATGAACGACGTGCGTACCAACGTGCGTTACATGTTCGACCTCAAGGGCATGATTACGCGCGTACTGGTGCGCGAGAAGAATCTGCTCAACCGGATCTTTCTGGAAACCGGGCGCAACGAGTTCATCTTCATCGGCCGCTCCGGCGCCTATTTCGGCTTCGCCTTCGGCCTGGTGCAGATGCTCATCTGGGTGTTCTTCCAGGCCTGGTGGCTGTTGCCGCTGTTCGGCCTGCTGGTGGGCTGGGCGACCAACTGGCTGGCGTTGAAGATGATCTTCAACCCGAAACGTCCGTACCGGATCGCCGGCATCACCATTCAGGGGCTGTTCTTCAAGCGCCAGCAGGAGGTCGCGGCCGACTACGGCAGTCTGGTGGCGACCCAGATCCTCACGCCGGCCAATATCCTCGAAGAAATTCTCAGCGGCCCCTATGCCGACAAGCTGTTCGCGCTGGTCCAGACCGAGGTGCAGCGTGCGATCGATTCCAGCGCCAGTGTGGCTCGCCCGTTCGTGAGCTGGACCCTGGGCAGTCAGGAATACGAACAGATCAAGGCCGATGCGGTCGCCGAAGTGGTGGCGCGTATGCCGGAAACGCTGTCGCACATGACCGATTACGCCGAAGATGCGATGGCCATTCAGCATACGCTGGTCACCCGCTTGCAGAACCTCACCCCGCATCAGTTCGAAGGCATGCTGCGCCCGGCCTTCGAGGAAGACGAATGGATATTGATCGCAGTCGGCGCCGCGCTCGGGCTGGCCGTGGGCTGGTTCCAGTTGATCGCGCTGTTCTCAAGCGTTTTCATGGAGCGTTTCGGCGGCATTCCCGGTTTGAGCTGACAGCGGTAATGGCCTGCGCACATTGGTGCGGGCGACTCGATTTGGAGAAAAGACGATGGCCGGCAAGAAAAACCTGACTGTACGAACCCCGCGGGCGTTCCAGTTTCTACGCCAGGCCGCGCGCGCGGCCGAGGAGTGGCCGGTGGCCGGTTCGGCGGTGCGCCGCTTCCAGGATGCCGAAACCTGGGCCATGGCCGAACTCAAGCAACGTCTGGATGCCATGTCCGACGAGCCGCCCGAGCGCGGCCGGCGCCGCGCCGAGCCCGTGGACGGTCCGGCGCCGCGCGAGATGATGGCGCGCTTGATCGTGCAGTCGCGCGGCGTGGATCCCGAGGCCGCACGCACCTGGCTGTATCGCCAGACGCTTTCGCGTCTCGTGCCCGACCAGGTGGCGATGATGGCCCTGCTGGCCGATCGTGAGATCGCGCCGCTGTGTCATGTCGCCGCCGGGCGGCTGCCGGCGGGGCCGGTGAGCGTGGTGGTATTGTCCAATGCCAGCTCGCTGGGACGTGATGCCGGGGTGCTGCTGCGCGACTACGTCCCCCAGTACATGAGCGAACTACTTGCGCTGGGTGTGTTCGAGGCGGGCCCGGAAGATGATCGTCTGGCGGATCAGTACGAATTGCTAATGGCCGACACCCAATTACGCAAGACCATGGATCGCGTGCGCCGCGAAATGAAGCTTTATCCGCGGCTTCAGCGCTTTAGCGTCCATATGAGCGATTACGGCAAGGCGCTTTGGCAGGATTGCCGGCCGGTCGACGGCGCGGCCGGTACGGTGATCGAAGGGGGCTAATGCGCCGGGGTCTGCCCGAGTGCGTATCGGGCTGTTAAGCTAAAAAAGCCGAAAAGGCATCGTTTCGCTATACAGAAATCATACGGCACGAGGAGACCGGCCAATGAGTGAATCCGAGCGCGACACCCTGAATGTCTGGGACGTATTGAAACCCACCGCCGACAAGCTCAGCGGCGTCGATCGGGTGCTCAAGGGCGCGGGCATCCTGCTCAAGTCGCGCTTTCGCGACAACATCACGATCGCGACCCTGATCGAAGACCATGCCGGGCGTCGTCCCCAGCACGACGCGATCACCTACGAAAATCAGCGTTATACCTACGCCCAGCTCAACGCCAATGCCAATCGCTATGCGCGCGTGCTCAAGGCTGGCGGGATCGAAAAAGGCGATGTGGTGGGTGTGTTGCTGGGCAACCGCCCGGAAACGCTGTTCATCGTGGCCGCGCTTGCCAAGCTCGGTGCGGCCGCGGCGATGTGCAATACCAAACAGCGCGGCGACGTGCTTGCGCACAGCCTGGGTACGGTCAAGCCCAAGGCCATGCTTGTGGGCGACGAACTGTTCGATGCCTTCGAAGAGATTCGCGGCGAGTCCGGCATCGCCGATCTGAACCCGCTCTGGCTGGTGCCCGACAGCAGCCGTGCCGCGGCCGCCCCGGCGCCCGACGGCTGGACCGATTTCCTGGCCGAGGCGGCCAATGAGCCGACCGGTAACCTCGACGACGCGGCTGACGTGTCGTCCAAGGACACCTGCTTCTATATCTTCACCTCGGGCACCACGGGCATGCCCAAGGCATCGCGCATGAGCCATGTGCGATGGCTGCGCGGCGGGGCCGGTCTGGGCATGGCCGGGTTGCGCCTGACGCCGGAAGATCGTTTTTATTGCCCGTTGCCGCTGTATCACAACAACGCCCTGACGGTGTCGTGGTCGTCGGTACTGTGTGCCGGGGCGACCTTCGCGCTCGCGCCCAAGTTCAGTGTGAGTGGTTTCTGGCCGGATGTGCGCCATCACAAGGCCACGGTGTTCTGCTATATCGGCGAGTTGTGTCGTTATCTGCTGCAGGCCGATCCCGACGAAAACGATCGCAACCATCATGTACGTGCGGTGATCGGCAACGGTCTGCGCCCGGATATCTGGGACGAGTTCAAGGACCGTTTCGGCATCGATCGCATTTGCGAGTTCTATGGCGCCAGCGAAGGTAATCTCATCTTCGTCAACGGCTTCAACATGGATCGCACCGCCGGTTTCTGCCCGTTGCCGTTCGCGGTGGTCGAATACGATCCGGAAACCGAGGAGCCGGTGACCGACGACAAGGGGCGGATGAAAGAGGTCGACAAGGGGGAAGTCGGCCTGTTGCTCAACAAGGTGACCGATTTCGCGCCCTTCGAAGGCTATACCGACCCGGAAGCCAGCGAGAAGAAGCTCTTTCGCGGCGTGTTCAAGAAAGACGATTGCTATTTCAATACCGGCGATCTCGTACGCCGACAGGGCATGCGTCATATCGCCTTTGTCGACCGGTTGGGCGATACCTTCCGCTGGAAAGGCGAAAACGTGGCGACCACGCAGGTGGAGAACGCACTCAACGCCTTCAGCCAGATCGAGGAATCGGTGGTCTACGGGGTGGAGGTCCCCCACAGCGACGGCCGCGCCGGTATGGCCGCGATTACGCCGGTGCGCGACCTGGAGGATATCGACTGGGGCGCGCTGGTCAGCCATCTGCGTGACGAACTGCCCGACTATGCCGTGCCGGTGTTCATTCGCCTGCGCCCCGAGCAGGAAGTCACCGGCACGATGAAATACCGCAAGGTCGATCTCAAGAAGCAGGGCTATAGCCCTGAAGGCGACGAACCCGTCTATATGCTCAAATCAGGCGCCGATCGTTACGAGCCGATCGACGGCGAAACGCGGGAGGCGCTCGCCGACGGCGATATCCAGCTCTAGCGCCAGACCGTCGCGGCCGGGAAAACCCCGGCCAGCGCCGGGCTGCGCAAGACTGAATCGAGCCGGGCGGTGTGTAGACACCGCCCGGCTCAAGCCCGCTTTGGATTATGTACGAAGTTCAGCACGCGGCGTGAACATTGGCCCGCTAGGCTTCACGCGATCGGTGTCTTGCCTTATTCGCGCGTTTTCGCGTTCATTGGCGGATAACCTGCCTGCCCTGAGCGCAGCCAAGTGCGTCTCGTACACAATCAAGCGGCCCCCTTATTCCGAGGCCGCCTTGTCCAGCGGGTCTTCGTCGGATTCGGTGGCTTCGTAATGCTGGGCGCCAAAGATCATGGCGCGGAACATGATCTTGGCTTCGCGCGCCATTTCGGCCGCGGTCAGGCCGGTGTCTTCGGTCAACCACTCGGCGATGAGTTCGTTGAACATGCCCACCAGTGCGACTGAGGGCAGGTGGTAGTCACGCGCGGGCAGCACACCGTTTTCGGCCATGAGTTCGGCATAGCGGCGGATGATTTCGGCCAGCTGGTGTGTGGTCTCGCGGCGCTTTTTCTCCATGACCTCGGATACGCCCACCGCCTCGATACACAGAATGCGCCCGCGGCGCGGATCATCGAGCAGGAAATAGACAGCGGCTTCGATGGTGTCGGCGACACGCTGGGTCAGCGGCGTGCGCGTTTCGGTCAACGACGCGCGCACGATCTGGTCCATGCGTTGCACCAGCTCAGCGTGCACGGCATGCAGAATCGATTCGCGGCCTTCGAACTGCTCATAGAAGTGGCGCGTCGAAACCTTGGCATGCGAACACACGGCCTCGATCGGTGTGGCGGCATATCCGCGTTCGCCGAACAAATCAGTGCCGGCGGCTATAAGCCGCTGATAGCGCTGCGTTCTGAGCTGTTCAGCGCTAAGTCCGCGATAACCGCGACGGCGCGGCTTGCGAGTGGATGACTTCGGATCTGTTTCTTTCACGTGCTTATGCCTGCTTGACGAGCAGAGTCGTCTTGCTATTATCTGAAAACCATTCTTTTTCGAAAACGGGACGTACCGTCATGCCTCCATGAGATGAGGGCATCGGCGGCGATGACAACCCGTTCAAAGACGGAAACCTATAGTCATGACAGCAACTATTGTCGCACTAGTACTGGTTAGCCTGTATTGGACGTTGCTCTACCGCGGTGTATCGCTGCCGGTATTCACCGGGGTAACGGTCGCTGTCGTGGCTGCGCTATGGGCTGTTGGCGTACTTGGGCCGACCGGTGTGGCTGTCGTTGCTGTGTTGATCGGCGTGCCGTTGGCCATCTTCAATATCGTGCCGCTGCGGCGCGCATTGATGACTAAACGTTTGTATGGCGTGTTCCGCAAGATTCTTCCGGAAATGGGCCCGACCGAAAAGGAAGCCCTGGAAGCCGGCGATGTCTGGTGGGAAGCCGAGATGTTTCGCGGCCGGCCTGACTGGAAGCAACTGCACGATTTCCAGCTGACCCAACTGACCGCCGAAGAGCAGTCGTTCCTCGATAACGAGACCGAAAAGCTATGCGCGATGATCGACGACTGGCAGGTCAACTTCGAGCTCAAGGACCTGCCCGAAGACGTCTGGGACTACATCCGTAGCAACGGCTTCTTTGCCATGCTCATTCCCAAAGAGCACGGCGGCCTCGGTTTTTCGGCCTATGGCCAGTCCTGCGTGGTGGCCAAGATCGCCACACGTTCGCTGACCGCGGCGGTCACCGTGATGGTGCCGAACTCCCTGGGGCCGGGCGAACTGCTCACCCACTACGGCACCAAGGAACAACAGGAAAAATGGCTGCCGGGTCTGGCCTCGGGCAAGGAGTTGCCCTGTTTCGCGCTCACCGGCGTGGAAGTCGGCTCGGATGCCACCAAGATGCCCGATACCGGCATCGTGTGTAAGCGCACCATCGACGGCGAGGAAGTGCTGGGTCTGTCGCTGAACTTCAACAAGCGCTATATCACCCTCGCGCCGGTCGCGACGATGATGGGGCTGGCCTTCAAGCTCAAGGACCCGGATGGCCTGCTCGGCGACCCGGATACGGTTGACTACGGTATTACCTGCGCGCTGCTGGCCACCGACACGCCCGGCGTGAAGATCGGCCGTCGTCACTTCCCGGGTGCAACGTTCATGAACGGCCCGATCCAGGGCGAGGACGTGTTCGTGCCGATCGATGCGATCATCGGTGGACCGGACAAGGCCGGCAAGGGTTGGCGCATGCTGGTGGAATGCCTGTCGGCCGGGCGCGGTATTTCGCTGCCGGCGCTGTCCACGGCCACCGGCAAGGGCATGTACGGTATCACTGCGGCCTATTCGCGGATCCGTCGTCAGTTCGGTACCGAAATCGGCAACTTCGAAGGCGTTCAGGAAGGCCTGGGCGTGATCGGCGGCTATGCCTATATTCTCGAGAACGTGCGTAACCTCACCGCCTCGGGCGTGGATCACTGCACGCCGAGTGTGGTCACGGCAATGATCAAGTACCACGCCACCGAGATGATGCGCACGGTCATCACTCATTCGATGGATATTCATTCCGGGCGCGGCATCATCATGGGCCCGCGCAACTATCTGGCCGCGGCCTATCAGGCCCTGCCCGTTGCGATTACCGTCGAAGGCGCGAATATCATGACGCGCAGCCTGATGGTGTTCGGCCAGGGTGCGATTCGCTGCCATCCCTATGTCTATAGCGAGATGGAAGCCGCGCACAATCCGGATTTCAACGCCGGCCTGCAGGAGTTCGACCGTCTGCTGTTCTCGCATATCGGCTATTCGGTGAACCGGGCGGTGCGCGCGTTCACGCTGGGTATTACCGGTGCGCGCCTGGCCAAGGCGCCGGTCGACAACGCCATGTCCGGCTATTACCAGCACCTGGAGCGCTTCTCGGCGGCGTTGGCATTCTGTGCCGATCTGTCGATGGGCACGCTCGGTGGTGCGCTCAAGCTCAAGGAGTCGACGTCCGCGCGTCTGGGTGATGTGCTGAGTCACTTGTATATGGCCTCGGCCACGCTCAAGGGCTTCGAAGTCAACGGCGGCACCGACGAAGACAAGGTGCATGCCACCTGGGCGCTGGAGTATCACCTGCACGCGATCGAAAACGCCTTCCACGAGTTCGTGCGCAATTACCCGGTCAAGGCGGCGCGCCCGGTGCTCAAGCTCATCGCGCTGCCACGCGGGCGTCGCTTCTCGGGCCCGACCGATCGCCAGAACGCCGCCGTTTGCGACATGATGCTGGGTATGAAACTGGATTCGGAGTTCGGCAAGCGCATGAGCTACGACCTCTATATCGGTCGCGGCGAGAACGACCCCACCGGTCGTCTGATGAACGCCTTCGAAAAACTCCAGCAGGTCGATAGCTTCTACAGCGATTTCCTGCGTGGCGTGAAGCATGGCGAGATCGAAGGCGAAACCGTGGAAGATCAACTGCAGGACGCGTTGTCCAAGCAGTTGCTCAGCGCCGACCAGGCCGATCAGATTCGCGAGTACGATCGGCTGCGCTACGACGTGCTGCTGACCGACGACTTCAGCAAGGAATATCTGGTCAATCCGCTGTCGGAGGAGGCACGTCGCGCTGAAGGCCGGCCCGCGGATCTGCGAATCGCGTCATGACCCGGAACCTGCTCGGCGCACGACTGGTCGACGTTGGTGACGGCAACCTCGCCGGAATTACCGGCGTGGATGCTGCTGCGGAGGCGTCGCCACACGAGGCCGGGCTGACCGCGGGCGCGGTCGACTCGATCTGGTCGAGTGTGGAGGCGCTCTATCGTACGGGCGCCTATCCGGCGGTTACGTTCTGCCTGCGTCGACGCGGGCAGATCGTGCTCAATCGCTCGATCGGCTATGCCCATGGCGGCGGCCCGGGCGAAAGTCGCGGCGCGCATGCGCGTCTGGCCGAGCCGGATACGCCGATATGCCTGTTTTCGGCGAGCAAGGCGATTACCGCCATGCTGGTGCACAAGCTCGCCGAAGAGGGCGGGATCGATCTGGATAATCGGGTCTCCCATTACTTGCCGGAGTTCACCGGCGGCGGCAAGGATCGCACCACCATCGCCCAGGTGCTGTCGCATCAGGGTGGTTTTCCCATGTTCGATGTCGATGCCGCCGACGGGCCGGAGACCCTGCTCGACTGGGATCGCTGCATCGAGCTGATCTGTGCCGCGCCGGCTGAAAAGGGCGGTAAGCGGCTGGCTTATCATGCGATCACCGGCGGGTTCATTCTTGCCGAGGTGATCCAGCGTGTGACCGGCATGGCGTTCACCGATTATTTGGACAGCCGCTTTCGTCAGCCGCTGGGCATGCGTTATTTCACGTTCGGTTTGGAGAAATCCGAGCGGGCGCGCGTAGCTACCAATTATGTGGCCGGTCAGCCGGTGCGTTTCCCGATTTCCCTGCTGGCCAAGCAGGCTTTGTCGGCCCATTTTTCCGAAGTGGTCGATGTATCCAACCGCGACTATTTCATGGACGCGGTGGTGCCGGCCGGCAATCTGTATGCCACCGCCGAGGAATTGTCGCGCTTCTATCAGATGATGCTCGACGGCGGCGCCTACGAAGGCCACCAGGTGCTGGCGCCCGCGACCATTCGGCGTGCGGTGCGACCGGCGGTGCGGCTGCGCTACGACCATACGCTCAAGATCCCCATGCGCTATAGCGAAGGTCTGATGCTGGGCGTGAATCCGTTCGGTCTGTACGGGCCGATGACCGGGCATGCCTATGGGCATCTGGGCTTCATGAATATTCTCGGCTGGGCCGATCCCGACCGCGATATCGCCGCGTCGCTGATGGTGACCGGCAAGGCGATTCTCGGCGGGCATCTGCTCGCCCTGGGCCAGTTGTTGAGTACGCTGTCCTGGCAATGTCGAAGCTGAATCGTTATGTCTGATTCCAGAACAACGTCGACCGACAAGTCATCGCATGCACTCGTGCCAAGATCGCAGGTCGCGCCCACGGTCGCCGCCCGCGGCGTGTGGTTGCGCGGCGGCCTATCCATGGCCGCCGACGCGTTCGTGGGCTCGGTGAATATCGTCAACGGCATCCACCAGGCGGTTACCCGCACGGTCGGGCGTCTTGCGCCGCCTGCCCGACCGATCGGGCGCGGCAGCGATTTCATCTACGGCCGGGTGCGCGATATCGGCCGATTGAGCTTTTTCGGCGTTCGTCAGGCCGCAGGCCTGGCGGAAACCCTGGTGCCCGAACGCAAGCGCGATATGCCGCAGCGGCTGGCGCTGGGCGTGCACAGTGCGCTTAATGGCGCATTCGGCGACTATCTCGAGCGCAGCGACAACGAGCTCGCCTTGTCCATGACCCTTGTGGATGAGGCCGGGCGCGCGCTCGATACCAGTGCCGACGGCCTGCGCGGTGCGCTGGCCAGTCCGAGTCCGCGGGTGGTGATACTTATCCACGGCCTGGGGATGAACGACCAGCAATGGCGCCAGTCGGATCGCGCCGACTTCGGGCAGCGTCTGGCACGCGACTTCGGCTATACGCCGTTACGCCTGCGCTACAACAGTGGTCGGCATATTTCCCAGAATGGCCGCGATCTCGCCGCCTTGCTGCAGACGCTGTATACGAATTACCCGGTCGCGATCGAACGCCTGACGCTGGTTGGCCACAGCATGGGCGGGCTGGTGGCGCGAAGCGCGTGTCACTACGGCGAACAGGCGGGCCAGGACTGGCTGCGCGCGCTGTCGGACATGGTGCTGCTGGGCTCGCCGCATCTGGGCGCGCCGCTGGAACGCCTGGGCCGTCAGGTCACGCATATGCTCACGCGCCTGCCCTATACGCAGCCGCTGTCCGTGATCGGCGAAATACGCAGCGCCGGGGTCAAGGATCTCAGTCACGGTCACCTGCGTGATGAGGACTGGCAGCAGGATACCGGCGTGAAACCCACGCCGGCCGAGGCACTCGCCAGCCCCGATCATGTCGGCCATTTTCTGGTGGCAGCCACGCTCGGGCGCCGCGGCGACGACCCGCTTGGCCGCTGGTTCGGCGATCTGCTGGTGCCCGTGACCAGCGCGGTGGGCCATGCCGACACGCCGGCTCGGCGCCTGCGCGCGCGCGATCAGGATGGCCGGATCTTCTATGGCATGAATCATTTTGCGCTCGTGCACCACGACGATGTGTATGCCGCAATCGCCGAATGGCTGGCGCCGCGACTGACGTCAGCCGCTCATTAACCACCGACACGGGAGTCTTTTGGCTATGTCCGATCTGGAAAGCCGTTTTCAGGAAGCGGTCGAAAAAGTTCGTAACGCGCCCGAGGACGGCGGTTTCAAACCGTCCAATGAATACAAGCTCAAGATGTACGCGCTCTATCGTCAGGCCGTCGACGGGGATGTACAAGGCAAAAAGCCCGGCATGCTCAACCCGATCGCGCGCTACAAATGGCAGGCCTGGGCCGATATGAAGGGCAAGAGCAGCGAAGATGCGATGCAGGAATACATCGCCGAGGTAGACAAGGTCGAAGCCGAGTACGGCTAGGCGGCCAGCGTGTCAGCGAGCAGGCCACCGGCGCATGCCTGTTGTGCGCGCAGGCGCACATCGGGCGCAAGCTGGGCACTGGCTTCGCGTAGCACCGCCAGATCGCTGTCCTGTTCCTGCAAACGGCGATCGAGTTCCCAGAGGAACGGTTTGCGTTGCTCGGCGGCGACTTCCAGCACGCGTGCAACCTGGGCGGCGCCCATCGACGGTGTCTGGTTGCGAAAGCGCGCCCACAGGTCGTTGGCGATGACCGAGTCGATCACGCTGCGTATCACCGCCGCGTCGGCAAAAGCCGGCTCCTGGGCCAATGTGCCGATCATGCTGCCGGGCATCTCGTCGGCGATCTGTAGCAGTGCCGGCCAGAGGTCGTCCTCGGTCGCGGCCTGGATGAGCGAATCCAGTATGGTCGCGTCCTGGGCCATGGCCAGTTCGGCCATGGCCAGGCGCGATGCCTTGCCGATACGCAGCAGCATGGCGATCACTTCCGGCCATAACCCTTCGGCGGCGGCAGCCGCCACGATGGCCTTGCGTCGCTCGGTATCCAGATGCTCGATCACCGTGTCGAGCTGGTCGCTGCTCTCGACGAAGAAACCGATTTCCAGCAGATCGCTTTCCTGCTCGATGGCATCGGTGGCCGCCAGCAGCGTTTGTCGCGGCAGCACGTCCACGAAGCGACCCATGGTGATCATCTCGCCGCGTGCCAGCAGCAGGCGCGTAATCGCGATCGCGCGCTCGACCGGAAAGCCGGCGATGATCGGTTTGGCCCGTACCGGGTCGATATGCAGGCAGGTATCGGCAAGAAAGTCGTCCGACAATCGTGCCGACAGATCGATCGCCTTGCGCGGCGGCATTTCGCCGGCGATACGGCCCGAAAGCGTCGGCCCGAGCACGCGTTCGGAGATGCGCGCGCTCAGCGCCAGCGGCAAAATCGAAGACAGTCGCGCAAAACCGGTGAATGAAGCACGAAATTTTTCGAAAAGCGCTTCGGTGATGCCTTCACGCATGGCGCGCAGGCGCTCGGCTTCGAGGTAGTCCAGATGTTCGAGTTCGGCTACCTCGGTCTGGAGCACGCGTGCGAGCTTGACCAGCTCCGCCTGAATCGCCGGATGCCTCATGCCGAACCCAGGAATAGTTTTTGTACGCGTTTTCTCAGCGGCGCCGGCACCATGCTCACCGCCTCGTCGAGCGCGGTTTCGAGCATGCTGCGTTGATGGCGAGCCGCCTTTTTCATCAAGCCGTGCAGGTGTTCGCGTTCGTCCGGCGGCAGGCCGTCGATCACGGCCTGGGTTCGCGAATCCAGGGGCAGGTGATCCTCGTCACGTGTCATATCGTTATTGCCTCCTACGCCGTGCGCCAGCGCCTTGCGAAAGCCAGTCTGGCGTTTGAAAACACCTTGTTCGCATGATGCTACAGCAAGGCGCGCGGGCCCGCAGGCCACATCAGATACTGGTCCGATACAGCCTGTCATGCGCGCAGACAAGCAGTTCGGTTTAAAGATATTTGCCAAAAATAGGGCGTTACGAGCCTTGCTTTGACAAGGCGCTACTCTAAACTTAATCATGTTGCAGTGCACGATGAGCGGTCGCAGGCCGACTCGCTGCCATTCAATCGAGGAGTTCACATGAGTGATTATCTAGTCCGGGCATCGTCGAATTCGACGGTTCGCAATGTCATCAAGACGCTGGGTCTGCCGACCCCGACCGAACTCGCCCGCGATGAGGGCGCCTATCAGGAGCGCTTTCTCGACGACGAAAAGATTCTGATCGGCGCGAGCGCCAATGCGAGCGTGATCGCGAATATCGGCACCACGCTCGAAGCGGCGGGTGCGAACGTGCAGCGTGCAGACAAACCCACGCCTGCCGACGACGAAAAATTCGACGCGCTGGTTTTCGATGCCACCAACATGGCCGATGTCGGCGAGCTCGATAGCCTCTACGACTTCTTTCACCCGGTAGCGCGCAAGCTCACCCGCAACGCGCGGATCGTGGTGCTGTCGAGCCCGCCCTCGGCTATGGAAACCGTATCCGCGGCGGCCGCGGCGCGCGCTGTGGAAGGCTTCGTGCGTTCGCTGGCCAAGGAAATCGGCCAGCTGGGTTCGACCGCCAACATGCTCTATGTCGAGCCGGGCGCCGAAGAGCGCGTGACCGCGCCGCTGCGTTTTCTGTTGTCCGATTACAGCACCTTCGTCGATGGTCAGCCGTTGACCGTCACCAAGGCCGGCAACATCCCGGAAACGCTGCCGGCGACCCAGCCCCTCAAGGACAAGGTGGCCCTGGTCACCGGTGGCGCACGTGGCATCGGTGCCGCCACGGCGGAGCGACTGGCCCGCGAAGGCGCCACCGTGGTGTGCCTGGATATTCCCCAGGATCAGGACACCCTGGAGGAAACGGTGGCCGGTTTCGGCGGCACCGCGTTACCGCTGGATATCACGGCCGACGACGCGCCGCGCCAGATCGCGGATTTCTTCAAGGACAAGTTCGGCGGTGTGGATATCGTTGTTCATAACGCCGGCGTGACCCGCGACAAGACGCTGGCCAACATGCCCGATCATTACTGGGACATGGTGATGAGCATCAACCTCAAGGCGATCATCCAGGTCGACGAGGTGCTCGATAGCGAGAACATCATCAATGAGCACGGCCGTGTGATCTGTCTGTGTTCGATCGGCGGTATCGCCGGCAACCGCGGCCAGACTAACTACGGCGCCACCAAGGCCGGGCTGATCGGGTTTGTCGAACGCCGTGGTACCAGCGATCGCGAGCGTGGGGTGACCGTCAACGCGGTCGCGCCGGGCTTCATCGAAACCCGTATGACCGCGGAAATGCCGTTTGGCGTACGCGAGGGCGGTCGCCGACTGTCGTCGCTGTCACAGGGCGGTACGCCGCGCGATGTGGCCGAGGCGATCACCTTCCTCTCGACCCCGGGCGCAGGCGGTATCTCCGGCAATGTACTGCGTGTGTGCGGCCAGTCGTTGATTGGCGCCTAGGGCCTGTCGTCGCGAGATAGGCCCTACGCCGGGCGATGACCAACCCGGCATGAAACGCTTCATGCCGGGTTGAATGCGTTAGCCATAACGAGCCGGCCCGTTTTCGGGCCGGCTTTTTCATGCCTGGCTGGATGACGTGTGCGTATCGAGCCAGTCGGCGACCCGCGGCCAGATCTCGGCCTGCGCGGGCTTGCTGACCACGATGCCCGGATGATCGAAATCCACGCTGTAGCCGTGGCTGATGCCGGCGCGCTCGAATTGCGTATCGGTACTGGAAAAATGGCCGATAAAACGTTCGCAGCCCGCGCTCGGGTCGACCCGGTCGGCCGCGCCGGATAGGGCGAGTACCGGCTGGGTCACGCGGGCCAGCGTGGCGCGCAGGTAATCCTGGCGGCGACCGGTTTCCACCCAATGGGTCGCGTCCATCATGGCAGCCGTGGGTTCGTTTTCCGGGCCCAGTCCGGCCGCACGCGCGGGGAAATACCCCAACAGGCGAGCCAGACCCCGGGTGAGGCGATTGGCCGGCCAGTCGAGCATACGTTTGCCGACTTCGAATTGACTGGCGAACAGCACCAGCCCCGCGACCGCCTCGGCTTCCAGATAGCGTGCACAGGCCAGCGCGCTCATTACGCCGCCGAATGAATGCCCGATCCAGAAGGCTGGCCGCGGGTCCTGCGCCTGGAGGTGGCGTTGCACGGCCGGCAGGTCGTATTTGACGTGCTCGATCAGCCCCGCGCGCCCGGGGCTGGCCGGCGAGTCGGATAGCCCGCGGCGTTGCACGATCACGCCCGGGTAACCGCGTCGCGCCAGATAAGCGGCCAGGCCGATCTGCTTGTCCGATAACCAGAAGCGCCGCCCGGTGAACATGCCGGGGACCAGTAGCACGGGTGCGCGGGCGTTGACCGCCTCGGCGAGCACATGGGTTATCTGGCAACAGCCGCCGTCGGCACCGGTGACCGTCTGGGTTTCGACCGTCAGCGCGGCGTCTGCGTGATCGTCAGCCACGGCTCACCCGCCAGGCAATGGCCACGATACACAGGGTCACCACCAGGGTGAGTAGCCGGCGCAGCTGCAGAAAACCACGGCTTTGCCAGCCGCGCCGTGCGCCGTGTTCGTCGATCAGCCAGGCGGCCAACAGCGCTGCGATCAGCAGAATGGCCCGCCAGGGCGCGGCCGTGAGCAACGCGCCCCAGGCGACGATGGCCGGCACCACGGCCAGCGCCATGTCCAGGCCCGCCGCGCGCCCGGCCGCGAGCATGCGTCCCCATTGCACGCCGCCGATGAAGGCCACGATCGTGGCCAGATAGGGCAACAGCCAGCGCAGCGCGGTGCGTGCATCCAGTGCATAGCCGCTATAGGCGTAATACACGCCCGCCGCAAACGGCACGAGTGCCAGCAAACCGAGCGCACAGGCCACAGGCAGGGCAGAGCGTTTCTTGGCCATGTCGAACAATCAATACAAGGAAAACGCGATCTTACCCGCTCACGCCGAGCCCGCGTTGAAGTGTGCGACCATCGTGCGCACCAGTGGCTTCATGAAATAGTTGCTGTCGGGCATGAGCGTGACCTGTACACCCTCGGCTTCGAGGCGTTCGGCCACCAGTGGGCCCACTGCGGCCACACACAGCCCGTTCAGGGCCGCGGTAAGGGCTTCATCGCGTTCGTTGGCGCGGGCGACCTTGTACAGGCGCTTGATCTGTGGGGAACTGGTGAAAGCCACCGCGTCGAGTTCGCCGGCCACGATACGCGCGATGAAATCCAGCACCTGCGGCGTTTCGGCCTCGTCGGCGTAGACATAAGGCGCGACCGCCTGTACATGGGCCTGTTTGCGCGCAAGGAAATCCATTAGCGGCGTGTTGGGGTCTTCGCCGTAGAGCTGTACGCCCACGCGATGCCCGGCCAGGTCGATATCGGCCAGCGCTTCGATCACGCCCTGGGTCGTCGGCTGGGTAGCGGCGACATCGCTGCGCAGTTTGAGTGCGCGTAATTCGCGTACCGGCTTGGGTCCGCGCGTGATCGTGCGGGCAGCGTCGAGGCGCGCGATGAACTGCGTGAGGCGCTCGGGGCTGTCGCGCTCGGCGAAGTCGCGCAGCCGGCGCAGGCCTTCGCCGGTCAGCCAGATCATGTCGTCCAGGCCGTGGTCGATAACATCGTTTAGCCAGCGCTGGACATGCGCGTGATCGGGTGTATCGCGGATATCCACCAACGGGCAGCGTAGCGCGACCGCGCCGCGGCGCTCGATCATGTCGGCGAACAGGTCGAGCTGGCGCGATTCCGGTACGCCGATCCGGCGGCCTTCGAGGTCTCGAACTTCAGGTGCAGTCGTCATCGGGGCTCAGAGCGTCTGGCAAGCCAATGCACCCAGTGTAGCGAGTGAGCACGCACCTGACAGTTGCTATCGCGCGCCGGATCACGTCACACTGACATCGAGTATTGGCACGGTCCGGAAGACAGTCCATGACGCTTGCAGTCGGTATCAGTATTGTTTTCGCGCTTGCCCTGGCCGTGGTGAGCTATCTGCTCTGGCGTGCATACCGTCGGCTGGATGCGCTCAATGGCCAGATCGATCAGCTCGCCCATGATCTCGAGCACGCCAACGAAGAGCTGGCCGGTGCGCTCAGCGAGGTCAGCGGCAGTCGCATCATCGTGGAGGTCATCAACCCCATGACCCTGGCACGCGCGCGTTCGCGCTGGGGCGCGGCTCTGGTGGGTGTCGCACCGCGCATGATTCGTCGCCGTGTCTATGAAATCGTCGCCCGCGAGATGAAGCAGCAGCTTGCCGAGCAGGGTGTCGAAGCGCACCTGGATATCTTCCACCCCACCGGCTCATGATCGTCATCGCCGCCGTTATCGTTGCGTTCGTGGCCGTGCTCGTGGCAGCGGTCCGGCTGAACATGGCCGTTACTGACGCGGGCGAGCGTTTTCGTGTGCTCGCCGCCGGCTACGGCGATGCCGGCCTGCTGGTGGGTGCGCGCCAGCGCTTCCGGCGCCGCCAGGAAAGCGTGGAACAGGCCGTGGATACCGGCACCGTGGGCCTGCAGACCGCGCATCGTACGATCTCCAGCTGGTTCGGCAAGCAGCAAACCGGCGAAGGCTTTTACAACAACGTGCGCGCATTCAACCGCAATCTGGGGCGTACGGTTTCCGGGCTGTTCGCTCCCGGGCCGAAGAAACACAGCGAAAGCCTCGAGGAGTGGCGTGAACAACAGGACTCGGACACGCCGCGCGACAAGCGTTGAGCGCTTAGGTGCCTGCGCACGGCCCCGTTTCGTGCGCCCATGGCATGCAGGCTGTCGATCCTGGGCTACGCCGGCTGTGCTCAAGAATCGGAATGTCGCGGCCGTTAAATCCAGGATGAAACGCATCAATCCCACTCTGGCCGGCGCGGGCGCGCTGATATTCGTCATAGCGATGGCCGTCCCGCCGGTCTGGGCCCAGGCCGCAGGCGCGCCACCGCCTGATGCAGGCACGAATCACGCCGGCCAGGGCACGCATCATGCGCCGTCTCGCCACGGGTACGGCTATCCAGCGCCCGAACTCGAGATCTACATGGCGCCGGAAAACGAGCGCTGGCCGTCGAATTATCTGCCCGACAACTATCGGCTGCATGGCTACGACGGCGAACCGGATCGTGCCACCGTGTGTAGCGGCGAAAGCGGGCGTACCTATGCCACGCGTACGATCGAATGCCCCGATGGCCAGCAGGCCGAAAAGCCGGGACGCAGCTGGTCCACGGCACCGTAAACATCGTCGTGGCAAGGCTCGCGAAAAACGGGCCGAAAAAAGTTTTCTTTTCCTGGCTTATGCATTAAAGGATTCGTGACCCGGCGCCGATAGGCACTGCAACCACGCTCGTTGTATCGAGCAGGCGTTATTCGCAGGTATGCCATGGCACTTACATCGTCACTAGGAATTGGCTCGGGACTGGATCTGAGCTCGCTGCTGGACGGGCTTCGTACGTCCGAGCAGCAGCGTCTGGTTCCGCTGCAAAAACAGGCCAGTAGCTATAACACCAAGTTCTCGGCCTATGGCACGCTGCAAAGCAGCTTCGCCAATTTTCAGTCCGCGGCCGAAGCGCTGGGCAAGGCCAGTCTTTACGAAGGCGTCAAGACCAGCGTCGAGGGCGACGCGTTTAGCGCCGTGGCCAGCGAAAAGGCCGACCCGGGCAGCTACAGCATCGAAGTCGATCAGCTGGCCCGCAGCCAGTCGCTGGTCAGCGCCGGCCAGGCCAGCGTAGACGAGCAGATCGGCAACGGCGGCACGATCACGCTGTCGCTGGGCAATAGCGCCGGTAACGTCAGCGAAACCGTGGATATCGAGCTCGACGCCGCCGACAGCAGCCTGTCCGGCATTCGCGATGCGATCAACGCTGCCGATATCGGCGTTAATGCCTCGATCGTCAATGATGGCAGCGGCACGCCCTACCGGCTGGTGTTGTCTTCCAATACCACCGGTACCGACTCGCAGATTTCGGTGAGCGTGGCAGAAAACAATGACGACGGCTCCACGCCGCTGGCGGATCTGCTCGATTACGACAGCGCCGCGGGCAGCGGCGCGATGAGTGAAACTGTCGCCGCGCGCGACGCCCAGCTCTCGGTCAACGGGATTGCCGTCGTCAGCCAGACCAACCGTGTGGAAGAGGCCATTGCCGGGGTCACCCTGACGCTGTCCAAAACCACCACCGAGCCGCAATCGCTGACCGCCACGCGCGACACCGATGCCGTGAAGTCGGCGCTGCAGAAGTTCGTCAAGGCCTACAACAGCGTCAACTCGATTTCGGACAAGCTCACTGCCTTCGATGCGGAAAAAGAAATCAGCGGCGTGCTGCTGGGCGACTCGACGGCGCGTACCGCCGAAACACGCGTGCGCGGTGCGCTGAACACGCCGATCAGTGGCGGCACGTTCTCGGGGCTGGCCGAAATCGGCATCAGTCTGCAGCGCGACGGCACCATGGAAATCGACGACGAAGCGCTCGACGAGGCGCTGGCGAACAATCTCGCCGATGTCGGGCAGCTGATGGCCGGCAGTGACGGCAATGACGGCCTGTCGCAGGTGCTGGTATCCACGCTCGATGCCGTGGCCGGTGACAACGGCCTGTTGCAGTCCGCCAGCGATGGCATGAAACAGCGTATCGACAGGCTCGGCGACCGCATGGAGCGCGAGCAGGAGTCGATCGACGCGACCATCGCACGCTATCAGAAGCAGTTCGTCCAGCTCGACTCGCTGATGGCGTCGATCAACTCGACCAGTAATTACCTCACTCAGCAATTCAAGTCGCTCAGCAATCAGGGCGATTAGTCAAAACAGACACTAAAGGCAAGGAACGCTCATGGCTTCTTACGCAAACCGTGCCGCAAGCGCTTACAAGACTCTCGGCGTCGAAACCGCCGCAATGAGCGCGAGCCCGCATCAATTGATCGTGCTGCTGTTCGACGGCGCGCGCAGCGCCCTCGGGCGGGCCCAGTGGGCTATTTCGCAAGGCGATTCCGCTGGCAAGGGCCAGGCGTTGTCCAAGGCGATCGATATCATCGAACTCGGCCTGCGTGCCGCGCTCGATATCGAGCGCGGCGGCGAGATCGCCGAACGGCTGGATTCGCTATACGATTACATGACCCGTACCCTGATCCGGGCCAACATCAAGAGCGATACCGCGCTGATCGCGCACGTGGATACGCTGCTCGACGACATTGGTTCGGCCTGGAAACAGATCGGTAACGGTGCCGCCCCGGCGACGGCCAGTGCCGCGCCCACGGCCGCGACCGCTTCGGCTTACGCACTACAACAGGCTTGAGGGACATGAACCAGCAGCAGCAGGATATCGTCGCCGGCTATTGTGCGCTTCTCGATCTCAACAAGAAGATGATCGAGATCGCGGTTGCAGGCGAGTGGGAAAATCTGGTCGAAATGAAAAGCGAACACCTGTGTCAGGTGGAAGCGCTGATGAATATCGAATACGACGTGGCCGTCAACGATGCGTTTCGTGAAGCCAAGCGCGCCGTACTGATCCAGATCGCGGCCAGCGAACAGGAACTGCGCGAACGGCTCCAGCAGCGTATGGACGAGTTGTCGGGCGCGCTTTCTCAGGCGCGTTCCCAGCGGCGGGTCAAAAACGCGTATGAAAAGAACGCGGTCTGCTAGTCAGCATTTAAAGATAGATAGGCGACCGTGAGCACGATCACGCCGATGCTCGATACGCTGTTGCCGCAGGTGTTAGGGCGCCGTGCGGACATGGCGCGTTTTACCGGTGCGCGGGTCAATATCCCGCTCGGGCCGGTGGATCCGGTGGTCAGCGTACGCACCGACGGCTTCGATCGGCCGACGCCGGGCACCGGGGCCGATGCCACGCGTGCACGCGGCTCGGGTGAGGCCGATCTGTCCACCCAGGGCGGCGGCGCGCGTCGTACGGGCGAACAGCCCGGCGCGCGCGAGATCGCGACCGGCACGCGTTATCTGCCGGCGGCCAAGCAGCCGCCGGCGGGGCCTCATGCCGAGTCCGCCCGCGCCCAGTTCAGCCGCGAGGGCGGCTTGATTGCGTCGCTGCTCGCACGTCGCCCGGCGCCGGTGGCCCATACCACGCCTGCGCATGCAGCCGCGCTTTTCGGTGCCGCCCGGGTGCCGGCCACGCCCATTCTGGCGGCTATTCTCGGTCAGCAGGTCGCACACAGCGGGTTGTTCTACGAATCCCATCTGAGCAAGTGGTTCGATGGCCAGCGACCGCTCGCCGAACTGCTGCAGGAGCCGCAGAATCAGAAGTCGCACAATCCGGCCTCGCAGGGCGATGCGCGGGCGTCGTCGACCCATGCGCCTGCCACGAACACGCGCCAGAGTTTGGCGAATGCCAGCGCCAACGCGTTGCTGGCCCCGGGTACGTTCGATACGGCGGCCGCCCAGGCGCGCGGTGAAGGTGCGCGCGGCGATGTCGTCGACGAGCGTCTGCTATCGGTGGTTCGCCAGCAGCTGGATGTGCTGAGCAATTCGGTCTTTCGCTGGCACGGTGATGCCTGGCCCGGCGTCGACATGCAATGGGAGATCCATGAGCACGGCGATGACGGTACGCCGCGACGCGGCCAGGACGAGCAAGGCGAGGCGTCGTTTTCGACCCGCCTGCGTCTGGAGTTGCCGCGTCTCGGGCCGGTGGAGATCGCGCTCAATCTCGCCGGTGGGGCGATCGAGGTTTATGCCTTTGCTTCGAGCGCGCAGGGCGCGGCCACACTCGCGCCCGCCACCGGCGAACTGAAGGCGCGGTTCGAACAGGCCGGTTTCGATCGTGCCCATGTCGAACTTATCGAGGAAGCGGTCGAATGAGTGCTGTCGATCGCTCTCAGTCCCGCGACGAACGCGCCAGCGTCGTCGCCCTGCGCTATGCCGAACAGGATGACGCGCCACGCGTGGTCGCCAAGGGTTATGGCGATATCGCGCAATCCATCATGGATCGGGCCGAAAAACACGGCCTGCACGTACACCGCTCGCCCGAGCTGGTCCGTCTGCTCATGCGTGTCGATCTGGACGATCGTATTCCCCCCGAACTCTATGTGGCCGTGGCGGAACTGCTGGCATGGGTCTACCGGCTGGAAAACGCTGCTGACGCGAAATCGTAGAATCGAGCGCAACACTGCGGCGTAACGTTCACATTTCGTTCGTATCAATCGCGCACAATCCAATATAGAATAAAGGAATGTCGTTAATCGACGACAGTGCGATACGCTGTGTCTTTGCTTTTTCCCACGCGCTGTTGCATTTTTAAAGATACGGCGTTTCAGAAAAGGCACCGAGAGGCGGGCATTCTTTCGAGACGGAAAACACAGGCTTACAGCGGTTCGGGCCTGCCCGGCCGGCGCACGAGGGTGACGCGCCGTCAGTACGGGTAACGCTGTCGTTTCACGGCAGGCTTTCGCGACGTCTGCTGCCCGTTTCACGGTACGCTTGTTAGCGACGGGCGTTTTGGTAGGGGAGATAAAATGAGTGTTGATCATCTACTCGATGACGTCCGCGATCTGAATCTGTCCTATCTGATTCTGATGCAGCGGCTGATCAATACCGATCGCGAGCTGGCGATGTTTCGCCTGAAGATCGACGAGGACATGGCCGACCTGCTCAGCCAGATCCCGGTAGCCGATCTCGCGAAGCTGGCCCGTTGCAACCAGTTGCTATGCCATTTTTCACTCGATAGCGCCGACCAGCTGTTCGCGCTGATCGATGCGCCGCGTGACGACGATATGCGCCGCCTGCATGCCGGGATTCTGCTGTCGTCGCAGAACAAGCGAAAGAGCGATCGTCGTACCGGTGAACGACGCGCGGCCGGCGACCGGCGTAGCACGGACGGTCCGGACGAGGCCGATGCCCCGGCACGTCGTGGTCAGCCGCGTCGCGAGGCCGACCGCGAGGCGCAGCGTAAAAACGGTAGCGGCGAAGGGTAATCGACGAGCCGCATGAGTCCAACGACGAACAAAAGCGTTATAGACGAGGCCAAGCAGATCGGGCTGGCCATCGAGCTCATCGAGCTCGGCGCACGCCTGCAGGTACTGCAGACCGAAACCGATATCAGTCGTCGTCGGTTAATCAATCTGTACAAGGAAATCCACGGTGTCTCGCCGCCCAAGGGCATGCTGCCGTTTTCGACCGACTGGTATGTCACCTGGCTGCCCAACATCCATTCGTCGCTGTTCTACAACACCTACTGCTACCTGCGCCGGCGCAAGGAGCGCAGCCGCATGGAAGCGGTGGTCAACGCCTATCGTCTGTATAACGAGCAGACGCCATTGCAGGATGACGGCAAGCCGGTGCTCAGCCTGACCCGGGCGTGGATGCTGGTGCGCTTTTTCGAAAGCGACATGATGACGCTGTCGGTATGCAACCGCTGCCACGGCAAGTTCGTCAATCGTGCATACAGCCTCGATCAGGATTTCGTGTGCGGAATCTGCCAGCCGCCCTCGCGTGCCGGCAAGACGCTCAAGAACGCGAAAAAGCGCAAGAAGAAAGCATAAGCGCGCGCTGTCTGCGCCTTCCGGCGCCAGCGATTCATTCAAGCTCTGGCCCTGTCGGCCGCTAACCCTTCCTAGAGATTGCGGGTTTACGTGTTTTTACGGCCACTCCATCAGGGAAGGCGACAGTGCTTATATTCTTGGGTTACGTCATCGTCATCGGGTCCGTGCTTG
This sequence comes from Salinisphaera sp. T5B8, assembly GCF_040361255.1. NCBI lineage: Bacteria > Pseudomonadati > Pseudomonadota > Gammaproteobacteria > Salinisphaerales > Salinisphaeraceae > Salinisphaera > Salinisphaera sp. T5B8. The sequence goes on along the minus strand of NZ_APNG01000001.1, from coordinate 73,191 downwards.
GCGGCTATGCCATGGTCGGCGGGCATATGGGCGCGCTGTACCAGCCGGCGGAACTGGTGATCATCTTCGGCGCGGGTATCGGCGCGTTCGTGGCCGCGAACAATGGCAAGGGAATCGGCGCCACGGTGCGTGTGTTGCCCAAGCTGCTGCGCGGCTCGCAGTATTCCAAGGAAATCTGTGTCGATCTGATGACGCTGCTCTACCTGCTGCTGGCCAAGGCACGCCAGTCGGGCATGATGTCGCTCGAGCAGGATATCGAGAATCCGCGCGAAAGCACGCTGTTCTCCGCCTATCCGAAGCTGGTCGAAGACAAGCTGATCATGGATTTTCTTACCGATTATCTGCGCCTGATGATCAGCGGCAACATGGACGCCTTCGAGATCGAGGCGTTGATGGACCACGAGATCGAAACCTTCCAGCACGAAGCGGAAGTGCCGGCCCACGGTCTGGCGGCGATGGGCGACTCGTTGCCGGCCTTCGGTATCGTCGCAGCGGTCATGGGCGTGGTCCACGCGCTGGGCTCGGCCGCACTCGACCCGTCGGAAATCGGCCCGCTGATCGCCCATGCCATGGTGGGTACCTTCCTGGGCATTCTGTTGGCCTACGGTTTCGTCAGTCCGCTGGCTGCACGCGTGCGCTCGCAGGTCGAGGAAGTCGTCAAGATCATGCAGAGCGTGAAGGTCACGCTGCTGGCCAATCTCAATGGCTATGCGCCGCCGCTGTCGATCGAGTTCGGCCGCAAGGCGCTGTTCTCGTCCGAGCGTCCGTCCTTCAATGAGCTCGAAGAACACGTACGCAGCGTGAAATCCGGCGGGACCGCCCAGGCGTCCTCGTGAGCGAGGCACACAAACGCCCGATCGTCATCCGCCGCAAGAAGGCGGCGAATCACGGCACTCATGGGGCGTGGAAGATCGCCTATGCCGACTTCATGACCGCAATGATGGCGTTCTTTCTGGTCATGTGGCTGTTGTCGGGCTTGAGTGCAGCCGAACGCGAAGAAGTCGGCGAGTACTTTCGGACCCCGCTCAAGGTCGCGATGATGGGCGGGGACAAGGCCTCGGCCAGCAACAGCGCTATTCCCGGCGGCGGCGACGATCCCATGCATTCGGAAGGCGAGGTATCACTGACCTCGCCCAATGCCACCAATTACCGGCCCAGCCACCGTCCGCTGCGTGATCTGCAGCGCAGCCTGGAGTCGATGATTCATGCCGACCCGGCGCTTGACGAGCTCAGCTCCCAGCTGAGTCTCAAGGTGGTCGAAGACGGCCTGCTCATTCAGATCAGCGACAGCAATAAACGGCCCATGTTCGCGCTCGGCAGTTCCGAGCTGGCCCCGTATATTCGCGATGTGTTGTCCAAGGTCGGGCCCAAACTCAACGAATTTCCCAACCCCATTACGCTGACCGGGCATACCGACGATCTGCGCTTTGCCACCGGCGATCGGCGCTACAGCAACTGGGAGTTATCGGCCGATCGCGCCAATGCGGCGCGGCGTGCGCTCATTCAGGGCGGCATGCAGCCCGACAAACTCTTGCGCGTCATCGGCGCGGCGGCGACCGCGAGCCGGGCAGGCGTCGAGTCGTCGGCCGCCCCGGCAAACCGGCGTATCAGCATTCTCGTGCTCAACGAAAACGCACAACATCGTATAGAGCAGGAAAGCGCGCCGCCGACCACAACCCTGTCTGCGGAAGCCGAGGCTGACGCCGCGCCGCAGTCGGGCAGCGAAAGCGGCGACGCTACAACCATGGTCAAGGTCAAAGATTCGGAAAAAGACGCCCAGTCCGGCTAAACGGGCGGGTAAGCGTAATTCATGTTCGGTCGAACACTAAAGCAACGCGCCGATTGAACGATATGTCTTGAGACATCGGTTTTTTGAGTCCGACCACGAGCGACAGCGGAATAACCAGGCATGACACTAGATATCGCCGAGTTCTACCAGACCTTCTTCGACGAGGCAGACGAACTGCTCGACGAAATGGAGCGCCTGCTCATCAACCTGGATATCGATACGCCGGATAGCGAAGATCTGAACGCGATCTTCCGGGCCGCGCATTCGATCAAGGGCGGTGCCGGCACGTTCGGTTTCACGCATCTGCAGGAAACCACCCACCTGCTGGAAAACCTGCTCGATCGCGCCCGTCACGGCGAACTCGTGCTCGATCGTACGGCGGTAGATCTGTTTCTCGAATGCCGCGATGTGCTCGCCGGGCAGATCGATGCCTACCGCGCGTCCAGCGAACCCGATCAACAGGCCTACGAAGACATCGCCCAGCGCCTGCGCACGCTCGACGAAAAGGGCAGTGCGGCGCTGGCCACAGGCGAGTCGGCTGCCAGCGCGGCGCCGACCGATGCCGAGCCGGACGCACAGCAAGCGCCGGCCGGTTCGGTGCGCGTTGTGGCGATCAGCGGTATCGAAGAAAGCCAGTCCGCCACGCTCGTCGAAGAGCTTGGGCTGTTCGGCGATATCGAAAGCCAGACCTTCGAAGGCGATACGCTGACCGTCACCCTCGCACAGCCGGCCGAGGCAGCGGATATCTCGTCGGTGCTGTGTTTCGTTGTCGACGAGGACCAGCTGCATTTCGCTGGTGCGGCGACGGCCGATAGCGACACCACCGCGCCGGCCCAGGACACCGATACCGAGCAGGCCGAAACTGCGGTCGCCCAGGCGGCCAGTGAAGCGGTGGCGGCAGAACGCACACCCGGCACGCAAGCGGCCGCGGCAGCCCAGAACACGCAAGAGGCGGCATCCGCACCGGAAGACAAGAAAGCCGCGCCCGCGGCCAAGTCCAAGGCGTCGGGCAAGTCGTCGAGCGAATCCAGTTCCCTGCGCGTATCGACCGAGAAGGTCGACGAAATCATCAACCTCGTTGGCGAACTGGTCATTACCCAGTCGATGCTGGAACAGACCATCGGCGGACTCGACAGCGAAGCGCACGGCGCGCTGCTTGAAGGTCTGAACCAACTGCAACGCAATGCCCGCGACCTGCAGGAAGCGGTGATGTCGGTGCGCATGATGCCCATGGACTACGCCTTCAACCGCTTCCCGCGTTTGGTGCGTGATCTCAGCGGCAAGCTGGGCAAGGAAATCAACCTGGTCACCGAGGGCGAATCGACCGAACTCGACAAGGGGCTGATCGAACGCATCATGGACCCGATGACCCATCTGGTGCGCAACAGCCTGGATCACGGTATCGAAACACCGGAACGCCGCAAGGCGGCCGGCAAGCCCGCGGCCGGCACGCTGACCCTGGCGGCCCAGCATCAGGGCGGCAGTATTCTCATCGATATTTCCGACGACGGCGCCGGTCTCAATCGCGAACGCATTCTGGCCAAGGCGCGCCAGAACGGCCTCGCGGTCAGCGATTCGATGAGCGATGACGAAGTCTGGCAGCTGATCTTCGCGCCCGGTTTCTCCACCGCGGAAGCGGTCACCGACGTGTCCGGGCGCGGCGTGGGCATGGATGTGGTCAAGCGCAACATCCAGGAGCTTGGCGGCCACGTGGATATTCGTTCCGCGGCCGGCGAGGGGACGACCATTCGGATCGTGCTGCCGCTGACGCTGGCGATCATGGACGGCATGCTCATTCGCGTGGGCGAAGAGGTGTTCATCATGCCGCTGGGCGCGATCAAGGAATCGATGCAGGTTCAATCCGACCAGCTCAAGCGCGTGTCGCAGGATACGCAGCTGGTCTATGTGCGCGGCGAATATCTGCCGCTGGTCGAAATGCATCGCGTATTCGATATCGATGGCGCGCAGACCGATGTGCTGCGCGGCATCGTCATGGTGATCGAAAGCGAGGGCCGGCATTACGCCGTGCTCGTCGACGAGTTGCTCGGTCAACGCCAGGTCGTGGTCAAGAACCTGGAAACCAACTATCGCAAGGTCGTGGGTATTTCCGCGGCCACGATCCTCGGCGACGGCAGCGTCGCGCTGATTCTCGACGTGGTTGCGCTGTCACGCGCAGGCCGTCAGAGCGAAACCCAGGCACGGCAGGTAGCGCCGGTCTGATTCCTTTCTACATGGACGTTACACGGAGTAAACGACATGGCTGAAGTCATTGCTAACGAAGCCCCGCGCGATGCCACCGCGGATATGGAAGTACTGGTATTCGCGCTCGGCGGCGAAGAGTACGGCGTGGATATCCTCAAGGTCCAGGAAATCCGCGGCTACAATCAGGTCACGCGTATTGCCAACGTGCCGGATTTCGTCAAGGGCGTAACCAACCTGCGCGGCAGCATCGTTCCCATCATCGACGCCCGGATCAAGTTCGGTCTGGAAAATGCGGCCTACGACCAGCATACAGTCGTGATCGTGCTCAACGTGGGCGAACGCGTTGTCGGCGTGGTCGTGGACAGCGTCTCCGACGTACTCACGCTCACGCCCGAACAGATCAAGCCGGCGCCGGATTTCGGCGTGAGTGCCGCCACGGAACACGTACTGGGCCTGGGCAGCGTCGACGATCGCATGCTCATCCTGGTGGATATCGATCGCATGATGAGCAGCCGCGAGCTCGCGCTCGTGGACGAGGTCGAGGCGGTCGCCTGAACCTGAGCCGTGGCACGGTTCGACGCCGTGCCAGAACACATCCGAAACGATGCCGGACAACGCTGCGCCGCGTACGGTGCGGCGTTTTTTGTTCCAGCGGCTGTCGACGCCATGCGCGCGCCGTTGTGGGGGCACCAACGTAGCCCCTGCAACGCGCGCGTCCCTGTGTCGTCGCGCCGCGCCCCGGACGCGCAACGCGTAGGGCGCCCTGCGTCAATGCTTCCAGGCGCGGCCCCGACCGTCGCGGCGAGCGCCGGTTAATGTGAAGATATGTCGGCAATACAGGGGTCTAGCGCCGTTACGCGGAATCGCTGTACAAGGGCACGACATTTCCTCTGGCCGCCAGCAGCGCTCGGCGCGAACTCACGGGAAACAGCAATAGCCCCTAAGGGTCTGAAAAAACGACGTATTAAAGAAAAAACGCGGTCGGTCGATCCTAGCTACAGGTCCGAATTTCTGCCTCAATCCAGCCGCATTGCAGCGCTGGTTCATGGCACGGGCCTCGCCATCTTCTAGGAGGGCTTGCCCGTGCTGGCTGTTCGAAACGAACGTGATCTATTACTGACGTCGGAAGACTTCGAGTGCGTACGGCGCATGATTCATGCGCGCGCCGGCATCTCGTTGGCGCCGCACAAAACGGAGATGGTCTATAGCCGCCTGGCCAAGCGTATCCGCGTACTCGGGCATACGCGCTTTCACGATTATCTGGCCATGCTGCAGGCCGATGCCAACCATCCGGAATGGGAAGAGTTCGTCAATGCGTTGACGACCAACCTCACCTCGTTCTTTCGCGAAGCCCATCATTTTCCGCTGCTCGCGGCCCACGCCAAGGCGCGCAGCGCGCCGCTCAAGGTCTGGACCTGCGCGGCCTCGACGGGCGAAGAGCCGTATTCGATCGCGATCACCCTGGCGGAAGCCCAGGCCCCGGGCCGCGCGCCGGCCAGTATTCTGGCCACCGATATCGATACCCGTGCCATCGAAGTCGCGCGCCGCGGCATCTATTCGATGAACGATGTCAGCAAGATGCCCCCGGAGCGGCTACAACGCTTTTTCTTGAAGGGCACCGGCGAGCGCGCAGGCATGGTGCGTGTGCAGCCGAGCCTTTCCCAGAACATCACCTTCCGGGCGCTCAACCTGCTGGACGCCAGCTGGGATATCGAAGGCCCGCTCGATGTGATCTTCTGTCGCAATCTGATGATCTATTTCGACAAGGCCACCCAAGCGCGTCTGCTGGAGCGCTTCGCCGGTCTGCTGCGCGAAGACGGCCTGTTGTTCGCCGGCCATTCGGAGAATTTTTCCAACATCACCCAGTCATTTCGTCTGCGTAGCCACACCGTCTACGAGCGCGTCGCGGGCAAGGGCACGCGTACGGGCAAGGTGTCGGCATGAGCATGCGTGACGGCGCCCGGTCGATTCAGAACGGCTCGACCCATACCTATTTCGATCAGCGCCATGGCATGGATGCCATTCGCGTACTGCCCAATGAATACGCGATCACCCGTGAAGACGTAGTGCTGACCACCGTACTCGGCTCCTGCGTGGCGGCCTGCCTGCGCGACCCGGTTGCCGGGGTGGGTGGGCTCAATCACTTCATGCTGCCCGCGGCCGGGCCCGATGTTGCCCCGAGCGAAGCGCAATCCATGCGTTATGGCGACTATGCGATGGATACGCTGCTGGAGGCGCTCTACCGACAGGGCGCGCGTCGCGAGCGTATCGAGGCAAAAGTCTTTGGCGGCGCGATGCTCATGAGCGGCGTGCAGGCCGCGCGGGTGGGGATTGCCAATTCCGATTTCATCCTGGCGTACCTCGACGGCTGCGGCATTGACGTGCTGTCGCAGGAACTCAAGGGCGATTGTGCCCGCCAGGTGCATTATTTTCCGGCCACCGGTCGGGTTCAGCTGCGCCGCTTGCGCGGCGGCGAACGCCGTATGGTTGCCCAGGATGTCGTGTTGGCCAACAAGCTGGCGCCGGTACTGCCGGTGGCAGGTGTGCTGTCGGCCACAACGACCTCGGCCAGCACGGGTAAGGAGACGACATCGTGAATACGACGGCCAAACGACCGATTCGTGTGTTGTGTGTCGACGATTCGGCCTTGATTCGCAAACTCGTCACCGAGATCGTCAATAACGAAGACGATATGGAAATGGTGGCCAGTGCGCCCGATCCGTTGGTGGCCCGCGAGCTGATCAAGAAACACAATCCCGACGTGCTCACGCTCGATGTCGAAATGCCGCGCATGGACGGGCTGGACTTTCTCGGCAAGCTCATGCGATTGCGGCCGATGCCGGTGATCATGCTGTCGTCGCTGACCGCGCGCGGCTCGGATATCACCTTGCAGGCACTCGAACTGGGCGCGGTCGATTTCGTGACCAAGCCCAAGCTCGATCTCAATCGCGGCCTGATCGAAAGCGGCCACGAAATCGTGGAAAAGATTCGCGGCGCGGCGCGCGCTACCCTGCGCCGGCCGACCCCCAGGCCCGCCGGTGCCCAGCCGCTGGTGGCCCCGCGGGTCTCCAGCGAAAAGCTGTTCATCGTGGGCGCATCGACCGGCGGTACGGAAGCGATTCGCGAGTTTCTCGAACCCATGCCGGCCGATGCACCAGCGATTTTGATCACCCAGCATATGCCGGGCGGTTTCACGGGCTCGTTTGCCCGGCGCATGGATTCGCTGTGCCGGATCCAGGTCAAGGAAGCCGAGCACGGCGAGCGTGTACTGCCCGGACGGGCCTATATCGCGCCCGGCGGCGAACAGCATCTGCGGCTGTCGCGCAGCGGCGCGAACTATGTCGTGGCGCTGGAAGCCGGCCCGCCCGTCAACCGACATCGGCCGTCGGTCGATGTGCTGTTCGAATCGGCCGCCAAGCATGCCGGGCGTAATGCAATCGGCATTCTCATGACCGGCATGGGCAAGGACGGCGCGCAGGGGCTATTGCAGATGCGTGAAGCCGGCGCGGCCACGCTCGCACAGGACGAAGCCAGCTGCGTCGTATTCGGCATGCCGCGCGAAGCCATCGCCATCGGTGCCGCGCAGTCGGTGGTTTCCATCGACGACATGGCAAGACACGCACTAGGCCTGCTGGGCGGGCCGGACAGTCGCGCGCTGCGCATCTAACAGGCGCCGGGCGCCGACCCGGCCAGTATTCACAACGCTTCACTCATCCACAGGCCAGTCAACAAAACCGAGATATCGCCATGGCGGACAAGAACCTCAATTTCCTCGTCGTCGACGACTTTTCCACGATGCGCCGGATCGTGCGCAACCTGCTCAAGGAGCTGGGCTACAACAACGTCGAAGAAGCCGAAGACGGCGCCGAGGCATTGGAAAAGCTCAATACCGGCAAATTCCAGTTCGTCGTATCGGACTGGAACATGCCCAATCTGGACGGGCTGGAAATGCTCAAGCGTATTCGGGCAAGTGATACGCTCAAGCATCTACCCGTGCTGATGGTCACCGCCGAAGCGAAGAAGGAAAACATCGTCGCGGCAGCCCAGGCGGGCGCCAGCGGCTACGTGGTCAAGCCGTTTTCTGCCGCGACGCTGGAAGAAAAACTCGAGCGTATCTTCGACAAACTCGGCATGTAAGCGCGTGCCCGACGGGCAGGAGAAGCCAGCATCATGGAAAATACGAATCCGGCCGATCAGGCCGCACCCGAGCAGGCAGGAGAACTGATCGATCGTATCGGTCAGCTCACGCGCGCTTTGAACGAAAGCATGCGCGAACTCGGCCTGGATCGCGAGGTGGAAAAAGCCGCAGACGCGATCCCCGACGCGCGCGACCGGCTCAACTATATCGCCAGCATGACCGAACAGGCGGCCGAAACCGCGTTGTCTTCGATCGAAGTCGCACAGCCGTTGCAAACCGAAATCGAAAACCGTGCCGTCAAGCTCGATGGGCGCTGGCAAACGTGGTTCGATGCACCGATCGAACTCGCCGATGCGCGCGAACTGGTCCGCGATACGCGTAGTTATCTGCAATGGGTGCCACAGCAAACCCAGGCCACCCAGGGCCAGCTGCACGACATCATGATGGCGCAGGATTTCCAGGATCTGACCGGGCAGGTGATCAAGAAGCTCGTGGTCGTGATCCGCGATATCGAAAAACAGTTGATCGACGTGCTGTTGCAGTATCTGCCGGAAGATCGCGTGCGTGGCCGTGAAGCCGAACTGCGTGAGAAAAAGGGCGAGAATTCGTCGCTGCTCAACGGTCCGCAGATCCAGACCGAGGGCAACACCGAGATCGTGACCGACCAGGCCCAGGTCGACGACTTGCTCGATAGCCTCGGCTTTTAACGCCTGCTTCAAGCCGGTCACACCGCGCCGCGACGCCGGGTGACCGGCGCTTTCGCGGTGCTCATCCGATGATAAGCGCCCATTAACGCCGCTGTTCGCGCAATCGGCGCGCGTGCACGCTTTGCATAATGCTTACTCGAAACTTCGGCTGCTGGCTGTGTCATCAGGCCAGCACCCCATCGGGTAAGGCATGTCCAACGAAAGCGACGCCGAAAAAACAGAACCGGCAACCCCGCGGCGCCTGGAAAAGGCGCGAGAGGATGGCCAGGTTCCGCGTTCGCGCGAGCTGGCGACGTTCATGCTGTTGTGTGTGGGCCTGGCCAGCCTGTGGATGCTGTCGGGCTGGATGGGCAGCCAGATGATGACCGTCATGCAGGCGAGCATGCGTTTCGACGCGGCCATGGCCATGGACAGCTCGCGGCTGCTCGATCATCAATGGGCGCAGGTCTTGACCACGCTCGGCGCGCTCGCGCCGATCACGCTGCCACTGGTGGCCGTGGCACTGCTGGCGCCGACGCTGCTCGGCGGCTGGCTGTTCTCGCCCAAATCCATCAAGTTCGATGCCAAGAAGCTCGATCCCATCAAGGGGCTGGGCCGGATATTCTCGTCGCAGGGTGTTATCGAGCTCGTCAAGGCGATCGCGAAGTCGGTGCTCATCGGCTCGGTCGCGGCCTGGTTCGTCTATACCCATCTCGACGAGTTGCTGGTGCTGGCCAAGGAGCAGGGCAATGGGGCACTGCTGCATGCGCTGACGCTGATCGTGACCTGCTGTGCGTTCATGCTGCTGGCGTTTACCGTGGTGGTCGGCATCGACGTGCCCTACCAGCTGTGGAGCCATCACAAGAAGCTGCGCATGAGCCGTCAGGAGATCAAGGACGAACACAAGGAATCCGAAGGCGACCCGCAGCTCAAGGCCAAGATTCGTCAGCAGCAACAGGCGATGGCACGCGGACGTATGATGAGCGAGGTGCCCACCGCTGACGTCATCGTGACCAACCCGACCCACTATGCGGTCGCCCTGTCGTATCGCGACGGCGAGATGAACGCGCCGCGCGTGGTCGCCAAGGGCGCCGACAATGTCGCTGCCAAGATTCGCGAACTGGGCGCCGAGTCGGGCGTGCCCCTGCTCGAAGCGCCGCCGCTGGCGCGCGCGCTCTATCGCCACGGCGATCTCGATACGGAAATTCCGGCCGCGCTGTATACCGCGGTCGCCGAGGTGCTGGCCTGGGTGTTCCAGCTCAAGCGCTATGAACAAGCCGGCGGCGTGGCGCCGGTCAAACCCACGGCGATCGCCGTGCCCCCGGGCCTCGACCCGGACGAACCAGACACGAACGCATGAACGCTTTAAACACGATGTTGGGCCGCCTCGGCGCGGACGGTGGCAGCCAGTACAAGATGCTGGCTGGCCCGGTACTGATCATCATGATCATGGCGATGATGATCCTGCCGTTGCCGCCGTTCGTGCTGGATCTGTTCTTCACCTTCAATATCGCGCTGTCGATCATGGTGCTGCTGGTGGCGATGTTCACCCAGAAGCCCCTGGATTTTGCCGCGTTTCCCACCGTGTTGCTGTTTGCCACGTTGTTGCGCCTGTCGCTCAACGTCGCGTCGACGCGTGTCGTGCTCATGAACGGGCATTCCGGCGCAGGTGCGGCCGGGCAGGTGATCGAGGCGTTCGGCCAGTTCCTGGTCGGCGGCAATTTCGCGGTCGGTCTGGTCGTGTTCGGTATTCTGATCGTGATCAACTTCATGGTCATCACCAAGGGCGCGGGACGTATTGCCGAAGTGGGCGCGCGCTTCACCCTGGATGCCATGCCGGGCAAGCAGATGGCCATCGATGCCGATCTCAATGCCGGTTTGATCGACGAACAGCAGGCCAAGGAACGCCGCCAGGAAATCGCCCAGGAAGCCGATTTCTTCGGCTCCATGGATGGTGCCAGCAAGTTCGTGCGTGGCGACGCCATCGCCGGCATTCTGATCATGGTGATCAACCTCATCGGCGGGCTGATCATCGGCATGGGCGAGCATGGTCTGTCGGCCAGTGAGGCCGCGCGTACCTATACCCTGCTGACCATCGGCGACGGTCTGGTCGCCCAGGTGCCGGCGCTGGTGATCTCCACCGCGGCCGGCGTGACCGTATCGCGGGTGAGTACCGATCAGGACGTCGGCCAGCAGATGCTCGCCCAGCTGTTCACCAATCCGCAGGTGCTGTTTCTTTCGGCCGGCGTGCTCGGCATGCTCGGGCTGGTGCCGGGTATGCCGAATCTGGTGTTTCTATTCTTCACCGCGCTGCTGGGCGGTCTGGGCTGGTACCTGCAAAAGCAGGCCCGCGAAGCCGAGGCCGAGGCCGTGCAAAAAGCGCCGGCACCGCCGGTGACCGCAGAAACCAAGGAAGCCAGCTGGGACGACGTGCAGCTGGTCGATCCCTTGAGCCTGGAGGTCGGCTATCGGCTGATCCCGCTGGTCGACGCCCATCAGGATGGCGAACTGCTCAAGCGCATCAAGGGTGTGCGCAAGAAGTTCGCCCAGGAGATCGGCTTTCTGCCGCCGGTGGTGCATATTCGCGACAACCTGGAGTTCCAGCCGCACAGTTACAGCCTCGCGCTCAACGGCGTCGAGATCGGTCGCGGCGAAGCCTATCCCGGGCAATGGCTGGCGATCGACCCCGGCCAGGCGCACGGCACGCTCGAAGGCCGGGCCGGCACCGATCCGGCCTTCGGCCTGCCCGCGGTCTGGATCGAGGAAGGTCATCGCGAACAGGCCGAGATGCAGGGCTTTACCGTGGTCGATGCCTCGACCGTGATCGCCACCCACATCAATCATCTGCTGGCCCAGCACGCCAGCGACATGCTCGGCCGCAGCGAAACCCAGGCCTTGCTGGACCGGGTGAAAAACGACAACCCGGCGCTGGTCGACGACGTGGTACCCAAGCTGGTGCCGTTGAGCACGGTCACGAGCATCCTGCAGAACCTGCTCGAAGAAGATGTCTCGATCCGCGACATGCGCCGGATTCTGGATGTGCTGGCGGTCAATGCCGGCCATACCCAGGACGTCAACGAGCTCACCGCGGGAGTGCGTCTGGCACTGGGTCGCTCGATCGTGCAGCACTGGTACGGCGCGGCGCCGCAGCTGGAAGTCATGACCCTCGACGCCAAGCTCGAACAGATGCTCATGCAGGCGCTGCACAATGGCGGTGGCATGGAGCCGGGCCTGGCCGATACGCTCGTCCAGCAGGTCGAGAACTCGGTCGCCCGTCAGGAAGAGCGCGGTCTGCCGCCGGTGCTGGTGGTGCAACACGAACTACGCCCGCTGCTCACGCGTTTTCTGCGTCGACGCATGCGCCAGCTCGTGGTGCTGTCGCAAAACGAAATCCCCGACGATCGCAGCGTGCGCGTGAACATGCTCATCGGCGGGCGCTAATCGTTCGCCGATGGCGGATGTTGTACACAGCGCCGTACGAATCGCCGCGATCGGCGCGCTTCTGATCCTGGCTCAGGCGCTGGCCGGCTTCGCGAAGCCGGCCATGGCAGCCGGCCGCTGGGTAGCCGAGAGCCAGGCGCCGACGCTTTCGCAACAGGGGTTTCGCTACGCGCTCGGCCCGCTGCTGCCGAGCCGGGACACACCACTGGCAGGTGCGGCGATCACGCGCGTGAACTGGCGTTACAACTATCGTGGATGGCGCCCGCGCGCACTGGCGGTACAGCTATGCGGCGGGGGGCGGTGCGTTGACGCATCGCGCCCCCATGGCCAGACTATGGCCTTTTCCGGCTTGCCCGTGGCAACCGCGTTTCGATTCTATTTTCGAATCGACGGCCCGCCGGCCGCGCGTACGCCGCTGGCCGGCGATCGGCTGAGCCTGATGGTGAACTTCGAGTAGGCCCTTTTTTATCCGACGCCCGGGCACCAGCCGTGCGCTGAATTATGTACAGACGTCATCCCGCGGCGTGAACATCAGATCATGCGCGTTTTCGGCGATCGCCTGGCGCCTTGTCTGCGTTTGTCTGCGCCCGTGTGCAACCAGGATGCCTGCTCGGTCGCACGACGAATCAGCGCCTGTCGCTGTGTCGGCGAACTGGCGCGACGCCGTCGGTCACACAAACGGCGGCATCCGCGGTCTTTCGTCTTCAAACGAGCAAACCGGTCCGCGAATGCGCGCCAATAAACATAGGTGCAAGGCAGCGATTGATTATGCAAACAGTTACGCATGCGGCGCGAACAGCGAGGCACGCGGTCTCGAGCGATCTGTCTTTCGCCTTATTCGCGTGTCTTCGCGTTCATTCGCGGACAAGCCCTTCTTTGTCTTGGCTGCCTGTCGTTTGAAGAAATCAGTCCGCAAATAAACGCGAATACACGCCAATGGAAGAACGCGTTTTCCGGCGCACGGGGGCGACGCTGCAGTCTTGCGTCGCCTTCGAAATCTGCGAAACGCTCGTCCGGCCTTTTGCCTTTATTCGCGTTTATTGGCGTTCATTCGCGGACAAGCTTCTGTGCCTTGATTGCCTGTCGCGTGAAGAAATCAGTCCGCAAATAAACGCGAATAAGGCGCAAGTCAGGTCTAAGCCCAGGCTGTCCGCTGTTCACGCTGCATGCTGAACTTTGTACATAATCAAGACAGGGCTTGGCGGCTGTTTTATTAATCGGGGCACCGAAAACAGCTGACGTGGTCAGCTGTTTTCAACGTCATCGAAAAATAAACGCCGGCCCTGTGCCGGCGTTCTTCGTTGATTCAGAGTGACGAGCGCAAGCGCATACGCGCCAGCGGCCGGGCGCCTCGGCCCCGGCCCGAGCCGCCCCGATTTCTAGACGCCGCTGCGCAGGCTGTGATTGCTGCCGAATGCGCGTGTGCGTCCGTTCGGGCCGTAGAGCGTCTGGCCGGTCGCGCGCTGCAGAAACGCCAGCGTGCGGTTGGTGTGGTCCAGGCGCGTTTCGATCGCCAGCCCGTTGATCTGGTTTTGCGCGCGCACGGCTTCGATACGCGTGAGCAGTGCCTGCCAGAGCGCTTCGCAATCCAGGGTCGCGGCCAGGCGGCGGGCGCCATCGCGATCCGTGTCATAGCCGCGTTCGGCCAGCAGCGCACGCCGTTGGCCATCGAGCTGTTCCAGGGCCTTGGCCTGGGCGGCCTTGCGCTCGGTCAACCGCGACAACGCGTCGACGGCGACCGGCGCGTCGGTGAACAACGACTGCTCGGATTCGAGCAGGGTCATGAACTCGCCCAGGGCGTCGTGATGCTGTTGCAGATTGAGCGCGAAGGGGTCGTTCATGCTGTTGTCCTGGTTATGACTTGCCGGAAACCAATGCCTGGGCGCTGGCAATCAGGCCGTCGGCGATCTTGTCGGAACGGATTTCGAGCTTGCCCTGGCTGATCGCGTCGCGAATCTCATTGACGCGGGCCATGTCGATATCCTGCGATGCGTCCGAAATGCCGGACGCCTGAAACCGGGCCGACGCGGCAGGCGCCTGGGCGCCGGGCTTGGCCTCGTCGGTCTTTTTGATATCGCGCGTTTCGCTCGGGACGATGCGCGGGGTGTTTTGTGTCGGGTCGATGTTCACGGCGGTATTCCTCGAACGTTCCGTTTATTCGGAAACGATTGTGCGTGCCATGGCGCAAACATCGGCGAACGGTTTTTTTTCTTTAATCCCGATCGTCGATTTAGCGCGCGACGGATCAACGCGTGATCGTTACCGTATTCTCGTTCGTGCTCCGACCGATGACAATGGAACCCTCGCGGGTGCTGACGCGCACATCGCCGCCCAGCGGCGCGGCATTGAGGGCCTTGCCCTCGGTGGTAATCGAAAAACCGGGCCCCACGGCCACCACGCGCACCTGCTCACCGCGCTTGATCGCAATCGGCTCGCGCACCATGGCCCCGCCCAGGGGGCGCCCGGCGGCTACGCGTCGGCTCACCGACATGCCGATCAGTGAATCGGGCCGGGTGGCGACGTTGGGCGGCAGGCGCGACAGGTCGCCCTGTTCGCGCCGGATATCCGCCGCGCCAAGCACATCGCCCGGTGACAGATCGCGCGCGGCGACGTAGTAATCCGAGATCACGGTCACGCGCGCCTGAAAATAACGGGTCGCCGGGCGATCCCCCGGGCATTGCACGCCCACGGTGATATTGCCGGCGATGCGCGGGTTACGTGAAGGCAGAAACGGGCGCGGGTCGTGGCATACGGGCATCGACACGCTCGGCATGGCCACCGAAATCTCGACATCGCCCGTGCCGGGCGCCTGTGCGCGTAGATAGTCGCCGATCAACTGCTGCATGTCGGCGTCGTCGGCCTGCGCCGCTATCGCCACGCACACCAGCACCACCGCGGCCAATAGCCGTGGCGCGATGCGTGCTGTGCGGACAAGGGCGACCGGGTTCATTCGTATGCAGGCTCGTAAGGCGCTCGGGAGCTGATGTTGGCGCATTGTAGAGAGGCATGCGCGCGCACCATCCGCCGAAATAGCGCCCAAATCGGTGCCTGTTCTGTCCATCGGCTGGCGTACGGCGCTCTTAGTATGAGCCTCGCAAAACCACCTGTAGGCCATCACGGGGGCCGTCATCATGCTCGACCGACTCGAAGCATCGCTGAGTTTCTACAAGCAGGCGCTGGACATGCGCGACAAGCGCCAGGATGTGCTGGCCGCGAATATCGCCAACGCCGATACGCCCGGGTACAAGGCGCGCGATTTCGATTTTCGTGCCGAGCTCGATCGTGTTCTCGGTGCTGCCGGTAATAACGGCACGCCGGCCGTGCCCTTGAAGACGACCGCGGCCGGGCATATCGGCGCGTCGAGCCCGGGCAGCCTCGAAGGCACGCAGCTGGCCTATCGCAATGCCGCCCAGCCGAGTCTGGATGGCAACACGGTGGATATGGACGTCGAGCGCGTCGAATTCATGAACAACGCCGTGCACTACCGCGCCAATCTCCAGATTCTCGGTTCGCAGATCAAGGGACTGCGCGCTGCGATGCAGCCCGAGCGCTAATTGGCGTTTAACCACGAGGGATAAGCATGTCGATTTCCAATCTTTTCAATACTGCCGGCTCGGCGCTGACCGCCCAGGCACAGCGCATGAACGTCGCGGCCAGCAACATGGCCAACGCCGACAGCGTGGCCGGTCCGAACGGCGAGCCGTACCGGGCCAAGCAGGTCAGGTTCGAGCTCGAGGCCGGCGCGGCCGAGGGCATCGGCGGCGTGCGCGTATCCAATGTCCTGGAAAGCGATGCGCCGTTTCGCAAGGAATACAACCCGGGGCATGCGCTGGCCGACGACGCCGGCTATGTCGAAATGCCCAACGTCAATCCCACCGACGAGATGATCAACATGATCTCGTCCTCGCGTTCCTACCAGGCGAACATCGAAGTGCTCAACACCGGCAAGGAGCTGGCGCTGCGTACGTTGTCGCTCGGCGAATAACAACAAGGTTCAAACGTCATGCCTACCGATATTCTGGGTTCCGTCAACGCCGCCGGGGCCGCCAGCGCCACCGGCGCGGCATCGCGCACGCGTGCCAAGGACATGAGCGAGCAGTTCATGACCCTGCTGGTTGCACAGATGCAGAACCAGGACCCACTCAACCCGATGGACAACTCTCAGGTGACCTCGCAGATCGCGCAGATCAACACCGTGAGTGGCATCAACGATCTCAACGACACCCTGGCCAACATCAACGGCCAGATCGATACCTCGCAGCAGCTGCAGGCCAGCGCGCTGATCGGCCGTGGCGTGCTCGTGCCGGGCAACGACATCAGCGTGGGCGAACAGGGTTCGGCGCTGCCGTTCGGCATGGAGCTGGACGGGCCCGCCAGCGAAATCAAGCTCACCATCACCGACGACAGCGGTGCGGTGGTGCATGAATCGTCCTACGCCGATCAGCCGGCCGGCGTGCAGTCGTTCTCCTGGGATGGCCGCGACGCCGCCGGCAATGTCGTGGCCAAGGGCAATTACCGCGTCAACATCGAGGCCGTCGGCCCCAATGGCGAAGCGGTGAACGCGCAGGCGTTGTCGACGGGCTATGTCAGCGGCGTGGTTGCCGGCGAGAACGGGCCCAAGCTCGATCTCGGGCCCAACAAGGGGCTGGTCGATCTCGATTCCATCCGCCAGATCATCTGATCGCCACAGGTAATGAATTGCGCACGCAAACGCGCGCTAATCGCCTAATCAATTCCACCCGTACGCCGGGATACTAACCACTCGAAACACGAGGGAAACACCATGAGTTTTTCGCAAGGGGTCAGCGGTCTTAACGCGGCCAACAGCAGCCTGAGCAGCATCGGCAACAACATCGCCAACTCGCAGACCGTGGGCTTCAAGTCCGGGCGTAGCGAATTCGCGGACATTTACGCCGGTGCCAAGACCGGTCTCGGCGCCAAAGTGTCGGGTATCACCCAGAATTTCACCGGCGGTGCGCTCAACAACACCGGCCGTAACCTCGACGTGGCCATTGACGGCGGCGGTTTCTTCCGTCTGACCGATGGCGCCCAGACACTGTATTCGCGTAACGGCGAATTCCAGCAGACCAAGGACGGCAACATCGCCAATGCCCAGGGTGCGTTGCTGACCGGTTACAACGTGACCAACTTCAACAACCCGAATGCCGAGCCCGTGGTGGCTGCCGGCGGCAATCCGGTTCCGCTGGTGATCCCGACCGAGCGCATGAATGCCAAGGCGACCACCGAAGCGTCGCTGGAAACCGCGCTGGATGCGGGCGCCGAGATCAAGACCGGCGACTTCAATGCCGATGACACCGACAGCTACAACTGGAGCACGCCCAACACTGTGTTCGATTCGCTGGGCAATGCCCATAGCGTGAATCTGTTCTTCACCAAGACCGCGGCCAACAGCTGGAGCGTCAACGGTGAAATGGCCCTGGGTGACGAGTCCAATCTGCCGCGTACGGTGGATGCCGACAACACCTATAACGGCTTCGATCCGGTGAACGGTGGCAACGGCAGTTATGAGTTCAGCGACGGCGATCATAACTACACCGCCTATGTCTCGGGCGCGACCGCACAGCCGGATGGCACCTTCTCGGGTGGTCAGATTCGTTATGTCGAGCACCTGCCCGCCAGCACGCTGAGCTTCAACGCCAACGGCAACCTGACCGCCGCCGGTCAGCAGGACAAGGCCGATACGCTCGGCGCCTCGTCGGTGGCCTATAGCCTGAATGCCCAAAACGGTTCCGCGCCGATCGATTTCACGTTCGATTTCGCCGGTTCCTCGCAGACTGCCCAGGACTTCTCGGCCAGCACGCCCCAGCAGAACGGTTATGTCTCGGGTGATCTGACCGCGATCAATATCGGCAAGGACGGCATGATCCGCGGCAGCTACTCCAACGGTCAGGCCATCAATGTCGGCCAGATCGCGCTGGCGAGCTTCCGTAACGAACAGGGTCTGTCGCCGGTGGGCGGCAACGCCTGGGTCGAAACCGCGGAATCCGGCCAGGCCGGGCTCGGCGTAGCCGGCACCGGCCAGTTCGGCAGCCTGCTGGGTTCGACCCTGGAAGGCTCCAATGTGGATCTGTCCCAGCAGCTGGTCGAGATGATCATCGCGCAGCGCAACTACCAGGCCAACGCGCAGACCATCAAGACGCAGGATCAGGTCCTGCAGACCGCGGTCAACCTGCGCTAGTCGCCGCTGGCCCGCCCGTTTAACCCGCCGGACGTTTCGTTATGGATCGACTGATTTATACCGCCCTGAGCGGCGCGACCCAGACCCTGGACCGCCAGGCCGTGGTGGCCAACAACATGGCCAATGCCTCGACGCCGGGTTTTCGTGGGCAGTTGTCGATGTTTCGGGCCGTGCCGGTCAACGGCGACGGGCTGGCGACACGGGCAATCACGGCCACCACCACCCCGGGGGCCGATCTGACCCCCGGGGACATGACCGAAACCGGCCGCAGCCTCGACGTCGCCATCGACGGCGACGGCTGGCTCGCGGTACAGGCCCAGGACGGCAGCGAAGCCTATACCCGGGCCGGCGGGTTGCAGATGGACTCGACCGGTCTGCTGCGCAGCAATGGCAACGTCGTACTCAGCGAGTTCGGTGCGCCCCTGGTGCTGCCGCTGGGCGCCGAGGTCACAATCGCGGCCGACGGCACCATTTCCGCGCTGGGCGCGGGCGATCAGCCCAACGCCATTGCCGAAATCGGCCGGCTCAAGCTGGTCAACCCCGAACCCGACCAGATCGCGCGTGGCGGCGACAACCTGTTTCATCCGCGTAACAACCCCGACGGTACGCCCGGCGCGCCGTTCGCGGCTGACGACACCGTGCGAGTGGTCAGCGGCGCGGTCGAATCCAGCAACGTCAATCCGACCGAAGCCATGGTTTCGATGATCGAAAACGCACGCCGCTTCGAAATGCAGATGAAGATGATCAGCAGCATCGACGAAAACGATCAAAGCGCCAACAAGCTGCTGTCGCTGAGCTAGTTACTTTTGAATAGATATTCGCGTACGGGCGATGCGCCCGGCGCAACGAGGGACAACACATGATTCGTTCACTCTGGATTGCCAAGACCGGTCTGGAATCCCAGCAGGTCAAGCTCGACACCATCGCCAACAACCTGGCGAACGTGTCGACCAACGGCTTCAAGCGCTCGCGCGCGGTCTTTCAGGATCTGCTCTATCAGGACATGCGTCAGCCCGGCGCGTTGTCGTCGGTGCAGACCAACCTGCCGTCGGGTCTGCAGATCGGCTCCGGTGTTCAGCCGGTGGCCAACGAGCGCCTGCATTCCCAGGGTAATCTCGAGCAGACCGGCAACTCCAAGGATATCGCCATCGACGGCCGCGGCTTCTTTGCCGTGCAGATGCCCGACGGCACCAATGCCTATACCCGCGACGGCTCGTTCCAGATCGACCAGAACGGTCAGCTGGTGACCTCCTCGGGTTTCCCGGTAGAGCCGGCGATCACCATTCCGGAAAACGCGCTGTCGATCAGCGTGGCCACCGACGGCACGGTATCGGTTACCCAGCCGGGCACGGCCGAGAACGTCCAGGTCGGCCAGATGCAGCTGACCACCTTCATCAACCCGACCGGTCTGCAGAGCATCGGCGACAACCTCTATCGCGAAACCACCGCCTCGGGTCCGCGTAACGACAGCATCCCCGGCCTGAACGGCACCGGCCTGCTGCGCCACAAGTTCGTGGAAACCTCGAACGTCAATGTGGTCGAGGAGATGGTGAACATGATCGCGACCCAGCGCGCCTACGAGATCAACTCCAAGGCCGTGGAAACCTCCGACCAGATGCTCCAGCGTCTGGCCCAGCTGTAACGAGCCACCCATGCAAAGCGCACGCCTGTCTGCACGGATTCTGCGCCTGGCCGTGGTCGTCGCGGCCCTGGTGGCGCTTTCTGCCTGTGCTCAACTGCCGCGCAAGAACGTGGTCGAAGGTCCGACTACCGCGCCGCCGCAGCTGCCGCCCGCGCCGCCAGCCGACGGGTCGATCTTTCGTGCCAGCTATACCAAGCCGCTGTTCGAGGATCGGCGTCCCACCCAGGTCGGCGATATTCTCACCATCGTGCTCGACGAGGCCGTGAGTGCCTCCAAGAGTTCGGCGGCCAAGGCCAGCCGCAATGGCTCGGTGGAATTCACCCCGACCCAGATCCCGGAAGTGCTGCAAAGCCTGCTGGAAAATCAGGGCACCGATCTGTCGGGTTCGAATAGCTTCAACGGCAGCGGCGGGGCGAATGCCTCCAATAACTTCACCGGCACGATCACGGTCACGGTCATGGATGTGCTGCCCAACGGCAACCTGCAGGTCGCTGGCGAGAAACGTATCGGCATCAATCAGGGCGTGGAATACATCCTGTTTTCGGGCGTGGTCAATCCGCGCACCGTGTCGGCCGACAGCACCGTGGTATCGACCCAGGTGGCCAACGCCCGGCTCGAGTACTACGGCGATGGCTATATCGACGAAGCGCAGCGCATGGGCTGGCTGCAGCGCGTGTTCATGAACCTGTCGCCGCTCTAGGCACGACAGGCTCCACGTTTGTTCCTTTTTTGCGAGCGAGACGAAACATGATCCAGATCGGATGGTGCAAACGGATGCTGCTGGCGCTGGCCGGCGCTGTAATGGTCGTGACCAGCGCGCAGGCCGCGCGGCTGGCCGATATCGCCACGTTCAGCGGCGTGCGCTCCAACCCGCTGGTCGGCTACGGGCTGGTCGTGGGGCTGGGCAATACCGGCGACCAGACCACCCAGACGCCGTTTACCGGCCAGGCCCTCAAGAACATGCTCACGCAGCTGGGCGTGACCGTGCCCGCCGGCACCAACATGCAGCTCAAGAACGTCGCCGCGGTCATGGTCACGGCCGATCTGCCGCCATTCGCCGGTACCGGCCAGGCACTGGATGTCACGGTTTCCTCGGTCGGTAATGCCAAAAGCCTGCGGGGTGGCACCCTGCTCATGACCCCGCTCAAGGGCGCCGACGGCAATATTTACGCGCTGGCCCAGGGCAATATTCTGGCCCCGGGTATCAGTGCCGAAGGCGGCGGCAGCAGTGTTCAGGTCAACCAGACCGGCGCGGGGCGGATCCCTGGCGGTGCGATCATCGAGCGTACGGTGCCCTCGCAGCTGGGTATGGGCGGCGAAATCGATCTCGCGCTCAAGCGTGCCGACTTCAATACCGCGCTGCGCACGATGAATGCCATCAACGAGGCCTTCGGCTCCAACATCGCGACGGCCAAGAATGCGCGCACGATCACGCTCAAGGCGCCGGTCGACGAGAGCGCCAAGGTCGCGTTTCTGGCCCGTGTACAGGCACTCGACGTCACGCCGGGACAGGAAACCCCGCGCGTGGTGATCAACTCGCGGACCGGCTCGGTGGTGATGAATCGCAATGTCACGCTCAACAGCGCGGCGATTGCCCATGGCAGTCTGTCGGTGGTGATCGATTCCAATCCGATCGTCAGCCAGCCCAATGCGCTGTCCGGTGGTCAGACGGCCGTCGTGCCCAATGCCGATATTACGGTCCAGGAAGGCAGTGGCGTGTTGCATACCATTACCCAAAGTGCCTCGCTGCGCGAAGTGGTGGATGCGCTCAACCGGCTCGGCGCGACGCCGACGGATCTGATGGCTATTCTCGAGGCGTTGAAGTCCGCGGGTGCGCTCAACGCCGAGCTGGAGATCATCTAGATGACCGGCATGGGCAGCAGCGGCGATTTCGCCCTGAGCATGAACTCGGTGGCCAAGCTCAAGTACTCGGCACGTAATTCGCCGGACGAGGGCATCAAGGAGGCCGCCAAGCAGTTCGAAGCAGTATTTCTGCAGAAAATGCTCAAGCAGATGCGCGACGCCATTCCGCAGAGCGGGCTGCTCAACAGCCAGCGCTCGGAGATGTATCAGTCGCTCATGGATCAGCAGTGGGCGCAGACGTTGTCCCAGCGTGGCATTGGTCTGGCCGATATGCTGACCCAGCAGCTGCAAGGCAAGTCCGCCTCGGCGACGCCGAACGACAACGGCGTAGATTCGCTGCTGGCCTCGATTCCCAGTGCATCGCCACAACCGCTGCAGGCTTCCAACCCGATCACTGCGCGTCGTACTGACGAAAAGTCGGCCGAAAAGCCGGCTGATGATCTGGCGCGCAAGACCTTTGCCCGGCCACCGTTGCAGGCAGCGGCTAACGAAGCTTCGGTGCCCGCCGAGGCGGTTGCCCAGACGTCGGCGTCGGATACGGTACGCCGTGCCGTATTGCCTGATCACGTCAACAAGTTTCTGGATCGCATGGATTCGGCCGCTGCGGTGGCTGCCCGCGAAACCGGTATTCCCAAGCGCCTGATCCTGGCCCAGGCCGCGCTCGAAACCGGCTGGGGCAAGCATGAAATCACCCGCGCGGACGGCAGCCCGAGCTTCAACGTGTTCAATATCAAGGCCACCGGCTGGGATGGCGATGCGGCGAGCGTGAAAACCACCGAGTACGAGGGTTCGCGCCGCTACACCACCCGGGCTGAATTCCGAGCCTATGATTCCTATGAACAGGCATTTTCCGATTACGCACGGCTGTTGACGCAATCGCCGCGCTACAAGCCGGTAGTCGACGCGCCCACCGCGGAGCATGCCGCGCGGGCGTTGCAAAACTGCGGTTATGCCACCGATCCGGCCTATGCCAACAAGCTGGTGTCGATCATGAAACGCCTGCCGGCCGACGCGCCGGCCCCGGCGGTGCAGGTCGCCCAGCTCGGTGAGGTCAAAAGTGCCGATCTGACAAGACTTTTCTAGCCAGGGCGCGGTCGCGAACGATTCAACTTTTTTTCGTTTTCGCCGTTATTTGCACATAGCGAACGCACCGCGGGTGCGCATGCCAAACTTGTAGAGCGATCATGTCCAATCTATTCGGCATCGGCTTGACCGGACTCGGCGCAGCGCAGACCGCGCTGGCCACCACAAGCAACAACATCAGCAACGTCAATACCCCCGGCTATAGCCGCCAGGTGACGGGCCTGAGTACCGCTCAGACCGGCGACGGGCAGGGCGCGGGTGTACGTACCACGGGTGTGGAGCGACAGTATCAGCAATATCTCACCGGCCAGCTCAACGATGCCAAGAGCCGATCGAGTGCGTTTGACAGCCATCTGAGCCAGATTTCGCAGGTCAACAACCTGCTCGGCGACAGCGAGGCCGGTCTGGCGCCGCTGATGCAGAAATTCTTCGGCGGCATGCAAACACTGTCCGCGAGCCCGGCGGATTCGGCCGCCCGCGAATCGCTGCTGGGCGATGCCAACAGCATGACCGCACAGTTCCGTGCGTTTTCGGAATACCTGTCCGATATGGGCGAAAGCGTGGAATCGCAGCTGGACGGCGCGATCAGCCAGGTCAACAACTACGCCGAGCAGATTTCGAACCTCAATAAGCAGATCGTGCAAACCCAGGCCAAGACCGGCCAGCCGCCGAACAATCTGCTCGACCAACGCGATCAACTGGTATCCGCGCTCGGGGACCTCGTCGACGTCAAGCTCTCGGTACAGGACGGCAACGACTATCACATCTCGGTAGCCGGCCAGCCGCTGGTGGATTCCAACGGCGCCAAGTCGCTCGTCCTGATGGATTCGAGTGCCGACCCGACACGCCCCGTGCTGGGTTTCGAGGTTGGCAACGGCCAGGTGCGCGAGCTGCCGGAGTCGAGTATCAAGGGCGGTACGGTGGGTGGGCTGATGGCGTTCCGCAAGGATTCGCTCGAGCCGGCCCAGCAGCGTCTGGACCAGATCGCCCATACGCTGGCCGCGCGGATAAACGAACTGCATGAAGGCGGCACCACGCTCAAGGGCGAGGCCGGCGGCGCGTTCTTCAAAACCGCCGACCCGGTGAGTTTCAGCGATGCGAACAACAACAGCACGGCCACGCTGGACGTGAAATTCACCGAAGGCGCCAGTGCCGAGGTGCGCGCGAGCAACTACCGGCTCGAATACGATGGCGATACCAGTTCCTACAAGCTCACCCGCATGAGCGACGGCGACCAGCGCTTTTTCGGCGGCGACGAAATGCCGCTGCAATTCGATGGCGTCGAGGTTCAAATGCAGGGACAGCCGCTGGATGGCGATGCCTTCGTCATCAAGCCGCTGGATCGCGCGGCCGCGGCCATGGAGGTCGCGGTCACCAATACGGCAGCGATCGCGGCCGGCCAGGGCGGCGGTACTGGCGACAATCGCAATGCGCTGGACATGGCTGCGCTGCAGGACGAACCCGCCATCGAAGGCGATAGCAGCTTCAACAGTGGTTATGCCCGTCTGGTGAGCGATATCGGCAACAAGACACGTTCGTTGCAGGTCAACAGCAGTGCCCAGGACATGCTCACCAGCGAGTTGGAAACCGCGCAGCAGTCGGTTTCCGGCGTGAACCTCGACGAAGAGCGCGTCAACCTCATGTATTACCAGCAAATGTATCAGGCGAATGCGCGCGTGATCGAAACGGCAGCCAGCCTGTTCGATACGCTGCTCGGCATCCGCGCCTAGTCTTAACCCGAAAAGGCCCACGTCATGCGCTTGAGTACCAATTCGATCTACAGCATGAGCATGCAGTCGATCATGCGTCAGCAGGGCAAGGTCGCCGAAGTCGGCCAGCAGCTGGCCAGCGGCAAGAAGATCGTCACGCCGGCCGACGACCCGCGTGCGGCCTCGCAGGCGCTGGTGGTCTCCCAAGCCAGTGCGGTAAACGACCAGTTCGAAGCCAGCCGTACCGCGGCACGGCGCAGCATGGCGGCCGAAGAAGCCGAACTGGATCAGGTCACCAAAGCGCTGCAATCGGTTACGCCGCTGCTGGTCAAGGCCGGCAATGGCACGTTCAGCGATGCCGACCGCAATTCCATTGCCACCGAGCTGGAGGGCATTTATGCCGAAATGCTCGGCAGCGCCAATGCCCAGGACGGCAACGGCCGTTACATATTCGCCGGTCACGACGGCGATCGGACGCCGTTCGTCGAGTCCGGCGGCCGGGTGAGCTATCAGGGCGATGAGGGCCTGCAAAACCTGCGCGTGGACGCATCGCGCATGATGGCGGTCAATGACACCGGCACGCGCGTGTTTTCCTCGGTCACCGATAGTGCCCAGTATGTGGCCAGCGCTGACGACGCCAATGCCGGCAGCGGCGTATTCGGCGCGATCAACGTGGCCGACTCGGGTGCAGCCGATTTCGGCGACGAATTCCGCCTGAGCTTCAGCGAAGCCGGCGGCGAGACCCGCTATACCGTGGTCAATGCCACGACCGGCGAAACGGTGACGGCCGATCAGCCCTATAAGGCAGGCGAGCCGATCGCGCTGGGCGATAGCATGCTCGCGACCATCAAGGGCGAGCCCGCAGATGGCGATAGTTTTACCTTTGCCCGCGATCGCGACGAAGACAACAACATCCTCAATACGCTTGCTTCGGTGATCGACGTGCTCAAGCAGGGCACCGAGACGCCGGCCTCGCGCGCTGCGCTGGAAAACGGCATCAACAGTGCGAATCGCAAGGTCGCCAACGCGCTCGACAACGTACTCACCGTACGCGCCTCGCTGGGCTCACGGCTCAACGAGCTGGATACGCTCGATACGGTCGGCGCGGCGCGCGGGCTCAACTACGATACGACGCGTTCGCAGCTCGAGGACCTCGACTACATGTCCGCCTATTCGGACTACAGCCTCGCCCAGGTGGCCCTCCAGTTCTCGCAGAAGACGTTCACCGATATCCAGAAGCTGTCGATGTTCAATCTCTAACACGGCGCTCGTGTCGGGTCCGGCTACGAAGCCGGACCTGTCGCCTTTTATCGTCTTTGAAAGCCCTTCTTTGCCGTGGCTGCCTGTCGCGTGAAGAAATCAGTCCGCAAATAAACGCCAATACACGCGAATGGAAGAACGCGTTTTCCGGCGCGCGGGGCGACGCCGCAGTCTCGCGCCGCCTTCGAAATCCGCGAAACGCCCGTCCGCCCTTTTTGCCTTTATTCGCGTTTATTGGCGTTCATTCGCGGACAGCTTTTCTTTGCCTTGATTGCCCGGTGCGTGAAGAAATCGTCCGCAAATAAACGCCAATTCACGCGAATGGAAGAAGACGTTTCCCGGCGCGCGTGGCGACGTCACAGTCTTGCATCGCCTTAGAAACCCGCGAAACGCCCGTCCGGCGTTTTGCCTTTATTCGCGTTTATTGGCGTTCATTCGCGGACAACATTTCTTTGCCTTGATTGCCCGGCGCGTGAAGGAATCGTTCGCAAATAAACGCGAATTCACGCGAATGGAAGAAGACGTTTCCCGGCGCGCGTGGCGACGCCACAGTCTTGCGCCGCCTTCGAAAACCGCAAAATGCCCGCCCAGCGTTTTGCTTTATTTGCGTTTATTGGCGTTCATTCGCGGACAGCCTTTCTGTGCCTTGATCGCACGGCGCGTGTTTTTCCGATGTTGGGAGCAGCCGATGCTCAGTTGTTGCCGGCCATGGCGCTCAGGATTGCGCCCATGGCCTCGATGCCGTTGGCAAACATCTGCTCGAACAGGCCGCCGAGTTCCGGCACCATGAAAAACAGCAACACCACGCCGGACAACAGGGTCAGCGGAAAGCCGATCGAGAAGATCGACAGCTGGGGCGAGGCGCGGTTGAGAATGCCCAGCGCCATATTGATGGTCAAAAGCGCGGTGACCAGCGGCAGCGCCAGGCCGAGCCCGGCGCTGAACACGGTGCCGCCCCAGCGCACCAGCAAGTACCAGCCATCGGCTTCGATCGCGCCGGCGCCGACCGGCAGTTCGATAAAGGTCATGGCGAGCACGCGGATCATGATCAGATGGCCATCGAAGGCCAGAAAGAACAACAGCGCGAACACGTTGAGAATCTGGGCGAGCACCATGATGTTGGCGCCCATCGCCGCAGAGTAGAACGAAGCGAAGCCCAGCCCCATCTGCAGGCCGATATAGTCGCCGGCCGCGCGTACCGCGGCGAAGACAACGCGCATCACCAGACCCATGGCGATGCCGATGAGAATCTGCTGCACGATCAGCCAAACGCCCACGTACGATACGGGCGGTATATCCGGCGGTGGCGGCAGGGTCGGCGCGATGATGAAGGCCAGCAGCACGGCGATGCCGACCTTGGCCACCCGCGACAGGCTGTTTTCGCCGAGAATCGGTGCGACCGCGACGAACGCGAGGATGCGCACGAATGGCCAGAACAGCGCCATCACCCAGGGTGTGATCTGGCTCGTGGTGAACTCGATCATCGCGACGCGGCCCGCGCGGCTAGCCGATCAGGCCGGGGATGCTCAGAAACAGATCGCGGGTGAAATCCTGTATCAGGCCGAGCATCCAGGGCCCGGCGACGATCAGCGCGGCGAATACGGCCAGGATCTTGGGGATGAACGACAGCGTCATTTCATTGATCTGGGTGGCGGCCTGAAACAGACTGACCACCAGGCCCACGAGCAGCGCGGTCAACAACAGCGGCGTGGCCATGAGCAGGGTGACTTTCATGCCCTGATAGGCCAGTTCCATGACGGTTGCAGGACTCATCGACGATGCCTCAGGTCATGAAAAAGCTGTCGGCCAGTGAACCGATCAGCAGTGTCCAGCCGTCCACGAGCACGAACAGCATGAGCTTGAACGGCAACGATATGGTGGCGGGCGGCACCATCATCATGCCCAGCGACATCAGCACGCTGGCCACCACCAGGTCGATGATCAGAAACGGGATGAAGATCATGAAACCGACCTGGAACGCCGTTTTCAGCTCACTGGTGACGAACGCCGGCAGCAGCAGCCGCAACGGTACGTCTTCCGGGCCCTGCATGGGCGGAATATCGCCAAGGTTGGCGAACATGGCCAGATCGCTCTCGCGGGTCTGGCGCAGCATGAATTCGCGCAACGGCCCGACGCCATTCTGTATGGCCTGCTGAAAAGTGATCTCGTCGCGTGAAAGCGGTTCGTAGGCGACATCGTAGATGCGCTCGAAAACCGGCGACATCACGAAAAAGGTCAGAAACAGGGCCAGCCCCAGCAATACCTGATTGGGTGGCGCCGTGGGCGTGCCGATGGCGCTGCGCAGCAGGCTTAACACGATGATGATGCGGGTAAAGCCGGTCATCATCAGCAGTACGGCGGGCAAAAATGCCATCGCCGTGAGCAGAACCAGGGTCTGGACCGACAGGGTCCAGGACTGGCCGCCATTTTCGAGTTGGCGTGTGACCACGCCCGGCAGGGCCCCGGGTTCCTGGGCGCCGACGGCAAAGCTCACGGCCAGCCCCAGCAGCGCGAGCAGCAGGTGGATCGACCGGCGACGCATTAACGCTTTCCGTCGTGCCGGGTGAAACGCGTGCCCGCGCGGCGCAGGTTTTCGGCAAACGCCTCGCCGAAGCTCGGGTTCGACTGCCCGGCCGGGCTGGTTTCGGCCGGCACCTCGCGTTCACCGGCGGGCATGGTATGCAACGTGTTCACGCTGTTGGGGGCCACGCCGAGTACCAGCCAGGTATCCTCGACTTCGATGACCACCACCCGCTCGCGCGGGCCCAGGCTCTGGCTGGCGATGATATCCAGCGAGCGCCCGCCGCGTTTGCGGTAGGGGCCGAAGCGCTTGAGCAGGGCACTACAGGCAAAGATCAGCGCAATCACCACAATCAGACCGAGCGAGGTGCGACCGATGCTTTCCATGCCCAGCGAGCCGTTGGCCTTGGGCACCGCCGATGACGGCGTATCGGCGCTGGTCTGGGTGCGCCCGTGCAGCCAGTCGGCCGAGCCGTTACGCGGTGCGTTTTGCGCGGCGTCGATCGTCTGTTGCGCCTGATCTTCGTTCATTTGTTGAGCTTGTGGATGCGTTCCGAGCGGGTCACGATTTCGGTGATACGGATGCCGTATTTCTCGTCGACCACGACGACCTCGCCCTGGGCGATGAGATAGCCGTTGACCAGAATCGACATCGGCTCGCCGGCCAGCCCGTCGAGTTCCACGACCGAGCCCTGGGCGAGGTCGAGCAGTTCGCGAATGGTCAGGCGCGTCTGGCCCAGTTCCACCGACAGGGTGACCGGGATTTCCATGATCATGTCGAGTTCGCGCGGCGTACCCGCCTTGGCCTCGTCGGCCAGCGGCTTGAACACGCTGTCACCGGCGCTGGTGGCCTTGTCGCCGGCGCCAGACGCCTTGGACGCGCTGCTCTTGTTCGACTCGACCTCGGCCTGCTCCGCCATGGCCTCGCCCCAGGCGTCTTCCATGCTGTCCGCGTTGTCCGTTTCGGTTTCGCTGCCGGCCTGTTCGGCAAGCGCGGCCGCCCAATCGTCGTCGGCGTCGCTCTGGGGCACTTGATCGTTCATTTTTTCGGTCCCTGTTTGGACTTGGAAGCCTCTTGGTTGATGACCCGGGTCACGCGCAGCGCCTTGCGGTCGTTGAGTCGTCCGTAGTCGCATTCGAGCACCGGCACGCCATCAACCCGCGCGGTAATCGCGCGCGGCAGTTCGATGGGCAGTACATCGCCGACCGCCAGGCGTGAAACCTCGCCGAGGGTGGTCTCGATCTCGGTGAAATCGGCGACCAGCTGGATATGGCTTTGCTTGATCTCGCCGGCCAGCTGACGCGTACGGTGCTGCTCTTCTTCCGGATCGCGCTTTTGTAGCGGCCCCGACAACAGATCCTTGATTGGCTCGATCATGGAATAGGGCATGCAGATCTGGAAATCGCTGCCGAAGGCGCCGACCTCCACATGAAAAGTCGAGCTGATCACCAGTTCGTTGTCGTTATTGGTGATATTGGTGAATTTCACCTGCATTTCGGCGCGCTGATACTCCAGCTTCACCGGATAGACGCTCTTCCAGCCTTCGGCATAGCTTTCCAGTGCCAGCGACAACAGGCGCTGGATGATGCGCTGTTCGGTATGCGTGAACTCGCGGCCTTCCGAGCGAGTGAGAAAGCGCCCATCGCCGCCGAAC
Source organism: Salinisphaera sp. T5B8 (assembly GCF_040361255.1). Lineage (NCBI taxonomy): Bacteria > Pseudomonadati > Pseudomonadota > Gammaproteobacteria > Salinisphaerales > Salinisphaeraceae > Salinisphaera > Salinisphaera sp. T5B8. Next base: position 43,004 of record NZ_APNG01000001.1, on the reverse strand, counting down.
AGGCTGTCCACCACCAGATAGACCAGATTCGGCGGAAACACCACCAGCGCATTGCCGCGCAGCGGCTTGATGCTGATGAGGTTGATATTGGCCGGCACCGGCAGATTGCGGGTGAAGTCCTTGTATTTCTGGATCTTGATACGGCCGACGGTGATATCCGCATTGCGCCGGATCAGGTTGAACAGCGACATGCGAAAACGCCGCGCAAAGCGTTCGTTGATGATATCGAAGGCATGCAGGCGCCCGTGGACCACGCGCTGCTGGTCGTTCGGATCGAACGGACGAATGCGCTTGCCACCGCTATCGGTCTGGGAGGCGGACGGTTCGTCATCGCCGCTGACGCCAAGCATCAGCGAATCGATTTCGTCCTGCGATAGCATGTCGTCGTTGGACACGAGCGCGGCCTATTGAACGATGAAATCGGTGAAAAGGACTTCCTGCACGCCGATCGCGTCTTCGTCTTCGTCGAAGGGCCGGGCGATGGCGACCTGCAAGCTATTGGCCAGCGACTGCTTGCCGTTGGCGCTGGTCAGGTTGTCGGCCTGGGTGTCGGCGATCGTCATGAGAATCCGGTTGCGTACCTGGGGCATGTGCTCGGCAAGTTTTTCCGCCGCCTTGTCATCGTCGACCTTAACGGCGATACGAACATACAGGATACGCCCGCGTGGATCGCGCAGGTTGGCCGTGAACGGCTTGATTTCGACGAATACCGGCGCCGGTTTGGGCACGGGTGCTGCGTGCGCCGGCTCGGCCGCCGCCTGATCGTCGTCGCTCATGAAGAAATACGTGCCGCCGATCGCCGCACCGGTCACGATGATCAGCGCCAGCGCCATGATGATCAGCCAGAGCATGCGATTGCCGCCGGCAGCGTTGGGGGGCGATGTGGCCATGACGAGAGGTATCCTGTTCGGGCCGCAGTAAAACGGCCGGGTTTGCGATGACTAGGCGAAGATGTCGATGCCGCCGTCGAGCGTGCGCCCGGCGAGCGTGGTCACCGCGACTGGCGCGGTCAGCGTATCGGCGCTGGCGACGTCCGTGCTATCGGCCGGCATGCGCCCACCCTGAGCGCGGCCACTGCCATCCCCGTTCGACGCGTTCGAATTCGTGCCCTGATCGCTGACCGAGGTCTGGCCAAGGTTGATCCCGTTGTCCGCCAGGGTCTGGCGCAACTGGGGCAGCGCGGCTTCCACGGCGGCCCGCACATCCGCATGCGCCGAGGCGAAGTGCAGCTGCGCGTTTTCACCCATCTTCAGTGATACATGCAGCTGGCCCAGTTCACGCGGATAGAGCGTGAGTTCGGCTGCGCCGTCGCCGACGTGGCTCAGGCGCAGGGCCTGCTGGTTGATTGCCTGCTTCCAGGCTTCGCTGCCCAGCGGTGCGTTGATATTGGCGCTCAGCGTCGCGGCCGGCGCGCTTGTCGCAAGCGCCGGGTTCGTGCCCGCCTGGATGCTCGTTGCCGTGCCCGGCAGCGATTTCAGATCGGCAGCGTCGGTGGCCTCGGTGCCCGCGGCGCTGGCAAAACGCTTGCCGAAGCTCTGAGTCTGCACATCGCCGGTAAAGGCGGCCCAGGCGGCCGGATTATTACGCGCGTCGGTGGGCATATGCTGGGCACCGAAGGCGATACGGGATCGATCGGCGGCGAGCGCCTCGTCGCCCTGTCGGTTCAGCGCCGCATCGCCGGCGGCGGCAAGCCGCAGACCGCTGTCGTTGTCGGCCCGGCCAGCCCGGGCGCTGCGTGTATCCAGCGTGCGCCACTCGATCGCGGCGCGTCCATCCTGTGCGCCAGCCTGGCCTGTACCCGACAGGGCCAGTTGCAGGTCGGTGGTGGCGCCAGCCATGCGCGTATCGGCCGCGCTGGCATTGATGGCGGTGTGGGCGCCGGCTGGCAAAGCGCCTTTGGCCGCTACGGCAGTGCCCGTATTGTGCTGTAGCGACACGGCGATCGTGTGCCAGCGGATATCGGCAAAGACGGTCGCATCGTTATCGGACGCCTCGTCGTGGCTCGACGCATGCGCCGGTTCGGCCTGCGTGGCGGGCTCGAGATCGAGCGTCTCGGCAAGATCACTGGGGCGCGGGTCGCCGGCCGGCCGGGCCTCGCCCGTCAGATCGGTCAGCGCAATCTGGTCGCCACGCGCTGGCCGCGTTTTCGCGCTGGCCAGGTCGATGTCCCCGTGGCGTTTGGCCGCGGTATCGCGGGGCACGCCATCGCCATCGGCGCCTGCCTGTTGTTTGTCTGTCAGCTGCGCGATGCGCGCTTGCGGGCTGGACGGCGCCTGCTTCGGCGCATCGGTGGTACGCGTATCGGCGGGCGTATCCGCGCGCCGGCGATCAGCCAGCACGGCCGAGAAACTGGCCTCGCCCTGGGGCTTGTCGCCCGCCGGCCCGGCCTTCGCGGAACCCTCGGTCGACGTCGGTGCAATCTTGTTGACCAGTTGAATACTCATATCGCGATCCCGTGAGCCGCGCGGGCTTATTGATACAGGCCGGCGGACAGCGCGCGGCTGGCGAATTCATCGGTCTGGCGCTGTTCGCGCCGGGCCTCGGCTTTTTCGGCGGCTTCGCGCCGGCGCACGGCCAGCACGTCGTAAGAGTTCAGGCGTTTCTGGCGTGCACGCCAGTCTTCGTTGCCGTGCTCGATACGGCGTTCGCTTTGATTGACAGCGCCGCGTTGTGCCTCGATGGCGTGTTCCAGCGAGGCAATGAAGCGCTGGTAGTTCTGCAGCGTGGCAATACTCATGCCCATGGTCATGGCTTCATCCAGACGACGCTGATATTCGGCGTGATAGCCCAGCAGCGCTTCCAGCTTCTGCTCGGTCTGCAGGTGATCCTGGCGCAGCTGGCCGAGCTTGACCGCGGCCGCGTCGCGGTCGTCGGTTGCCAGGTCGATGAGCGTATCGAGTGCGGATGTCTTGGCCATGTTCTAGTGATTGGTTCGTTGCGGTAGCAGTTGGGCCAGGTGCTCGCTGGCGTGTTCGAAGTCGGCGCGTTGATTCATCGATTGCTGCAAAAAGGCTTCGAGCTGCGGGTACATCTCGATGGCCTGATCGAGCAACGGGTCGCTGCCCTTGGCATAGGCCCCCACGCTGATCAGGTCGCGATTGCGCTGGTAGCGAGAGAGCATTTGCTTAAAGTACTGGATACGCGACAGATGCATTTCGTCGATAAGCGCGGTCATAGCGCGGCTTATCGAGGCTTCGATATCGATAGCCGGATAATGGCCGGATTCGGCCAGCTGTCGAGACAGCACGAAATGGCCGTCGAGAATGGCGCGCGCGGAGTCGGCGATCGGGTCCTGCTGGTCGTCGCCTTCGGTGAGCACGGTATAGAAGGCCGTGATCGAGCCCTTGCCGGGCGCATCGTTACCGGCGCGCTCGACCAGTTTGGGCAGTTTGGCGAATACCGACGGTGGATAGCCCTTGGTCGCCGGCGGCTCGCCGATGGCCAGGGCGATTTCGCGCTGGGCCATGGCATAGCGAGTCAGCGAGTCCATGATCAGCAGCACGTTCTTGCCGCGCTCGCGAAAATCCTCGGCCAGACGGGTCGCATAATCCGCGCCCTGCAGTCGCAGCAGAGCAGAGTCGTCGGCCGGCGCGGCCACGACCACCGCCCGTTTGAGGCCTTCGGTGCCGAGAATGTTGTCGATGAAGTCCTTGACCTCGCGCCCGCGCTCGCCGATGAGTCCGACCACGATGACATCGGCCTGGGTGAAACGCGCCATCATGCCCAGCAACACGCTCTTGCCCACGCCGGAGCCGGCGAACAGGCCCAGGCGCTGCCCGCGCCCGACCGTCAGCAGCGCATTGATCGCGCGGACACCCACATCCAGCACTTCGTGGATGGGTTCGCGATCGAGCGGGTTCAGACGCGGCGCGGCCAGTGTTGCATGGGCCGGGTCGTGCAACGGGCCGCGCCCGTCGAGTACACGGCCGCGCGCATCGACCACGCGCCCGAGCAGACTGTCGCCCACGGGCACGCGCTTGCTGCCGATCGCCTGCGCGCCCGGCGGGGGCAGGGTGGCCCATACGCGCGCGCCTGGCACCATTTCGGCGGTATCGACGAATGGCATGAGCAGCAGTTTTTCCGGGTTGAAGCCGACGACTTCGGCTTCGGCAAAATCGTTGCCGCCGCGGATCTCGACAATACAATGCGCGCCCAACGGCAATTGCAGGCCGACTGCTTCGAGCACCAGGCCGGTGGCCCGGGTCAGGCGCCCGCCCTGGCGGGTACGCGACAGGCTGCTGACCTGTTGCCGGGCTTCGCGCAACTGCTCGATCCACTGTTGGGCGATGTTCGGATTGGCGCTCATGCTTCTTCTCCGTGACCGACCGTGTGCAACAAACGCTTCCAACGATCGCCCACCGTGGCATCAATGGCACGCTGTTCGCTTTCCACGCGGCAATCCCCGCGTGCCAGCCCCATGTCGGGTCTGAGTTCCCAGCCTGCAGCTTGCAGTGTCTGCGACAGATGCTGATCGACCAGGGCGTGATCTTCGATATTTACATAGAGCGTCGGTTTGCCGCCGATGGTCGGGTTTTCCGCCATCAGGGCTTCGATCTCTTCGAGGATATGCTCGGGTTTGAGCTGTAAGGCCCGTCCTGCCAGTTGCTGACCGGCTTCCAGGGCCAGTTCTACCAACTCGTAGGAAACCTGGTCATTCAGACTGTTTACCGAGTCCCGAAACGCGGTGCTGAGTTCGCGTATGGGGCCCAGCAGCGTTTCGAGTTCGGCGGCCAGGCGTTGTTCGTGTTCGGCTTTTGCCTCGGCCTTGCCCTCGGCCCGGCCCTTTTCCAGGCCGTCTGCATAGCCGGCGTCGTGGCCCTTGGCTACGGCTTCTTCCTTGGCCAGTTCGAACAGCGCGAAGCTGATGCCGTCTTCGCGGCGGCGCGCGGGCGCATCGGCCTCGTCGGCGTTGTCGCGCCGCGGCATGCGCCGCTCCAGCGCGCCCATCTGCCAGGGGCGCCAGGCGTTGTTTCGCGCACCCGAGCGATCAGACATATTCGTCGTCTTCCTTGCTCAGCGTGATTTCGCCGGCGTCGGCCAGTCGGCGTACGGTCTGCAGAATGGCCTTGCGTTCGGTTTCGACCTGCGACACGCGAATCGGGCCGCGCAGATCCATGTCTTCGCGCAACATTTCGGCCGCGCGATTGGCCATGTTCGAGGTAAAGCGCGAGATCAGTTCCTCTGGCGTGCCCTTGAGTGCGACCACCAGGCTGTTCTGGTCGACTTCCTGGAGCAGGCGCTGGATGGTGCGATCGTCGGCGCTGGCCAGATCCTCGAATACGAACATCTGGTCGATGATCTTCTGGGCCAGACTGTCGTCGTGCGCACGCACGCTCTCGAGCACGCTTTCCTCGTTGGCCGAGTTCATCAGGTTGAGGATCTCGGCGGCGGTCTGAACACCACCCATCTTGCTGCGCTTGAGATTCTGCCCGTCGAGCAGCCCGGACAGCACTTCCGTGAGTTCCTGCAGCGCAGCGGGCTGTACGCCGGAAAACGTCGAAACGCGCAGCACCACGTCGTTGCGCAGATGTTCGTCGAAGTGCATGAGCACTTCCGCGGCCTGGCCACGTTCCAGATGCACCATGATGGTGGCGATGATCTGCGGGTGTTCGTCGCGGATCATTTCCGCGACCACGGTCGGCTCCATCATGTTCAGTGCGTCGATGCCCGTGCCTTCCTGGGCGTCGAAGATGTCCTCGAGCAGACTCGCTGCGCGCTCGGCGCCCATGGCCTTGGTCAGAACCGAACGGATGTGTTCGCTGGAGTTCATGCTCACCGCGCTGACCTGCTCGAATTCCTCGTGGAATTCGTTGAGCACTTCGGTGATCTGCTCGTTCGAGATGTTGCGCAGACCGGCCATGCGCGCGCCCAGTTCCTGGGCGTCGCGTGTGGACAGGTGCTTGAACACATCAGCGGCAGTGTCTTCGTCGAGCGTCATCATGAGGATGGCGCCGCGCTCGCTACCGGCTTCGTTGAACATCTGTCTAGGCATTGCTATGCATCCAGCTCTTGATGATGGCGGCGACCAGCTTGGGGTCGTTCTTGGCGGCTTCGCGCGTCGTGTTGAGCAAGGCGTCCTGTTGCCGGCGCTTGCCGCGGCCGGCTTCGATGGCCGCACGCAACTCGCCGTTGTCGTCGTCTTCGTCCGTATCGCGGGCCATTTCACCGGCCTCGGCATCGGCCAGACGTACCGGCGGACGCGGCACCTGGTCAAGTAGCGGTTTGACCAGTCGGCGCCACACGATCCAGGCCACGATCGCCAGCAGCAGATACTTGACCGCGCTTTCGACCATGGAAATGAGCTGGCGATCTTGCCACCAGGGCACGCTGGGCTCGACGACGGTGTCGGGCTGGTCGGTGAACGGCATGTTGATCACTTCCAGCGAGTCGCCCCGTTCGGCCGAAAAGCCCATCGCTTCGCGCACGAGGCTCTTGATCTGAGCCATCTGTTCTTCGGCCAGCGGCATCGGCTGCATTTCGCCTTCGGCGTTGGCCTGCATCGGATAATTCACGACGACGGCCGCAGACAGGCGCTGAAGTTGTCCGCTCTGTTCACGCGTGTGACGGATGGTGCGGTTGACCTCGTAGTTGATCGTGGCGTTGCTGACGGTCGCGCCCTTGGCCCCGTCGTCTTTTCTGGCCGTCGTCGTGGTGTTGTTTTCGTTGATCGGCGAGGCGATCTCGGGGCTCGGCTGATTGCTCAGCGCGCCAGGCACGCCGCCCATGGCCGGGCCGCCGTTGGAACGCGTGGAGCTGCGCTGTTCGCTGCGAATCGCCGCCTGGGCCGGGTCGCCATTGGGCGTATAGAGTTCCTGTGTCTGCTCATTGGAGGAGAAATCCACATCAGCGACCACGCGCGCGCGGATGTTGTCGCGGCCGACGATCGGCGCGAGGATGGATTCAATACGGTCGCGATAGCTGTGCTCGATACGGTCGACGTATTCGAGCTGCGCGCCATCGGCCGCGTCGTTCGCGGTGGCGGCGTTGTTCGACAGCAGCTTGCCGGCGCCGTCAACGACCGTCACGCCGTCGGTGGGCAGGTTGGTCACGCTGCTGGCCACGAGGTTAACGATCGCGGTGACCTGACCGTCGCCGAGCGCGCGGCCGCGATACAGATCGAGCACGATCGAGGCACTCGGCTTTTCGCGCTCGCGCACGAATACCGAGGATTCCGGAATGGCCAGATGTACGCGCGCCTTGGCGACGGCGTCCATGCTCTCGATGGAGCGCGCCAGCTCGCCTTCGAGCGCGCGCTTGTAGTTGACGTGTTCGGCGAACTGGCTGATGCCGAAGGACTGATTGTCCATCAGTTCGAAGCCGACGCCGCCGCCGTTGGGCAGGCCTTCGCCGGCGAGCTGCAGGCGCGTACGATCGATCATGTCGGTCGGGACCATGATCGTGTTGCCGTTGCCCGCGAACTTGTAGGGCACCTGCATCTGCTCGAGTTCAGCGATGATTTCGCCGCCGTCGCGATCGCTCAAGTTCGAGAACAGCACGCCGTAACTAGGACCCATGGTCCACAACGCCATGGCCACCAATAGGGTCACGGCAATCGCGACACCCACGATCAAAGGCAGACGCGGATTCGCGCGTAGCTGCTCCAGCACACCGGGCTTGGCCTCGGCTGCTGCGACCGGCGTCTCCGCTGTCGCCATGCTCATTCCTCGTTGCTTGATGCGTTACTGCCGCGGGTCGATTCATGTACCCGGGCCCCTCTTGTTGTCTGCCTGACCGCGGCGCTCGATGTGTCGCGGTCGTAGCAGGACGAGGGCCATTATTCAGCAACGAAAGAAAATCAAAGGCCGAATAAGCCGGCTTTTTGGGCGGCAATTGAGCGAATTAGATCGCTTGCGCCTGCGTTACCCTGCCTTCCATCAAATTGGATATCGTGTCGGCGCGGCTTGCGCGCCCCGATCGTCTTTCACGAGGGAAGGCTTATGAGTGTCTCGGGTGTGAATCTCAATAGCGTATTGCAACAGCTGCAAGCCACGGCCAACCAGGCTGGCCCCGCGGCCGCGCAGCCCGGCGTCCAAGCCGCTGCGCAGGCCGTGCCGAAAAACGGCGAAAAGACGGAAGCCGTCGATTTTTCCAATGCGCTGGTCGCCGCGATCGACAAGATCGACGGTATGAAGCAGACAGCGCATGCGCAGGGCCATGCATTCGAGCGCGGCGTGCCGGGCGTGGGTATCAACGACGTAATGGTCGACATGCAGAAAGCCGGGCTCGCCTTCGAGATGGGCGTACAGGTGCGCAACCGCGTCGTGAGTGCCTATCGCGAGATCATGAATATGCAGGTGTAGCGTTCACGTGCATTCATCATGGATGAGAAAAGGGCGCCTTCGGGCGCCCTTTTCCTTGGCATCGCTCGAAGCGACTATATAGAAGGTCGCGACGCTCAAATGCGGGGGCCGCGCTTTGGGCAGGTTGGCCCTTTCCGTTTTCGCGATGTAGTCGATAGAACCATACAAGGCAAAAGGTAGATCGCTTCGTTAAATGAATCTAACCCTTTCTCCTAAGCCAGAAGCCTTTTCGGTGCATCCATGTCCTCGTGCAGCACACGAACAACTAGCACTTCCGGTTCGAGCACTTGATAGAAAACCGCGTGATGCTCGACCTGTAATCTGCGATATCCGGGCAGCACGTGGGCGTAGTTCGCGCCGAGCAAGGGGTAGCTAATCAGCTGTTTCATGCCATTCTCGAGCTGATCCAGGTAGATATCCGCCTGATCGGCACCCCATTCATCGCAGGTGTAAACCCATATCCCGATGAGGTCTGATTCCGCCTTCGGCGTGATGCTCAGCTTGAGCACTACTTACCCGCGTCCAGCCGCTTGCGGCCAGCCGCCTTGATAGCCGACATATCGAGGCGCTTAGGCGTCCCGCTTGACTCACCCTCGGCGAGGGCCTGCCGTAGCGTCGCAAGACGTTCTTGGGATCGCTGATCTTCCCGGATTAGATGGCGGATATACTCGCTATCATTGCCGAAATGACCGCTTTCAATCTGGCCTTTCACCCAGCCGTCTTGTTGTTCAGTCAGGGTGATGGTTTTCCGGTGCATGCTCATAGCAGGAGCTCGTAAAGCAGTTACGGTATGACAAAATCATACCATCCGCTTCTGCCAAATCGATAACCACGCTTTGGTGCCCAACGCCTGACCTGGTCGCCGTCGAAGTGGCCGTAGAATAGGCTCCGCTATGCAAGGGAAGCCGGAGAAGCAGCCGCCGTGGTCTGAATAAGGGGGGGCAAAGTTAATTAAATACTGACGCCGGCCTACAAAACATGACGTCCGGTTCAGCATAGCGGGGTTCTGGCCTGCGATCACTTTATTAAATGGATCTTACCCCTTTTCTTCATCATTGCATTTACCTGCTCGAAATCAACTTACCAGTAAGATTCTTCCCACCTATTTACACTCTTCTGCACTTTCAACGCTCTTTGGGAAAGCCGAAGTAGCCGGCTTTGCAAATCTTGGAAAGTCTGTTGGTTATTAACATCGATATAGGCGACCCGGCCGAAATTCATAATGCTTCTTCCGAGCGTCACGCGTTGGTAAAACTTGATTTGGCTCGTAACAAGCGATAAGAGGCGGTTGGCGCCGGTCGGCGTTACCATACGCTCCGAAGCCCATTCAGCAACCAATTCGTTTGAGTAATCAGTTTTATGGCGCTGCATTGGCCGCGCCATGAAGCTGCGAGAAACCGATTCGACTTCTTGAAAGGTGAGCATTGCGTCGCTTAGATAAGCGTAGAATTCGGCTTTGAATTTTTCAAAATTGGTAGCGTTCATAACAAATACGCGGAGTGGGTTACAGTTCTTAATTACCATATTCTGATCCCGTAAGCCACTCAGCTCCGGTTCGACGCCAAGCGCTGGCTCGTCAAACCAATATGGGGCGTGATGCTTTTACGATTTTCGGCGTATCTGCTACGGGCATCGCCTGAAGATCGCGCGCTAGTGCCGATCACGCTGGGGTCACTAGCCGATCTTTGGCGAATTGACGCCGATCTCGCGGGATCGTCCTGATAGACGTGGCCGTCGGTAGCGGCACCTGTCACGCAACGTGGGTTTGACCTGATTTGGTCCTTCAAAAACAAGAAAGGGGCGCCTGGCGGCGCCCCTTGTGGTTTCGATCGTAAAGGTCGATCAGGTCAGGTTTAGCGGAGCAGGGAGAGCACGCCCTGGGTGCTCTGGTTGGCCTGAGCGAGTACCGAGATACCGGGCTGCTGCAGGATCTGAGCCTTGGACATGTTCGACACTTCGGTGGCGTAGTCGGCATCGGTGATGCGCGAACGGGCCGATGAGATGTTGATTTCGGTGGTGGAGATGTTGTTGATCGCCGAGTCGAGGCGGTTCTGGACCGCACCCAGATCGGCGGTCTTCTGAGTGGGTTTGGCCCCGTTAGATACTTTGGGTAGGCTCGCACGATGCGAACATTGATGCGCATATTTTATGCGCGTAAGTTATGTGGGTGTCTACTGAGTTGAGAAGTGGGGAACCGCCCGTGACTGAATCGATCAAGCACGCGAGAAGACCGACGAACTTATCTCTGGATAGCGCCTTGCTAGAAGAGGCCAAGGCACTGGGGGTAAATATGTCGCGATCCGCTGAGGCCGGTATTGCTGAAGCGGTGAGACGGTCGAAACAGCAACGGTGGCTTCAGGCCAATCAAGCAGCATTGGATAGCTCCAACGAATATGTTGCATTGAATGGGCTGCCGCTCTCCCGACATCGCCAGTTCTAATGGCGCGTTTCGATGTGTGCCGAAACCAAGGTGGAAGCGGCTATCTGTTGGACGTTCAATCGGATCTTCTCAGCGGCCTGAATACCCGTATGGTCGTGCCTTTGTTGCCGAAAGCGGCGGCGCCGCGTCCTGCCGAAAGACTGAATCCTGAGTTCGAAATCAAACGAACCCAAGTGGTTATGGCCACGCAGTACATGGCAGCCGTACCCGAGTCCGAGCTAGGCCCGACGGTATGCAGCCTTGCCGAACAACAGCACGCTATTTCAGCTGCGCTGGATATGCTGTTCCTGGGTTTCTGAGGCAATGAATCCAGCGCCGAAACAGTCGACCTTGTAAACTGTTTGCAACGACTTCTTGATCGTTGTGCGCGACACACGTGCGTTCGCCTACGCGCGCTATTAACGCTGATAAATCGTCAATTTCATGCCAGGGCAATAGACCAGGGCAAAAAAAGGGCGCCCGAAGGCGCCCTTGGTGTTCGCGTAAAGCGAAGCATTGTAGCCGAGGCTTACCGGAGCAGGGAAAGAACGCCCTGGGTGCTCTGGTTGGCCTGGGCCAGTACGGAGGTGCCGGCCTGCTGCAGGATCTGAGCCTTGGACATGTTGGACACTTCGGTGGCGTAGTCGGCATCGGTGATGCGCGAACGAGCCGACGAGATGTTGATTTCGGTGGTGGAGATATTGTTGATCGCCGAGTCCAGACGGTTCTGCACCGCACCGAGGTCCGAGCGCAGATCGTCGACCTGCTTCAGGGCGCTGTCGAGTTTGGCAAGCGGATCAGTGCTCGCGGCATCAAGAGCGCCACCCGCGACATCGACGGTGTAACTGGCCGTCGGAGCTGTTGCATCCGTGCTGTCGTCAATGCTTACGTTTGATACAGCAAAGTTGTCAGTACCGTCGGTTGCAAAGTAGCGGCCATTCTCATCCTGCTTGAGCGTGTAGGTGCCCGAGACGTCGCCGCCAGCGCCGTTGACTACCGTACCGTTCGTGACGGTGACCTTGTTACCGGCTCCATCATTACCGGCCTGCACATCGCTCAGGGCGCCTGACGGGCCATCGACATTAAAACCGTCGAGACCCAGCGAAGCGGAGTCCATGTTCTCCAGGTTGATAGAGATAGTCTGGCCGTCCTTATCGCCGACCTGGATCTTGATTTCCGCCGAGCTGCCGTCGAGGACCTTGGTGCCGTTAAAGGCAGTTTGATCGGATACCCGATCGATCTCTTCCATTCGCTGGTTAATTTCGTTCTGGATGGATTCCAGATCCGACTGGCTGTTGGTGCCGTTGGAGGCCTGCACGGTCAGTTCGCGCACGCGCTGGAGGTTGTCGTTGATCTGGTTGAGCGCGCCTTCGGTGGTCTGGGCCAGCGAGATGCCGTCGTTGGCATTCGAAGAAGCCTGTTTCAGACCATTGATCTGCGAGGTCATGCGGTTGGAGATGGCCTGGCCGGCGGCATCGTCCTTGGCGGAGTTGATCTTGCTGCCCGAGGACAAGCGCTCGATGGCGCTGTTGAGGGTCTTCTGCGAAGAGTTCAGGTTCTGCTGAGCGGTCAGCGACAGCGTGTTGGTATTGATCACGAATGACATGGCGATTTCCTGTGTCTAAGTCGTTGTGACTGGCCGAATATGTTCGGCGGCTTTTGGTGCGGCCTGCATATCGCGCCGCTGATGTCATATCGCCTAGCTCAGTATTTTCTTTAGCGTTCTCTATGCGCTTTGAATGAAATTTTAGTGTGCGTGATGGCCCGATGGGGCGGCTACGGGGTGAAGGTGATATTGAGATGTGTTTTACGGGAACGGGCAAAGCCTGTGTAAGCAGCTAAAAAAAAGGGCGCCCGAAGGCGCCCTTTTTATTCGCGTATAGCGAAGGCTTGAAGCCGAGGCTTACCGGAGCAGGGAAAGAACGCCCTGGGTGCTCTGGTTGGCCTGAGCGAGCACGGAGGTACCGGCCTGCTGCAGGATCTGGGCCTTGGACATGTTCGACACTTCGGTGGCGTAGTCGGCATCGGTGATGCGCGAACGGGCCGAGGAAATGTTGATTTCGGTGGTGGAGATGTTGTTGATCGCCGAGTCCAGACGGTTCTGTACCGCACCGAGGTCCGAGCGCAGATCGTCGACCTGCTTCAGGGCGCTGTCGAGGGCGGCCAGCGGATCGGCATCCTTAGCTTCAAGCGCGTTCTCGGTGTTGACCTTAACGGTGGCGGTTGAGTTCGCAGGCGTGGCTTCGTCCGTCGTTACTTTCACGCTTTCAATCGCAAACACGCCTTCGTTGGCTTCAACGAAAAGGTTGCCCTCAGTATCTTCTTGCAACGAAGCGTTAGTTAAAGAACCGCTTGATGGGTCGAACGTGATGTTGCCAGCCGTAACGGCCGTGCCGGTATCATCTTCGATAGTGCCAGCAGTCGTTACGTTGCCAGCATAACCATTGACATTGAAGCCGTCGAGGCTCAGCGAATTTGAATCCATGTTCTCCAGGTTAATGGAGATGGTTTGGTCGTCCTTGTCGCCGACCTGGATCTTGATTTCGGTCTTGGAGCCGTCGAGCACCTTGGTGCCGTTGAAGGCGGTCTGCTCCGAGACGCGATCGATTTCTTTCAAGCGCTGGTCGATTTCGTTCTGGATGGAGTCCAGGTCCGACTGGCTGTTGGTGCCGTTGGCGGCTTGCACGCTCAGTTCACGCACGCGCTGCAGGTTGTCGTTGATCTGGTTGAGCGCGCCTTCGGTGGTCTGGGCCAGCGAGATGCCGTCGTTGGCGTTCGACGAAGCCTGCTTCAGACCATTGATCTGCGAGGTCATGCGGTTGGAGATGGCCTGACCGGCGGCATCGTCCTTGGCGGAGTTGATCTTGCTGCCCGAAGACAGACGCTCGATGGCGCTGTTGAGGGTCTTCTGGGACTGGTTGAGGTTCTGCTGGGCGGTCAGCGACAGCGTGTTGGTGTTGATCACGAATGACATGGCGATTTCCCTGTGCGTTGTGTTGGGTTCGGCGGCTTGCCGGGATGCGGCTCTCGCTGCCGCTGGGGTACATATCGTCGTGCTCCGAATAATCTTTAATGGCCTCAAAGCAAAAGTTTTAATGAGACCCAGTCGGGAAGTCTGGTCGGCCGTGCCGACAACGCTATTCGCCGAGAAGGGGCCGAAACCTGCGCTTAATTCGCCAATCGCTATCTATTGCCAGCCCCTAGTATTGCCTGCATCGAAAAACCAACAGCGCTGGACGTGCTAACGCGCAGCCAGCGGTGGATCATCCAGGCGGATCACTTATGTATACGGCTCAAGGCAAGATCGATCGGTCCCAGGCGGTGGAACAGTATCTGCCGTTGGTCAGACGGCATGCGCTGTCGTTGCAGGTGCGCCTGCCGGCCAGTGTCGAACTGGACGACCTGATCCAGGCGGGCATGGTGGGCCTGCTGGATGCCTTCAACCGCTTCGATGCCTCCCAGGGGGCCTCGTTTGCGACCTATGCCTCGCAGCGTGTGAAGGGCACGATGATCGACGAGTTGCGCAGCCGCGACTGGTTGCCGCGTAGCGTGCGTCGCGCCAGTCGCGATGTCGACCGTGCCATTCAGCGTCTCGAACATCGTCATGGCCGCCAGGCTACCGATCGCGAGATCGCCGAAGAACTCGATATGCCGATCGACGAATACCACCGTTTGCTGCACGACGTGAACAACGGTTTCATCGAAGCCTTCGAGGAGAGCGGTACCGAAGAGACAGCGGCCTCCGTGGTCTCGGCGGACGTCGATACCTCGACCAACCCGCTCGATGCGCTTCTGGCGTTCGGCGACCGCGAGCAACTGGCGGAAGCAATCGACGAACTGCCCGAGCGCGAAAAACTTCTACTGGGTCTTTACTACCAGGAAGATCTCAACCTCAAGGAAATCGGCGTGGTGCTGGGGGTCAGCGAGTCCCGCGTGTGCCAGCTACACAGCCAAGCCGTATCGCGCCTGCGCGCAATGCTTACCGAGCACTAGAATCGGGAGATACTTTTCTACGCTGCCGCTTTGATCGTGTCCGCGAAGCGCTTGATGACCATGCGTCGCCGACACGATTGTGCACAAGACGAGTCGCATGATTGTTCCCGAGCAACGAGCCGGGCGCTTCCCGCGGCGGCGCTTACGTTCGCTCCTGTGACCCCTGCTTTGCGACGCGGTAACCGTTAGCTCCCGCGAGCGGTTCGCGTGCCGGCGTCGTTGCGGCGTCATTCGTATGCTGTGCTCCACAGTACTCGCCGCTGCAGGCAAGGCATGCCGGCGCGGCTGTTTGATTTTGCCTGCGAACGTGCTCGATCGGGCGCTAGCGCAAGCCGCTCAAGCAATACGGCGCTACGCCGATAGGTACCGGGTGCTAAAGCTGCCATCTGCGCGATGGTCGAACGTCATCCGCGTGGCCAGCATTCCAATAATCGTAATAACAACCCCCGCCGAAGGCGTATCGAACCGGTGTTCGCGCTGGCCGAAACCGCGGGAATAAAGCTACTGAACAGGCAGGTTCGCAATGATGAAAAGTGTGAAGGGGAAGCTAGGGTTGGGCTTCGGTGTGATTACCATTCTGGTACTAGCGCTCGGCGCGTTTTCGCTTTATAGCAACAGCCAGGTGGCTTCCGTCACCGATCGGATCTATTCGAAAAACCTGAAAGGCGTTATCGAGGTCAACGTCCTCATCGATACGTTCAATACGATACGCCGCGACGTTCAGACCGCCCTCATGTTCAACGACGACGGCACCGAACTGGCGCAATCCATCGACAACAATATCGCGAAGATCACGCGCGTCTGGGGCGACTACTATCCGGCGTTGCTGACCGGCCCCGAAGAGCGGGCCAAGGCCGACCAAGCGGCAGCGAAGTTCAAGGAATTCATGCCGGTGCTCAAGACGATCGTCGAGCCGATGCAATCCGGCGAAACCTATCAGGCGCAGGCCCTCTACGCGGTCGATGTGGCGCCCGCCTTCGAGACGCTGGTCGGTTACATGGATGAATTGGCCACCTTTCAGACCGAGCGCGCCGGTGCGTTCTTTGCGCAAGGGCAGGCTACGGTCGCGACCAGCCGCAACATCATCGTTGCGACACTTGTCGTGGTGGCGCTCTTCACGCTCGGCATCATGGTCGTGATCACGCGCATGATTACCCGGCCGCTCGATCAAGCGCGTCGACTGGTCGGCTCGATCGCTGACGGTCACCTCGAG
Organism: Salinisphaera sp. T5B8; assembly: GCF_040361255.1. Classification (NCBI taxonomy): domain Bacteria; kingdom Pseudomonadati; phylum Pseudomonadota; class Gammaproteobacteria; order Salinisphaerales; family Salinisphaeraceae; genus Salinisphaera; species Salinisphaera sp. T5B8. The sequence goes on along the minus strand of NZ_APNG01000001.1, from coordinate 27,079 downwards.
AACGATGTCCATAATCCATATAAGGATGAGTTCGGCGGCATGCTCGAGAGCCTGAAAAACATGCAGGCCAAGCTGTCCGAGATTGTCGCCAACGTGCGCCAAGGCTCCGAGTCGGTAAGCGTAGGCGCCGGCCAGATCGCCTCGGGCAACGACGAACTCAGCAGCCGTACCCAGGAACAGGCGGCCAATCTTGAAGAAACCGCGGCCTCGATGGAGCAGATGACCTCGACGGTCAAGCAGAATGCCGACAATGCCGCCCAGGCCAATCAGCTGGCGCACGGTGTGCGGGCGCAGGCCAGTGAAGGCGGTGAGGTGGTGTCGCGCGCGGTGGCTGCCATGCAGGAGATCGACGCGTCGAGTCGCAAGATCAGCGAGATCGTGGGCCTGATCGACGATATTGCCTTCCAGACCAATCTGCTTGCGCTCAACGCCTCCGTGGAAGCGGCCCGAGCGGGCGAGCAGGGGCGCGGGTTCGCCGTGGTCGCCTCGGAAGTCCGTAATCTGGCCAGCCGTAGCGCGGCCGCGGCCAAGGACATCAAGTCGCTGGTGGAAGACAGTGCGGCGAAGGTGGCCGATGGCTCACAGCAGGTGGCGTTATCGGGCAAGACGCTCGACGGCATCGTCGAGAGCGTGCATAAGGTCGGCGATATTATTGCCGAGATCGCTGCTGCGAGCAGCGAGCAGTCCAGCGGTATCGAACAGGTCAATCTGGCCGTATCGCAAATGGACAGCATGACCCAGCAAAACGCCTCGTTGGTCGAGGAATCCGCCGCCGCAAGCCGGTCGCTCGAAGAACAGGCCGAGGCGCTCAAGCGTCAGGTCGCATTCTTCAAGCTGCGTGGTGATATCAATGTGGTCGAGTCTGCGCCCGTTGCAAACGAACAGCCGGTGGCAGCGTCTGTTTCACCGAGCGTATCGGCTGCGCCGTCAGCGCCGTCAGCGCGGCCGGCGCCGGTCAAAAGCGATATCGATATTGATGATGGTGATTGGGCGACGTTCTAGGCGCGGTTTGAAGCGAAAATCTGACGTTTGATACAAGCCCCGTTTCGACGGGGCTTGTTTTTTGGCGCTCGAGCAGCTGACGCGCTCAGCTGTTTCAACGCCGTGCCATATCAAGCGCAGATCGTTTCAGGTCCTGCCGAGGGGCGGCCAGGCTGCGCCTGACCACGATCTACTTAGCCGGCATGCACGCATCAACAAGGAGTTGAGCAATCTGGTTTTTTGCCGGATTAATACTCGGGGTCGGTCCGCGTCGTCCAGGCAAGCGGTAATACGGCTGTGTTGAATGCCAGAAATACGGCGACGACCGCATACGGCGAGCCCAATGCGTCGGCGGCTGCGCCGGCGGCGATCGGTGCGGCAAAGCCGAGGATATAGCCGACCGCGAGCATGCCGGCGGCAAGTCGCCCGGCGGAGTCGGCGTCGCGCAGTAGCGGTGGTAGGGCGGTGAGTACGATCAGCTGGAGTGCCGCAGTCAGGCTCAGCAGCACGGCAGCTGGGTAGAGTAGCGCCAGCCCGTCCGCAAGCAGGAAGCCTAGAAGGCCGATGATATGGGCGAGACATGTCAGTGCCAGCAGCCGTGGCAGGCGCAACACATGGCGAACGGCGAACACCAGCACGATTGATGTCACGAGCTGGGTCAGGTTGAACGCAAACAGCATCGTGGCGAGATCATCGCCCAATCCCTTGCGCTCGAGTAGGACGCCCATATAGGCATTCATGCCGAAAAAAGTCGCTGCGGTCGCACCGAGCAGCAGCCCGAAACGCCAGAGCAGACGATCGTCGAATGCGGGCAGACCGCGCGTGCGCTGGGTAGGCCGCTTGCCGTGCAGTCGCGGCCCCAGCAATAACGGACTCAACGCCATAGCCGGCAGCGAAAACCAGGCCAGGGCGCTGCGCCAGTCGCCGCCTACTGCGGGTAACAGTAATGGAAGCGTCAGACCGGCCCCGACAAACTCGCCGAGCATCATGCCGTTGATATAAATTGCTGCACCCAGCGCCACGAACGAAGGGCACCAACGCCCGACCAGAGCCGGCAGCGCCGGTTGCATGGCGGCGATACCCAGGCCCATCGCGGCGGTTAAACCCAGCAGTACGGCGATGTCTGGCGCCAACGCGCGCAGCATCGATGCCACGCCGGTAAGAAGAACTGACGCGACCAATGTGTTGCGCGCCCCGTACCGGCCGATCAACCAGGCGGCAGGCAGCGCGCCGAGGCCGAGCATGAACACCGGTAGCGTGGTGAGCGCACCCAACGCCGTTTGACCAAACCCCAGATCGTCGCGAATACGCTCGCCCAAGGGGGCCGCGATCAGAATCGGCGCGCGCATATAGATGCCGGCCACCCACAGTAGTAGCAGAATTCCGGCTCGGCGCAGCAGTTCCGTTGGCGACAGCATGAGCAGCGTTGGCGTGAATGGGCGCACGAGTCTAGTCCGCAACGGGAGGGGTTGCGAACCGTTTGTGCAACGCTCCCTCCAGGCGCGCCCACCGGCCTGGATACAGGTTAAAACCATGATTTTCCAGTCTTGTCATCCCGTCAACACAGGCGCTGTGCTAGCGTTTGCAACATGAAACGAAAAACCAAGATTGTTGCGACCCTCGGCCCGGCCTCGGACTCGCCCGAGGTACTCTCCAAGCTGCTCTCGGCCGGGGTGAATGTCGTACGAATCAATTTCTCGCACGGCGAAGCCGACGACCACCGCGAACGTGTACGCCGCGTGCGCGAGGCTGCAGCCGAACTTCAGCTGCCCGTTGCTGTGCTGGCCGACCTCCAGGGGCCGAAGATTCGGATCGAGTCCTTCATGGACGGTGCGGTCGAACTCGAAACCGGTCAGCAATTCACGCTCGATACGCAGATGGCCGCCGATGCGGGCACGCGCGAAGCCGTGGCCATTCACTACGAACCCCTGCTGGCCGACGTCAAGCCGGGCAGTCAGCTGCTGATCAACGACGGCGCGATTTCGCTGGCTGTCGACGCGGTCGATGATCACCGTATCCAGTGCACGGTCGAGGTCGGCGGCAAGCTGTCGGGGCGCAAGGGCGTGAATCTGCGCGGTGGCGGCCTGTCGGCCGGCGGGCTCACGGAAAAGGACTTCGACGATATCCAGGTCGCCGCCGAAATGGACGTGGACTATCTGGCCGTGTCCTTCGTGCGTAGTGCGGCCGATCTGCATGAAGCGCGCGAGCGCCTCGAAGCCGCGGGCGGTCAGGCGCGACTATGCGCCAAGATCGAACGCGCCGAAGCGATCGCTGCCCTCGACGAAATCATCCAGGCCAGTGACGCGGTGATGGTCGCGCGCGGCGATCTGGGCGTGGAAATCGGCGATCCGGAACTGCCCGGCGTGCAGAAACGCATCATTGCCACCGCCCGCGAAATGAACCGGCTGGTGATTACCGCCACCCAGATGATGGAGTCGATGATCGAAAACCCGATCCCGACTCGGGCCGAGGTGTTGGACGTGGCCAATGCCACCCTCGACGGTACCGATGCGGTCATGCTCTCGGCCGAAACCGCGGTCGGGCGTTATCCGGTGCAGACGGTCGCGGCCATGGTCAAGATCTGTGTCGGTGCCGAACGCGAAGCCACCGCCGACCGGCCGGCCAGCGGGCTGGCTGCGCATTTCAAACGCACCGACGAGGCCATCGCCATGGCCACCATGTATACCGCGCGGCATATGCATGCCGATGCCATTATCGCGCTCACCGAGTCCGGCACCACGGCGCTTTTGATGTCGCGTCAGGATACGCATATCCCGATTTTCGCGTTGACTCAGTACCCGGCGTCGGAGCGCTATCTGGCGCTGTGCCGTAATGTGTTTCCGGTCGCGTTTTCGCCCTCCGAGCTCAACGGCGTGGTGCCGGTCGATGAAGCCGTGGCCTGCCTGCGTGCGCGGGGCGATCTGGAAAGCGGCGACCGCGTGCTGGTCACCAAGGGCGATTTCACCGGCCCCGGTGGCACCAACGCTTTGAAGATCATCACGGTCGAGTAAAGCGCGGGTTGGCGTAAGATCACGCCGGCCGTCGGCATCGGGCCGCGTATATGCGCCGCACCCGCTAGGGAATTTCTGCACAGCCTCTCGCGGTTCGCGTTCGAGACCGGACCCCGTCGAGGCCCACGGCTTTGTGCGCGCCTGGTCGGCGTCGAGGCAGGCGCACCGTGCAACCAGCACGCTGCGCTGCGCCTTTGTCTGCCAGCCATGTGCAAAGCACGCCAGCGCGACCACGACAGGTTGTGCACAGATTCCTTAGAATGCGCCCAGCGAACGAGGGCGAGACCGATGGATTTCAATGACGTACTGACCCTGCGTGCAGGCCATGGCGCGCGCGCCGTGCTGGAAAACAACGGCCTGAGGCCCGGCGATGTCGGGGCGATGGCCGGCGCCGCCGGCGGACCCAAGTGGCTGATTCTCTCGGCGCTGGATCGTTATCTGTTTTCCGACTGGCTGCATCGCGACGGCGCCAGCCAGCCGATCGATCTGGTGGGGTCATCGATCGGCGCCTGGCGCTTTGCGGCCGCCTGTGAACGAAATGACCCCGCGAGCGCAATCGACAGGCTGGAAAAAGCCTATCTCAATCAGTTCTATAGCGCCAAGCCGGATCGCGACGAGATCAGCGGTACGGTCCGTGCGATTCTGGATACGTTTCTCACCGATGCGGTACGCGACGGCATCCTTGGCCATCCACGTTTTCGTCTGCACGTGCTGACGGTTCGCTCGCGTGCGCTGACTCGCACCGAGGCGCGCGGCCCGCTCATGCTCGGCTCCGGCCTGGGGGCGCTGGGCAATGCCGTATCGCGCGACAGCCTGCGCTGGTTTTTCGAGCGCGTGGTGTTCTCCCGTGGGCGCAACGGCTTGCGTTGGGCCGATACCCATCTGGGCGAACGAACCGTGCAACTCACCGAGGCCAACGTACGCGATGCGGTCTATGCCAGCGGCAACGTGCCGCTGGTGATGCGCGGTGTGGTCGATCCGGATGGCGCGCCGGCCGGTGTCTATCGCGACGGCGGCATCGTCGACTATCACATCGATCAGCCACTGCTCGCGCCCGATACCCAGGCTCCGCTGGTGCTCATGCCGCATTACGACGAACGCCTGGTACCGGGCTGGTTCGACAAACGCCTGCCCTGGCGGCGCCCGCGTCATGCCGCCAATACGTTGCTGATCGGCCCGGGGCCCGCGCTGCGCGATCGTCTGGTCGACCGGCGCGTGCCGGATCGCAAGGATTTCTATCGCTATGCGCAGCGCGACGACGCACGCCTGGCGGCCTGGCAACAGGCCATCGATGCAGGTCGGCTCATGCGCGATGCCTTCATCGAATTCGCATCCTGTGCCGACCCGGCCGACCACGTGAAACCATTATGAGCCGCCGCCTGATTCTGGCCTCCGCTTCACCGCAGCGCGCCAAATTGCTCGATCAGCTCGGCGTGGCCCATAGCGCACAGGCGGCCGATATCGACGAAACCCCGCAGCCGGGCGAAAGCGCCGAAGCGCTGGCCGAGCGCCTGGCCTGTGGCAAGGCCCAGGCGCTGGCTGCAGACCATGCCGGCGCGGCCGTGCTCGGCTCGGATACGGTCGTGGCCCTGGGCGATACGCTCTACGGCAAACCGGCTGACGACGGCGAGGCCGATACGATGCTGGCCTCGCTGTCCGGTACCACCCACCGCGTGGTCAGTGGGGTGGCGCTATGTGTGGCCGGGCGCTGCACATCCCGCATATCAGTCAGCGAAGTCACCATGCGAGAGATCACCCGCGCCGAGCGGGCCGCGTATATCGCCAGCGGCGAGCCGATCGGCAAGGCCGGCGGTTATGCGATCCAGGGCCGCGGCGCGATTTTCATCGCGCGGCTCGACGGCAGCTATTCCAGCGTCATGGGGCTGCCGCTCTACGAAACAGCGGCGTTACTCGCCGAGGCCGGCTTCGATGTACTCGGTTCGCGGTCATGAACGCGCCATCGCCTGCCCGTATCGCCATCGTGTTTCCGTTGCTTGCCGGCGCGCTGGCGCTGGTCGCCTATGCCGCGCCTTGGCTTTTCGTGCCGGGTAAGCCGGCGATCGTGCCGCTACTGGTGGTGATCATGTTCGGCATGGGCCTGACGCTCATGCCGACGGATTTCTCCCGTGCGATCGCGCGTTGGCCGGTGGTCTTGCTGGGGCTCGTGCTGCAGTTCGGGCTGATGCCCTTTGCGGCCTGGGCCATCGCGCACGTGCTGGGTCTGGACGCGCCGCTGGCGCTGGGCCTGATTCTGGTGGGTAGCGTCGCCGGCGGAACCGCCTCCAACGTGATCTGTTTTCTGGCCGGTGGCGATGTCGCGCTGTCGATCACGCTCACGAGTATCGCCACGCTCGTATCGGTGCTGGCCACGCCGGTGCTGACCTGGCTTTATGCTGATTCGCAGCTGGCCGTGCCGGTGGCATCGATGCTTTTCAGTATCGCCGGGATCGTGATCGTGCCGGTGGTGGCTGGCATGGCACTCAATCTCTGGATTGGCAATCGCTGGCCTGCGCGCGAGGGCTGGTGCGCGCTGGGGTCATCGATCGCGATTGCGGTGGTGATCGCGATCATCGTCGCCCTCAACGCGGATGCGATCGCCACCATGGGCAGCCTCGTGCTCGCGGCCGTGATAATGCATAACTTGATCGGCCTGAGTGCAGGTTACGGCGTGGCGCGCCTGGTCACCGGCGATCGGCGTATCGCGCGTACGCTGGCTATCGAAGTGGGCATGCAGAACTCGGGGCTGGCGGTCGCGCTGGCCCAGCAGTATTTTTCGCCCGCGGCCGCCTTGCCGGGTGCATTGTTTTCGGTATGGCACAACGTCAGCGGCGCGCTGTTCGCGGCGGCCTGCGCGCGTAAAACGGCGCCCGTGTCGCCGCAGTCGCTGCATCGCCAGGGCTAGTCGGAACGCGCGGCCAGCCAGTCGGCGGCGATACGCCAGGTATGGGCGGGGGCCTGGCTGCCGGCGAATACACCGGCATGGCCGCCGGGTGCGAGTTCGAAGCGGCGATCTTCGCTGGTGACCAGCGCCATGATCCGGCGCGCGCTCGCCACGCCCACCAACTGGTCGGATTCGCCGGCGATGGCCAACAGCGGACAGTCGATACTGGCCAGATCCGATTCGACTTCGCCCAGGCGCACGGTGCCACTGGCCAGCGCATTGTCGATCCATAGCGTGACCAGGAAATCCTGGACCAGCACGCCCGGGTAATCGAGCATGTCGCCCATCCAACGGCCAAAGGTGGCATGGGTGGCCACGAAGTCGCGATCGTCGAGGCCGCGGAGCAAAGTCAGATAGGTGGTCAGGCTGCCGATCGGGTTGGTGAGCTTGAAGGCCAGGCCATTGAGCCAGCCGGGCACATGCATCAGACGCGGGTCGATCTGATGGATGCGCCAGGACGTATGCCGGCGAATCAGGCGGGCCGGGCCGTTGAGCGCACGCAGGGCCCGCGCGGCGAGGGTGGCATCGTGCATATCGATCGGGCTGGCGATGGTCACGATATTGCGAATGCCGTAATCCCGACCCGTGCCGGCATAAAGCAACGAAAACAAACCACCCATGCAGTAGGCCACGAGCGACACGTCCGGACTGGCGCTGTGCGCACGTACGGCGGTCAGTGCATCGGGCAGCAGACGCAGGGCATAGTCGCGTACGCCCAGATGGGCGTCGGCGCGTTGCGGTTCGCCCCAGTCGATGAGATAGACGGCAAAGCCGCGCGCGCGCAGATAACGTACCAGACTGCGCTGGGGCAGCAGATCGAAGATCAACGTGCTCGCCGCCAGCGGCGGCACCAGCACCACCGGCGTGGCGTGTTCGTATTGGGCCACATCGGCGATCGTGTCGCCGACCGGAATCTGGCGTTCTGCCAGCGGCGGGTAATAGCGTACCGCCATCAAACCCAGTCGATGGATTACTTCATATGGCGTGCGCTCGGCCTGATAGAGCGTCGGGTCGTTGCGTAGCCAGTCACGGCCGTTAGTGAGCGCGTCGCGGGCGTGGTCGCGTGCAGCCGCGGCGCGTCGGCGGAGTCGATCGAGCATGGCCGTATTGTGGCACGGCCATGCTCGGTGCGGTTCTAGTGGTGCCCGCCGGCCGCCGCACCCCAGCGTTTTTCCAGTACCGCGTCGCGCCGGCAGGAACTCCGATAGAACTTGTAGCGCAGCGGATTCTTATTGTAATAGTTCTGGTGGTAGTCCTCGGCCGGGTAGAAGGTGGTAGCGGCCACGATCTCGGTCACGATGGGCGAGGGCGCATCGGGGTCGTCCTGCAGGGCCCGCTTGGACTGTTCGGCGGCTTTCTTCTGGGCGTCGTTCACGTAGAAGATCTCGCTGCGATAGGAATCGCCGCGATCACAGAACTGCCCGCCGTCATCGGTGGGGTCGATGTTGTGCCAGAAGGTATCGAGCAGGGTCGCGTAATCCACCTCGTCGGTTTTGTAGACCACCTTCACGGCTTCGGCATGGCCGCTGGTTTCGGCGGTGACGTCGCGATAGCTGGGGTCGGCCAGGTGCCCGCCGGTATAGCCCGAGGTGGTCGACACTACGCCCTCGACCTGATCGAAGGCTTCTTCCACACACCAGAAACAGCCGCCGGCAAAGATTGCCACCCCTTGGTTGGCGCCCACATCCGGCTTGAAGGGGGCGTCCGGTGCTGGCGCTTCGTTAGCGCCGGCCGAAGCAGAAAAGAAAAGCGCGAGGCTGGCAAGAACCAGAAGATAAATCGGCAGGCGACGCATGGGCGACTCGATAGCGAATTCGATAGCCAGTTTACGTTGCCCTGGGCCGCGCCGATGCGTTCATTCGGTTTCCGGTAGACCGATGGCCAGTGCGGCACCGGCGAACGCCGGAATGCTCAAGGCCGCCACGGCCCAGGCCGCACCCAGAAGGCCGACGAGTGCGACCAGCCCGCCGCCGGCCAGCAGGATGACGCCGATACTGGTATTGGCCACTGCCGTGAGCTGTGCCCGATCCTCGCTGTTGCCCAGGTCGGTGAGATAGGTCTTGCGACCCAGTCGTACCCCGGCATGCAGGCCGGCGAGTACGAAATAGCCGATCGCGAAGGGCCACACGCCGAAGCTTTCGCCCAGATGCGAAAATGCACAGAGCGCCACCAGCAGGTTGAGCACGCCTGCAGCCATGCCCGTGATCATCAGAACCTGGCGCGAGGAGCGGTCGGAGAAGCGGCCCCAGAACGGCGCCGACACCAGCGAGGCGAGACCGGACAGCGCCAGCAGAATCGCCAGATTGCCGATCGCTTCGCCGCCACTGTCTCGTGCAAGCGTGGCGTAGTAAGGCGCCGCGAGAGCGGTGGCGACCAGCAGACCGCGTACGCCGATGAAACGAGCGAAACCGGGTTTGCTGCGAATGAGGCCCAGACTCTGCCAAGCGGTCTTGAGTGCGTTGCCACCACCCTCGGTCGCGCCCGCGTATTCGCGCAGGCTGGAAAAGACGATGGCCGCGAACAGCCAGGCCGCGCCGGCGATTGCCAGCAACACCAGCAACGGGGTGAGCGTGGCGTTGCCGATGGGCGTAAGCCACAGCAACAGCCCGAGCGCCACCGCCACGCCGCCGGCCGCGCTCGCGGCATAGCCGGAGAGCGTGCCGCGCCGGGTCTTGGCAATGGTCTTGCCCTGAACGTCCTTGTACGACACCGAGCAGATACCGCGCCCGAGCGAAAACACCGCCAGCAGGGCGAGAATCGCCGCACCGGCGGCAACGGCGGTGAGGGTTATTGCGACCGCGATCATGGCGACCACACTCGCGCCCTGAATGGCGGCGCCGGCCACCCAGAACCACTTGCGCCGTGGTTGGGTGCGCATCCAGCCGGCGACGGCGAGTTGGGGCAGCAAGGCCAGCGATTCGCGGATCGGCACCAGCAGCCCGGTCATCCACACCGGCACGCCGAGTGCGCCCATCAGCCAGGGCAGCACCAGCTTGGGGCTTGCGATCAGATCGCCGGTCTTGTTGGCCAGCAGCGCGACCAGGTGGATGAAGAAATTGGTGGGCTGCTCGCGACAGGCGTCATCCGAGATGTCGCGGCATACGCGTGCATTCTCGTCGCCGGTGACCAGATCGTAGAGATCGCGTAGCGGCCCGCTTTCGGGCGTGTTGGCGTGCGAGTTGGGTTCGGATTGGCTCACGGTTAATTCATGCAGTTCGGTGGATCGTCAGGTGATGTGTTTTTCGCGCTCGCGCCGATGCCGGCACCAGTCGCCATCGTCGATGACCGGCCACGCCGGATCGCGCGCGGCGATCCATAGATAGATCCAGGCATCGCCGTAGTCGGTTGCAAGCTCGCGGCGCGTGTAGTGCACCGGATAGTCTTCCAGCCGGTCGAGCGCGGCGAATGTATCGTCGTCTACCGCGAATACATCGCCTACCAGGGCGGTCCGGCCTTCGTCGAGCGCGGCCGGATAGGGGCCGGTATCGAGCAGGGCGAAACACCCCGGCGTGGTATACGCGCCCAGATGCGTGGCGGTTGCCATGAAATGATGATTGCGCTCGCCGGGGCGCAGTGTGCCGTAGACAAATACCTGATGCATCGACATGCGAAAGCCGGAATGATGCAGGTATGCTAGCCGACATGGATTGCCTGACAACTGCCTCGCCGTGAATCGCGCCGTGAATGTGCGCGATGCCGCCACGACCGCGCTCTTGCGCGACGCGCCGGATACCGGCCTGGAGGTACTATTGTTGCGTCGCCATGCCAGCCATGTGTTCGGCGCCAATGCCTATGTCTTTCCCGGTGGGGCGCTCGACGCGGCCGACGACGATGCCGAGCTGCGCGCACGGTGTGCCGGCGGCGCCGAGGCGATCGCCGAAGCCGTCGGCGACCAGGGTTTTGCGCTGGCGATGGCTGCGATTCGCGAATGCTTCGAAGAAGCAGATCTGTTGATCGCCTGCACGGCGCATACGCCGGTCAGCGCGCGTCGCCGCGAGGTATTGCGTGCCGCGCTCAATCAACAGACTGCGTGCTGGACCGATATCGTCACCGAAATGGATCTGCGCTTCGATCTCGACGCGTTGGCATTCTTTGCTCACTGGACCACACCCGCCGGCCCGCCCAAGCGCTATTCCACCCGTTTTTTCGCGGCGGCCGCGCCGGACGGCGAAGCGCGTTGCGACGGGCTGGAAACCACCCATGTCTGGTGGGCGCGCCCGCATGCGGCGGTGGCGGCCCATGACCGCGGCGAGATCGAGCTGATGACACCGACCCGGGCCACCCTGGAATCGCTGGCGCGTTATCCCGATGCCGCGACCGCGCTCGCCGAGCTCATGCAGGCGGCGACGGTGCGCGTACCATGAGTCGCCATACGCCACAGGTGGAGCAGATCGCCGACGGGGTGAAACGCGTCATCGCCCCCAACCCGAGCCCGATGACCGGCGAGGGCACCAACAGCTATATCGTGGGTGAATCGCGTTGCGCCATCATCGACCCCGGCGTAGACGATACGGCCCATCTGGATGCGCTGGTCGCAGCCGCGCCGGGCGAGATCGTCGCGATTCTGGTTACCCATGCCCACCCCGATCATACCGGCGGCGCCCATCGGCTCGCCGAGCGCCTGGCCGTGCCCATCCATGCCTATCCGCTGGAGCTACAGGGCATACGCGACAAGGAGTTTTCCGCCCATCGGCCGCTTTATCACGGCGATGTGATCGCCCTGGACGAGATACGTCTGGAAGCGATCCATACCCCGGGCCATGCGGCCGATCACCTGTGCTTTTTCTGGCGCGAAGCCGGCCTGCTGTTTGCCGGCGACACGGTGATGGCCGATGTCACGGTGGTGATTCTGCCGCCCGATGGCGACATGAGTGCCTATATGCAAAGCCTGGAACAGCTGCAGGCCCTGCCCATCGCGCGTATCGCGCCCGGCCACGGCCGGCTGCTCGAGGACGCGCCGGCGGTACTCGCGCATATCGTGGATCATCGGCGCGAACGCGAAGCCCAGGTTCTGGATGCGTTGACCGCGGATGAACCGGTCACGCCCGAGCAGATCGCGCTGCGGCTGTATCCCGATCTCGATGTGCGCCTGCAGCCCATGGCCGCGGCCCAGGTCGAAGCCCATCTGATCCGGCTGGTCGAACTGGGCGAGGCACTGCAGTCCGGCACGGGCTGGCTGAAGACGACGGCCTGACAGGTCGTTGTCCGGACCACACGGGCCGGTGCGCCAGCACGGCCCGGCTGAGCCCCTGCGCTAAAGAAGCGGTGTTTTCTGTATCAGTAAAACGGATTCAAAAGCGCGAATAAATATATTTTAACGAATACCGGGTGGCCTCTAAGCTTTTCCCAAAGGCGATCATCCCGCGCCGCTTCGCGTTTACATCGATGTCATACCGCATTCGATGGTGCCGACGCGGGTATAGCGGCCGTCGTCGCCGGCGGCGTGGGTTTAGCAAGGACACTCGAATGGAATCAGCACGAGAAACCGTCGATACGGTGGTCATTGGCGCCGGCCAGGCGGGCGTTGCCATGAGCGAGCATTTGACGGCGCTGGGAGTGCCGCATCTCGTGCTGGAGCGCGATCGCATCGCCGAACGCTGGCGCACCCAGCGTTGGGATTCGCTGGTGGCCAACGGCCCGGCCTGGCACGACCGCTTTCCGAATATGGAATTCGCTGAGGTCGGTCCCGACGAATTTCCCACCAAGCAACAGGTCGCCGATTATTTCGTGGCGTACGCGGCCCGCTTCGATGCGCCGATTCGTACCGGCGTCGAGGTCACCCGGGTCGCGCGCAACAACGGCGCGCCCGGTTTCGTGGTGGAAACCAGCGATACAACGATCGAAGCACGCCGGGTGGTGGCCGCGACCGGGCCGTTCCAGCGGCCTGCGATTCCGGCGATCGCGCCACCGCGAGACCAGCTTTTCCAGATTCATTCCAGCGAATACCGCAATCCCGAACAATTGCCGGCAGGCGGGGTGCTCGTGGTGGGCGCGGGTTCGTCCGGTGTCCAGATCGCCGATGAATTGCAGCGCGCCGGCAAGGCGGTGTATCTGTCGGTTGGGCCGCACGATCGTCCGCCGCGTTCCTATCGTGGCCGTGATTTTGTCTGGTGGCTGGGCGTACTGGGCAAGTGGGATGCCGAAACCCAGCCGCTGGGTAACGAACATGTCACCATTGCCGTGAGCGGTGCCCATGGCGGGCGTACGATCGACTTTCGTGCATTGGCCGATCAGGGCGTCACCCTCGTGGGCCGTACCCAGGCGTTCGATGCCGACACGGTGCGCTTTGATGCGGATCTCGCGGCCAATCTGGCGCGCGGCGACGAGAACTACTTCTCGCTGCTCGATGAAGCCGATGCCTATGTCGTCGAACATGGCCTGGATTTGCCCGAAGAACCGGAGGCGCGTCGGGTTTTACCGGATCCGGACTGCGTGACCGATCCGATTCTGAGCCTGGATATGAATACGGCCGGCATTACATCGATTGTCTGGGCCACCGGCTTTGCGACCGATTACAGCTGGCTCGAAGTGGATGCCTTCGATGCCGACGGCAAGCCACAGCACCAGCGCGGAATTTCCTCGCAGCCGGGCATTTATTTCGTCGGCTTGCCCTGGCTTTCGCGCCGCGGCTCGAGCTTCATCTGGGGCGTTTGGCACGACGCCAAGCATATTGCCGATCATATCGCCACGCGCCGCCGGTACCAGGCCTATCATGAGGCCGCCCGCGCTTCGCATGAGGCGTCCGGCGGCGGATCGGACCGCGGCGGCGAGTCCACAGGCGCTGACGTACGCCGAGCAGGAGCGAACTGATGCCAACGCATACGCGAATCCGCATGTTCAACACCAAGGACACCTATCCGAACCAGGCGCTGGATAACGATCTCTGTCAGGCCGTTCGGGCCGGCAACACGGTGTATGTGCGCGGCCAGGTGGGGACCGATTTCGAGGGCAATCTGGTGGGGCTGGGCGATCCGGCCGCCCAGGCGCGCCAGGCGATGCACAACGTCGAGCAGTTGCTGTCCGAGGCTGGCTCCGATCTGAGCCATATCGTGAAGACGACGACCTATATCACCGATCCGCGATTTCGCGAGCCGGTTTATCGCGAGGTCGGCCGGTATCTCAAAGGCGTGTTTCCGATTTCGACCGGGTTGGTGGTCGCCGGTCTGGCCCAGCCCGAATGGTTGATGGAGATCGACGTAATCGCCGTCATCCCCGACGAAGAGGACAGCAAATGACGTTTTCCATTGCCGGTTTCTGTCGCCAGTCAGGCCAGTTCGGCGCGGCCGTGAGCTCGTCGAGCATTTGTGTGGCCAGCCGCTGTCTGTTCACTGCCCCCGGCCACGGCGCGGTATTGACCCAGAACGTCACCAACCCCGCGCTCGGCCAGCGCGGCGTGAAGCTGCTTTCAGAGGGGCTGTCCGCCGAGCAAGTGCTCACGACGCTGTGTGAACAGGAGCGCTACCCGGAATGGCGGCAATTGCTCGTGCTCGATGGCGCGGGCGAGAGCGCGGCCCATAGCGGGCACGAAACACTGGGGATTCATGCGGTCCACCGCGGCCCGGATTATGTCGTCGGCGGCAATATGCTGGCCGACGCGGCTGTGGTTCGTGCCATGGGCACGGCCTTCGAATCGGCCGAGGGTGAGCTGGCGCAACGTCTGCTTGCGGCCATGGACGCCGGCGCCAAGGCCGGCGGCGAGATGGGGCCGGTGCATTCGGCCGGTCTGCAGGTCACCGATCGGGTGAGCTGGCCGGTGGTCGATCTACGCGTGGATTGGCATGATGACCCGCTGGCACAGTTGCGCATGCTCTGGGAGAAATACCTGCCGCAACGCGACGATTATGTGTGCCGCGCCGCCGAGCCCGATCAGTCGCCCGGTTATGGTGTGCCGGGCGACGAACGCTGAACAAGGCGAGCGACTTGATGCGGTCATGACGACCGCCGGGTCGGCTCGCAACGCTGGAGGAGCAAACGCCGTGCCCGAGTTGTCGACCGTGGATCACCTGGCGCAGCTGATCGCCTTCGATACCACCAGCGCGCGTTCGAATCTGGCGCTGATCGATTATGTCGAACGCCATCTCGCGTGCCATGGCGTGGACTGTCGGCGCGTCGCCAACGCGCAGGGCGACAAGGCCAATCTCTACGCCACTATCGGCCCGGCGCAGCGGCGCGGCGTGATGCTGTCCGGGCATACCGATACGGTGCCCGTCGCCGGCCAGACCTGGCAGTACGACCCCTATGCATTAACCGCGTGCGGCGAGCGGCTTTATGGTCGTGGCACGGCCGATATGAAAGGCTTTCTCGCGTCCGTGCTGGCAGCGGTGCCGGCGATGGCCGCGGCCGATCTGTCGGTGCCGATCAATCTGGCGTTTTCCTACGACGAGGAAGTGGGCTGTCTGGGCGTACGTGGCCTGATCGCGGATATGGCGCAATACCCGCAACGCCCGGTGGCCTGTGTCGTGGGCGAGCCGACCTCGATGCGGGTCTGCTGTGCCCACAAGGGCAAGCTCGCTGCGCGTGTGCGCGTTCGTGGTAAAGCCTGCCATTCGGGTATGGCGCTGGAGGGCGTCAATGCCATTCATGCCGCGGCGCGCCTGATCGGCTGGATCGAGCAGGCCGCCGCTGGGCGCGCGAAAGCCGGCCCCTTCGATGAGCGGTTTGGCATCCCGCATACCACGCTGCAGGTGGGGACCGTGGAAGGCGGGGCGGCACTCAATATCGTGCCCGCGCATTGCCAGTTCGATTTCGAAATTCGCAATGTGCCGGCCGAGGACCCGCAACGCATTCTGCAGCAGTTCCTGGAGTTCGCCGCGGCGCTGGAAGCCGAGCTGCGGCAGGGCCATGCCGATGCGTGTATCGAGGTCGAACGCCTGAGCAGTTACCCGGGCCTATCCTCGAGCCAGGACAGTGCATTGGTGGCGTTTGTCATGGCGTTGCTCGACGATGCCGCCATCGAACGCATTGGCTTCGGTACCGAGGGCGGGTTGTTTCAAGGCGAGCTGGGTATCCCGACGCTGGTCTGTGGGCCCGGCAGCATGGCCCAGGGTCACCGGCCGGACGAGTTCGTCACCGGCGAGCAGCTCGAGCGCTGCGATGCGTTTCTGCAACGCTTGATCGCCGGCCTCGAACAGCCTGGTGTCGGCGAGCGTCTGGCTGACGGCGGCGTGAGTTAGGCCTATCGCGACGCATGCCGCCACGGGCACTGCTATGCTCGATGAACGTGCGCCGCCTCGCTGTGGGCAGCCGTGGCGTTGTCAGGCAGCGGTCGGCGGGTGATGCGGCAATTCACACTCAAGCAATTACGCTATTTCGTTGTGGCGGGCGAACTGTCCAGCGTGACCGGTGCGGCCAAGAAGCTGCACGTGTCGCAGCCGTCGATTTCGGCAGCTATTCAACATATCGAGGAAACGACGGCCTTGCAGTTGTTCGTGCGCCATCACGCACGTGGCTTGTCGTTGACGCCCAGCGGTCGGCAGCTGCTGCAGCGGGCACGCAACCTGTTGCGCGAGGCAGACGGACTGCAGCAATTCGCTGTTTCGCTGGGTGAGGAAGTCTCCGGTGAACTGCGGCTCGTGGCGTTTCCCACCTTCGCGCCGCTGTATCTGCCCCAACTGCTGCGCCGGTTCACCGATCTGCATCCGGCAGTCAGCCTCTACTGCGACGAAAAGACACAGCTGGGTATCGTGCGTGGGCTCTCGCGTGGCGAGTATGAGCTGGCTTTCACCTACGATCTGCAGATACCCGAAGATATGGATTTCTTCGGTCTCTACCGGCTTCCGCCCTATGCCGTGGTGGGTGCCGACCATCCGTTGAGTAATCGCGAAAGCATTACGCTCGAAGAACTCGTGCATTTTCCGATGGTGCTGCTCGATTGGGCATTGAGTCGCGAGTATTTTCTCTCGATCTTCACCCAGCGCGGGTTGTCGCCTAGGGTCGCGCATCGGGCCAAATCAATGGACATGGTGCGGGGTCTGGTCGGCAACGGCTTTGGCTTTTCGCTGTTCAATACGCCATTGAGCGCGTTCGGGCGGCTCACCCCGGGCCGACCGGGATTGAAAGCCATTGCGCTGCGCGATGAGGCCCGTGCCCTGTCTCTGGGTATTGCCTGTCCACCTGCGCTGCGGTTATCGCCGGCCGCCGAGGCCATGCGCACGCTGGCGATAAACGATGAAGGCCATGTCGCGGGTTTCGACCATCCCGACCGGCCGGCCAAATCGCAGCCAGAAGACTGACCGCATAGCCTTTTCGGCGTTTTTCCAGTGTGCCCGAGCTCTGCGGCGGTGTTCGCCTGCAGCGGCCGGGTAAGCGACATGACGCTGGGATCAGGAAAGCTGATCCTAATGCCCTGAAAATAATATTTTAGCTTATCCAGGCCCTCGACTAGGGTGAAATGGCGCTTTGTGGCCGGATTGATGCCGCGCGCACATCGGTGCCGGGTTTTCGAAACACATCGAAACCCCGACCTGTAACCGCCGCTCGCGGCCCGCGCGTAGCGCGCCTGGGCTGCCTGCTCGGCGCCCGCCCACGAGCCTCATCGGCCGGATCGGCCATGTGCCGCCGCCACTTATCCAGCTCAGGAGTCGATATGGAATCTTGGACTTTTGTTGCCTTCGGCATCAGTTCCGCGGCGACGCTTGTATTCGCGATCGCCGCTCTGCTGCTCGATCGCGCGCAGTAGCGCGCGGCGATACGACCGTAAAAATCAAAAGGGGGAGGCATGCTTTTCAACTGGTTCTTACTCGCGCTGTCCGCAGCAATCCTGATCGCGCTATCGCTCTACTCCATGCGGGTTGCTGGCGATAACGACGAATCGGGATTTCTCGTTGCCAATAATTCGCTGGGTCCGTTCGTTGCCGCGGCCACGCTGGTGGCGACCGGCTATAGCGGCTTCGTGTTCATCGGTTCGCCCGGTGTGGCCTACGAATACGGCTCGCTGGAACTGTTTTCGAATACGTTCTATACGCCCGCGTTTCTGGTGGCGACACTTTTCTTCGCCAACTATCTGCGTCGAAAGGCCGCAAAGCTGGGCAGTCGCACGATTCCGGAATATATCGCGCAGACCCATTCCTCGGGCCCAGCCGGGCGTTGGCTGCGCGGAATCGTAGCCGTGATCATCATCCTGCTACTAAGCGTATTTCTCGTCTCCCAGATCAAGGCCATCGGTTTGCTCGTGGCCGGTTGGCTGGGGATATCGCCGACCACCGGTGCCTTGCTGATCACATTGCTGGTGATTGGCTACACGATGTTCGGCGGCCTGCGCGCAGTCGCCTGGACCGACGCGGCCATGGTGCTGGGCATGGTCTTTGGGTCCTGTGTCATTGCCTACGTGGTTTTCGTGCAGATTGGCGCCGGCGAATTAATCAGCCGTCTCGATGCGGTAGATCCGGAAATCGCGAATCCGACCACCGGCGCGCCCTATGGCGAAAGCTGGATGTCGGCGTTCCTGTTGTTGCCTTACGCCTTTCTCTGGGCGGCCGCCCTGCCGTTCATGTCGGTACGCTTTCTGGCGATCAAGCAGAGCGTGAGCATGGCCAGGGTCGGTATCTGGGTCGCCATTCTCGGCTTGCTGCTGAATTTCACCCCGCTGGCCGGACTCTATGCGAAAGCGTATTACCCGGATCTGGCCTCCGCCGACCTGGCGATGCCGACCTTCCTCGAGCATGGCGTCGGCCCGCTGATGTCGAGCTTCATCACGCTGTTCATTCTCTTCGCGATGAAATCCACGGCCAACTCGCTCATGCATACGGTATCCACCGCGCTTTCCTACGATCTGCGTTCGGCGCTCGGCCAGCACAGCGGGTTCACCACCTCGATGACCTTCAATCGCATGATGGTGTTGATCGTGGGGCTGTGCGGTTTCTTCGGCATGGCCTATATGCCGCCGGTGATGATTCTCTGGCTGGGCATTCTCGGCAATGGCACGCTCATGGCCTCGCTTTTCGGGGTCACGCTGTGTTCGACCTTCTGGCAGGGCAACAGTGCCGGCGCGCTGAGTTCGATCGCGGCCGGCTTCGGCGTGAGTGCCTATCTGTTACTCGCGACCGATATCGGCTGGGTTCAGGGGCCGTTGTATGGCTGCCTGGCATCGGCGGCGTGTTATTTCGCGGTGAGTCTGGCCACCCGGCGCGTCGCTGACCCGGTGACCATCTGAGCGTTCTTGACGATGTGCAAAGTGCGGCTTCAAACAAGGAAGACAGTCCGCGAATGCACGCCAATAAACGCGAATGCTCGGCTGTTTGATTATGCAAACAGCTGAGCATGCGACGTGAACATCAGCGCCGCTCGTCCTTCGAGCGGCCTGCCTGTCGTGTCATTCGCGTGTCTTCGCGTTCATTTGCGGACAATCTGCTTGCTTGAGAAAAGCCGGCCACATTTCACACTTAATCAAGAAGCCATTTATCCGCAGATCGACGCAGATCACACAGATCAAAGACAATAAATCGCGGTCGTTCGCTGTCGTTCGTACCCCGTTTTTCTTCATCTGTGTAATCTGCGAAATCTGCGATTGCTCTTGAGGAACGAAGCCATCACGCAATCAATTACCAAACCTGTATATATCCGTGCTGAGTCGGCGGGCGGCCTTTAGCATGTGGGGCGAACAGCAGACCACCTGGCCTTCGAGCGCTCTGTCTTTCGTCTTATTCGCGTGTCTTCGCGTTCATTTGCGGACAATCTGCTTGCTTGAGAAAAGCCGACTACATTTCACACTTAATCAAGAAGCCATTTAGCCGCAGATCGACGCAGATCACACAGATCAAAGACAATAAATCGCGGTCGTTCGCTGTCGTTTGTACCCCGCTTTATTCATCTGTGTAATCTGCGAAATCTGCGGTTGCTCTTGATGAACGAAGCCATCACGCGCTCGATTACTAAAATCCGCAGACATCGTGCTGCGTCTGCGGATCGGTTTTAGCATGCGCGGGGTAGCAGCCCCCCCGGTCTTTGCCCGTTCTGTCTTTCGCCTTATTCGCGTGTGTTCGCGTTCATTTGCGGACGATCTGCCTGGCCAGTGCAAGCAAGCGTGTGCGCGGCGTCGTGTGGGCCGGCTGGCGGCGTATGCCGGTCGGTTCGTGCGGGTGTCCGCTAATGCCCCGCGCCTTCGGGTACGTCGGCATTCTTCGAGCTGCCGATGAAAAACACCAACGGTATGAGGGCCGTGAGGATCACGCCGAGCAGCCAGAAGTCGTCGATGAACGCCAGCATCTGGGCCTGTTCGCCGACGAGTTTGTAAATCGAGGCCAGGGCCTGGCCGCGGGCGGCTTCGACGCTGGTGCCCAGCTGATGGAAGTGGGCGGTCAGCGATGTCATCAGATCGTGATACTGATGGTCGTAGGGGGTGACGTTTTCCACCAGCACGTTCTGATGGTACTGGCTGCGTCGGGCCAGCCAGGTGGTGACCAGCGAAATCCCCACGCTGCCGCCGATATTACGGGCAAGGTTGATCAGCGACGATACCTGGTCGGTCTTGTCGGCCGGTACGCCGATATAGGCGACATTGGTGATCGGGATGAACAAAAACGCCAGGCCCACGGTCTGGAAGATACGGGCGACCACCAGCTCGTTGAAACTGACATCGAGATTGAAGCTGGCCAGATGAAACATCGAGGCCGCGACCACCACCAGCCCGAAGGCGATCAGCCAGCGCGCCTCGACCTTGTTGGAGAGAAAGCCCACCACCGGCATCATCAGCACGATGGCGAAACCGCCGGGCGAGATCACAAGCCCGGCCAGCGTCGAGGTATAGCCGAGCGCGGACTGGACGAACTGCGGAATCAGCAGCGTCGAGCCCAGCAGCACGAAGCCGAGCATGAACATCAGCACGTTGGCGAAGGCGAAGTTGGAAAAGCGAAACAGCCGCAGATCCATGATCGGATGTTTCTGGAAAGGCTCCCAGCAGATGAGCGCGCCCAGACACAGCGCCGCGATGATGCCGTTGACCAGGATGAACTGCGATTCGAACCAGTCGTTCTGCTGGCCCTTGTCGAGCATGATCTGTAGACAGCCCAACCCGAATGCCAGCAGGGCGAAGCCGATATAGTCGATACGAAAGCCATCGGCCAGCTTGGCGCGGCGGGCAGCCTCGTAGGCGGCCGAATCCTTCACCAGAGCGCCGGCGAGGATGAGCAGCACGATGCCGACCGGCACGTTGAGCAAAAAGATCCAGTGCCAGCTGGCATGATCGGTAATGTAGCCACCCATCGCCGGGCCGATGGCGGGCGCGAACACCACCGCCACGCCGTAGATGGCAAACGCCATGCCGCGCTGGCGCGGCGGAAACGAATCCGCGAGGATCGCCTGCGACACCGGCTGCAGACCGCCGCCGCCCAGGCCCTGCAATATACGAAACACAATCAGCCAGCTCAGCGACGGGGCGAGACCGCAGGCCAGCGAGGCGATCGAAAACACCACGATCGACACCAGAAAGAAGCGTTTGCGCCCGAGCACTTGCGAAAACCAGCCGGACACCGGCAGTACGATGGCATTGGCCACCAGATAGGAGGTGAGCACCCAGGTCGCTTCTTCCTGGCTCGCCGACAGGCTACCCGCGATATGCGACAGCGACACGTTGGCGATGGAGATATCGAGTACCTCCATGAACGCCGCCAGACCCACCACCGCCGCGATCAGCCAGCGATTGGCCGGATACTGAGCCGCCTCGGGCGGCGCGGCGGCGGTTTCGCTCATTGCGCGGGTGTGGCGGTCGCGGTGGCCGGGCGATCCGTGTCGAGCGCTTTCGCGGGCGCGCCCACGTTCACGGTCGGTACCGCCGACATGCCCGGCGCCAGTTCCACGCCATCGAGCTGACCGTTACGCTCGAACACGATCTTGACCGGCACGCGTTGCACGATCTTCACGAAATTGCCGGTCGCGTTCTGCGGCGGCAGCAGCGAAAAGGTCGGGCCCGTGCCGGACTGGATCGATTGCAGGCGGCCTTCGAACTCGCGATCGGGAAAGGCATCCACTTCGATACGTACCGGCTGGCCGACCCGCATACGACTAAGCTGGGTTTCCTTGAAGTTGGCGACGACCCACGGGTCGTCGGCCACCACCGCGAGTGCGGCCTGGCCGGCATTGACATGACTGCCGGCCAGCACCGATTTCTGGGCCACTTTGCCTGCCTGCGGCGCCCGGATTTCGGTATACGAAAGATTCAACCGGGCCTGTTCCACCTGGGCGGCGGCTTCGGCGATACGCGCCTGCGCACTTTCGGCCCGGGACTGGCTGCGTGCGATCTGATCGGGCGCGGTTTGTGCCTGTTTGAGCTGGGCTTGCGCTTCGCGAACGCGGGCGGCCGCCGAGGTGGCCGTGGTGTTGGCCTGATCGAGTCGCTGACGCGAGACTTCGCGCTTGGCATAGAGCTTTCGGTAACGCTGGGCATCGGCAGCTGCGCGGCTGGCCTCGGCCCGGGCGGTTTCGAGGGCGGCTTCGGCGCTTTGCGTATCGGCGCCGCTGGTCTGACGTGTGACTTCCAGCTCCCGCTGGCTTGCCGCATAGGCCGCCTTGGCTGCCTGCAGGCTGGCCTCGGCGCTGGCCAGACGCACGCGAAAGTCGGCCGGGTCGAGCGTAAACAGGGCCTCGCCTTTTTCGACATGCTGATTGTCGCGTACATAGACTTCGGCCACGGTGCCGGTGACCCGCGGCGCGACCTGCACGATATCGGCCTGAACGAAGGCATCGTCGGTACTCACCAGGTCGCGGTTTAGCCACCACCAGATCCCGGCGCCAATCGCACAGAGCACAACGAGCGTGCAGGCAATCACGGCCACGCGTTTGCCCTTGCCGTTTTTGGTCGGCGGGTTATCGGCCTCGGGGGCGTGTTCAGTGGAATCGGTCATGGCGTGGCAGGCTCATAAAGACGAAAACGGCTCGCGCGCCCGAGCGCGGCCGCCAGATTGATACGGGCACGGGTGTAGTCGGCCAGGGCGGCCACTCGGCCATTGCGGGCATCGGCCAGCGCGGCCTGGGCATCGATGACCTCGACGTTGTCGCTGATGCCTTCGGCAAAGCGATCGCGCGACAGGCCCAGCTCGCGACTGGCGAGTTCGAAGGCAGATTCGGCCGCGCGCACCTGATCAGCGAGGGTATGCAGGGTGCGCCGCGCCACGCGCACGTCCTGTTCGATCTGGGTGCGGGTATCGCGATAGCGGATACGCTGCTGATCCAGCCGGCTGGCAGCACTGTCGATACGGGCACTAATCGCGCCGCCGTCGAAGATGGGCACCTCGATCTGGGCACCGATGGTGTAGGTGTCCTCGACGTTCTCGTGATAGGTATTACCGGATTCGCCATAGGTCGCGCTTGCCGACAGACTGGGCAGCCGCGCGCCGCGGGCACCGGCGAGTTGGGCGCGGCGCACAGCCAGCTGGCCCTGGGCCAGACGCAGCTCGGCACGGCTAGCATAGGCACTGTCCAGGTCGGTTTCGATATCGCCATCGACCACCGCGCTGTAGTGCAGGTCGTCGCTCAGGGCCAGCGGCGTATCCAGAGGCATTCCCACGGTACGTGCCAGCCGGATATCGGCGCGCGTGCGGTTTGTGCGTGCCTGAGCCAGGCGTGCCCGCGCCCGCGCCTGGCGGGTCTGGGCACGGGTGACATCCACCCCGGTCGCGATGCCGACGTTCTCCTGATCGACTGCCAGATCGGCCAGGCGATCGGCCAGTTCGAGATCGGCCCGAGCAGCATCCACCGATGCCCGCGCGGCGAGCGCGCCGACATAGTCGAGCGCGGCCTGGGAGGCGACCTGTTCGCGGGCCAGGGCGAGCTGATCGGCGGCGACCCGCTCGCCGAGCTTGGCGCTTTTGTACTGCTGCCAGGCGCTGTAGTCGAACAGGTTCTGACGCAGTTCGGCGCGTGCGTCGAAGCTGTTATAGGTCACGACGTCCGGCACGCTGATGTCCGCGTTCTGGGCGGCCGGGCCGAGCGAATCCAGCGCCGACTGAATATCCAGCCCCTGGGCGGCGAGATTGTTCTGTCGGCGTGCCTGGCTGACGTTGGCCGAGACATGCGGCAGAAACGCGGCACGCGCTTCGCGACGATCGCCAGCCACTTCGTCGCGTCGGGCATCGGCCAGCAGCGTCTGAACATTGGCTGCCATGGCCCGATCGACCGCATCGCGTAGTGACAAAGCCGCTGTGGCCGGTGTGCTGGTCGATGCGGCGGCCGGCGGCGGCGGCGCGGCCGGTGGCCCTGCCCAGGCCGTAGCGCCGGTGGCTATGACAAGACAGGCCGCCACGGCCTTGCGTGCGGTCATGGCGTTCATGGCACAAGCCGCGCGAGCAGGGCGCGCAACTGGGCCTGTTCGTCGTCGTTGAGTGGTGCCAGCAGTTCCTGCGTGGCCGCACGCGCCGCGGGGCGGACCTTCTCGAGCCCGGCCATGCCCGCAGCGGTCATACGCACGATATGGGCACGGCGGTCGGCTGGATCGCGCTGGCGTTCGATCCAGCCGCGTTGTTCCAGACTATCGACCAGATAGGTGACCGTCGTGCGATCCAGATCCAGCCATTCCGCGATATCACTCTGGCGCAGCCCATCGTTGGCTTCCAGCAAGAGCAGGGTGGCGTACTGGCGGCCCGAGACCTGCATCTCGCGTGTATGGGCTTCGAAAAACTGGACCTGGCGCTGATGGCTCTTGGCCAACAGGTAACCCAGCCGGCAGCGAATCGAGTCCGGGAGTACGTGGGCCAAGCTACACCTCATATGCCGTTGGAAAGCGCGTCCGGCATTAAGTGTATAGCGAAGCAATATTATTGCAAGACTATTTTATTGGCAGATTATAGGCGCGCAGTCGCATTGCCGCGCTTCGTTATTTACGCGCTGCGAACAGCGGTTTTCGACTAGTGAACGCGCGTATGCGAAGGCAGGCGCGCCAAAGCCCACGATCAAGATAGGGGACTTGGTCGGCTGTGGGTGCCGGGCGCTGCGAGACCAACACCCAGCCCGTATTCAGCCCGCGGCGAGGTCGACGCTGGCGCGCTCGATCAGGCTTGCGAAATCGATATCCGCATCGAGGGTGCCGTAGGCCATGCCGCGATTGCCGGCCAGCCGGGCCTCGCAGAACGCCTCGCCGACCCAGGCGGATTCGCCGGTGAGCAGAATCTTTGCCTGCAGGGCGCGGGCCACGGCCTCGGCGACCCGGCGGGCCTGCATGGGCTGGTCGGCCACGCGGGCGAGCATGCGTTCCAGATCCTTGCAGTGGGCGTCGTAGGCAGGATGCGCGCCTTGGGCGGCGCCGAGTTCGGCCTGTAGCGCATCCAGTGCGGCCGGGCTTTTCGCCATGGCGCGCAGCATGTCCAGACACTGGACATTACCGGAGCCTTCCCAGATCGAGTTCAACGGCGACTGGCGAAACAGCCGCGGCAAAATCGATTCCTCGACATAGCCGGCGCCACCCAGACATTCCTGGGCTTCGTTGACCAGCGGCGGGGCGGCTTTGCAGATCAGATACTTGCCGACCGGCGTGGCAATTCTGGCAAGCAGTTTTTCCTGCTCGTCGTCGGATTCGAAGGCCCGGGCCACACGCATGGCATAGGCGATGGCGGCCTCGGATTCCAGCGCCATATCGGCGAGCACGTGCTGCATGAGCGGTTGCTCGATCAGGCGCGCGCCGAAGGCCTCGCGATAGCGGCAATGATGAATCGCCTGCACCAGCGCCTGGCGCATGAGCCCGGCCGAACCGAGCATGCAGTCCAGGCGGGTCTGCGAGACCATTTCGATGATGGTGGGCACGCCGCGTCCGGCCTCACCCACGCGATAGGCTTCGGCGTCGAAGAACTCCACCTCCGACGAGGCATTGGAGTGATCGCCGAGCTTGTTCTTCAGGCGCTGAATTTCAATCGTGTTGCGCTCGCCCGCCGCCGTCCAGCGGGGCAACAGAAAACACGACAGGCCGGCTTCTTCCTGGGCCAGTACGAGAAAAGCATCGCACATGGGCGCCGAGAAGAACCACTTGTGGCCGGTCAGGCCGAAATGGCCATTGGCGCGCGGCGTGGCTCGGGTGGTATTGGCGCGTACGTCCGAGCCGCCCTGTTTTTCGGTCATGCCCATGCCGATGGTCAGCCCGTATTTTTCGCCGTGCGGGGCGAACGTCGGGTCATAACTGTTGGCGAGAATGCCGGGCAGCCACTGTTCGGCCAGTTCCGGGGCATGGCGCAGCGCGGGCACGCTGGCGTGGGTCATGGTGATCGGACACATCGTGCCCGCTTCCATCTGGTTGTGCATGTACACCAGCGCCGAGCGCACCACCTGGGCGCCCCCGCGCTGGGCGGTCCAGGTCAGCCCATGCAGGCCATGTTCCTTGGCCAGGGTCATGCTGCGATGATAGGCCGGATGGAAATGTACTTCATCGATGCGGTGGCCGTAGCGATCGAAGGTGACGAGTTCCGGGCGATGTTCGTTGGCCTCGAAGCCCACCTCGATGAGTTCCGTGCCGGCAATCGCACCATAGCTTTTGAGCCGGTCCTGGCCCCAGTCGCCGCCTTCGCGGTGTACCGCTTCCATGAGCGCGATATCCGAGCTGAAGGCGTTGTAATCCACCAGCGGCGGCGGCTGGTTGGTAACGTCGTGGGTACGCAGATGCTGGCGTGGGTGCAGCGGGGTATCGGACATGAGCACGATCCGGTTCGAGTCAAGACCCTGGATTGTGCATCATCCGCCGACCCGGGGCAGATATTATGGATTACCGTCGGCGCGCTTTCCCTGCCGGTGGGTCAGGCTGGATACGTTATCCGCAAATGAACGGGAACTTGTGCGGTTTTTTTCTTGAAACAACAAAAACGGTCCGCGAATGCACGCCAATAAACGCGAATGCAAGGCAGCGATTGATGATGCAAACCGCTGGACGGCTTGAATAGTAGATCAACGCGCCTTCGATTGACCTGTCCTTTGACTTATTCGCGTGTCTTCGCGTTCATTGGCGGACAATCTGCTTGCCTGATCGCCCGCTGAATCAGGGCAAGTGTCGGCGATCCAGCACTACGCCGTCGGTCACACACGCCTCGACATCGGCGGTTTTTCGTCTCAAACAAGGAAAACGGTCCGCGAATGCACAGCGACAGCCTTCGCGTGCTCTGTCTTGTGTCTTATTCGTGTGTATTCGCGTTCTTGATTAGCCCCGAAACTCAGCAGCGCGCAGTCGCGATTCGGGCCA